>NVXP01000005.1 GCA_002733985.1 Fluviicola sp. | reverse complement strand
CAACAATCCAACAATCCAACAATCCAACAATCCAACAATCCAACAATCCAACACCGCCGAAAGCAGCCGCGAAGCGAATCCAACCAAACTGTACCAACCCTACCAACTACGTATCGGAAACTCTGACAATCAGACAATCGATCTATTACTTCCCCCTCGGAACATGCTTCCCAGTAAACTTCTCAGCGGCTCTGTTCCATCCGTCGATCTTAGTTCCACGTTCTTTATTGGATGTTTCGTTACCTGTGTTGTAAGCATTCACAGCGTCGTTTACAGAGTTTGCAGCGCCATTAAATGTATCAACATCTTCTTGGGTTCTATTCTTTTCCTTTTTTGCCTCAAACGCTTTTTGAATCTTAGCAAAATTTTCCTTTGCTTCGAAATATTCCAAAATAACGTCGACATCCTTTTCTGCTTCTTTCTGGTAAAACTTCAACAAGTTACGGGTAGCTTCAATCATCGATTTGTCGCCCTCATAAAGTGTAACTTCTTTCAATTTCACCATTCCTTCCTCAACAGTTGAAATGAGCGCATTTCTGTTTTGCTCGATCGCATTGATGTCATTATTACCAATTGCCTCCAACAAGTACATTTCTTGCTTGTATGACTTGAAGAAGATCAAATAAATTTCGTTGTAGTGATCATACACTTTGTTCGCGATCCCCATCTTTTGATCGAGCTTCGTATCTTCACCTTCAATGATCGTAACGTCATTTTCTTCAGCAAATGCTTTGTGCTCGCGGTTGATCATTTCGCCAGCTTCTTTCATTTTATCACTTGCCATATCACGGGCCATCATGTAGGCTTCCATTGCATCGTATGATTGTTCAGCGATTGCTTCCATGTCTAATATTTTTGCATAATCCTCGCGCAATACGATCTCGATTAATTCGAAATAATGAATAACAGAATCGCGGTACCTCTCGTTCTCTTTGAATGCTTTTGCACGCTTCGCTTTATTCTTTGCTGAGCTCGTCGTTTGGATCAATTCAGCACGTCTTTTCTCAACTTTTCGAGCACTTTTTCCGTGGGAAACCGATCGTGTATAATCCCACATGTCTTTTTGAATCTGAAGGTATTCAACAGAAAAGAAGTCCATGTATTCCCCTGGATTGGTTGAGCTTTGTGCGCTTGAATTCAAGGCTAAAACAAGTGCAGCTAGTGTGAAAATGTATTTCATTTTATTGTAGGTTAATGGTTATTTTGAGAGTTCTATTTGTTTTTCTATTAATTTGAATGCTTCGTTCAATTCTACATCTCTGCTTAGTCGTTCCAAAAATGATTCGTTGTAGCTGTTTAAAAATGGCGACATCTGTAAAACCATTTTGTCAAATTGAATAGACTTTGGTGCGTACGCATAATCTGCATCTTTCTTCAAGGCGTGATATCGATCTAGAAGTACTATGTCAAGATCGCGCATCTCCATGGCTTTGTTGAGATCAATTTCTGCATCAATTTCTTCACGCACGAGTCGAATAGAATCCGCGATTGAACGGAGCTGGCCAATTACTGGAGATTTCAAATCGGAGTGCGCTCGTTGTAAATCCGCTATTGGGAAATCCGCTTTTGGCGTGTAGTAAATTTTCTTTTCAATATCCTCTAATGTAATTGAGTTGGGTAAATCTCGCTCGTATTCTGGTGGATAAGGGCTCAAATCGGGGAATAAAATGTCTGGTGTAATCCCAACTTCCTGAAGCGATGAATTGTTCAAACGATAGATCCCTGACCGCGTTACTTTTGCATACCCCCAACTTGCATCTTCTTTGTAAAATCCTTTCAATAATGGATTCATTCGCGGGTCGAGTGCGAGAACCGTTTGACTTGTTGCTTTTCCGAAACTAGGTTGTCCAACAATTAGTGCACGATTATAGTCTTGCAACGCCGCTGTTACGATTTCAGAAGCGGATGCCGAATTTGAATTGACTAAAACCATTAAAGGTCCAGTGTAAATTGATCCGCGGTTATAATCTTTCGACGTGTAGAGATCACCGTTATTATACTTTTCACTCATCACGGGACCAAAATCGATGAAAATCCCGACCAAATCAATAGCTTCTTTGACAGATCCTCCTCCGTTATTTCGCAAGTCAATAATCAAGCCATTGATGCCATTTTTCTTGAGTTTCATCAAGGATTTTGCGACGTCATTTGCACAACCGAGATTGGAAGTGTCCGTCCAGTTTGTATAAAAATCGGGAAGTGAAATGTATCCTATATTCGATTCCTCACTCGATAAAATAGCCGATTTGATGATGTCATCGTCGCTGTAAACAAGAGATTTTGTGAGTGTGACTTTTGATCTTTCACCTTCAGAAACCAACAATATCTCAATGGTGTCTGTAGAAACTTGAAAAAAGAATTCATTTATTTCAGTGCGAGTCGATGAACTTGGATCTATGGTGGTACCGTCACTTTCGGTAATTTTCAACACAACATCCCCAACGTTGATTTCATCATTGAACCAAGCTGAACTGCCAGGAATAATTCCAGTAATCACATATTCCTCTTTGTCATTTTTGGAATAGTGGATTCCGAAGATGCGTCGTTCTGAGGTCAATTCTTCGCTGTAATCTTGTCGAATTGATTCATTGAAATAACTCGAATGGGGATCGAAACATTCAGCAATTGCATTAATGTAGGAGGTTTCGAAATAGTCTTCGGTGAGATCCATTTCATCAAAGTACGCTCCGAAAGTTCGTTCTGCCCAAGTGACTGATTTTTCTAATTCAGCAGTCAGGTCAATTTCTGATTTATCAAGATCTTCTGTGTTCGATAAAATTTCTTTTTGAAGTCGTTTTAAGGTGTAATTTCTCCAATTTTCAGCAAATTCTTGAGCGTTTTTTGGGTAGCTAGTTGGATCGCTGTATTTTCCTGTTCTAGTCAGAACCGTTTTTGAATTCGCTAGTGCTGATTCGCATGCTTCGCGCGCTTCACTTAATCTCTCCAAAAGAATCCGTTCAACTTCGTGAATGTACCGCGTTTGTTTACGAATAATTTGGTTGTCAATTGAATCGGACATCGTTTCAAGAAAATCAATATCTGATTGATAGAACAACATGAAATCGCCGTCCAGTGATTCGATAAAAGCGGTATTTACGTCTCTTCCAAAGGCATCGTCAACCCTTCGAGGTTGAAGGTGGTGTTCCTTGAAAAAATCGACTAATCTTTTGGCATGTTTTGCAATACTTTCTTCATCCAAACAAAAGGAATTGCTTGAGATCAGTAGTACAAWTCCTAGAAGAAGTAATCGATAAAGGTTCATTTATTCAAAGTTCAAGCCCTGTTTTTTCAATACACGCTTCWCAATAAATGCAAAAGCAGCGAGAAAAGCAAAACATATCGCTCCAACAAAGAAAGATTCTTGAATACCAATGATATCTGAAAGTTTCCCTTGGATAGGAGGAATAACTCCACCACCCAAAATCATCATAACCAAGAAACCGGAACCTTGTGTTTGAAATTTGCCTAATCCTGCGAGCGAAAGTGAGAAAATACATGGCCACATAATCGAACAGAATAGTCCTGCACTTAAGAATGAATAGACGGTTACCATTCCTGTAGAAGTTAATCCAATGATCATTGCAATAAAGGCAAGCGTCCCGAATACTCCTAAGGTCAAAGCAGGTCGATCGTTGGTTAAATACGTTGCTACAATTTGAACGAGTACGCATAAGATGTACCAATAGAATGGTTGAACATCATAACCAGCRATTGATGAAGCGAGAAGCACTAATCCGAATGCCACAAGTGGAACAACGAAGCGTAAAATTTGTTTCGTTACACGTTTCATTTCGAAAGCGTTAATCGCACCACCCCAACGTCCAATCATCAAACTCCCCCWGAACATGGCAACGTATGGTGCAACTTCAGATGTTCCGAGTCCACCAAACTCATCTTGTTTCAATAATTCAGCGAGGTTACTTCCAACGGCAACTTCAACTCCTACATAAACGAAAATGGCAAGCATTCCGAATGTCAATTGAGGGTATTGCATTGCTCCCCAACCTTCTTTCTGCTTCGTAGCAGCTCGATTGATCATGAATAATCCGAATAGGACAACAAACAAGGCACCCAATAACCAATACATTCGTATAAGCTCAAGTGGTTCTTTAATTGCATCTTTTTTCTCTGAGAGTGAGATTATTTGTTTTGATTCTTCTCTACAAACGTCAGCTTTTAATTCAATCAGTTCGCCTTCTTCTAAGTTCTCCACTTCATAATTCGCTGCTGTAAGTTGCGCCGTGATGTCTTTTTGTAAAGCAGAAATAGACGTTTCATAGCCCTGTATGTCTTTCGCTTCTTTCGATGCGTAACTAGCAAATACAGGGGCAAAACATCCGATCAACAATCCAGTGATAATACTCAAAGCGATTACAGACTTCTTCGCGCGCTCTGGTTTTCCTTCCATTTTTCCTGCAGGAACTTTTTTCGAGAGAGCGAATAATACGGCAATTCCAATAAATAGAGCCGCTACACATGCGTATAGAACGTTTACTTTCCAAAGATCGAGATTGGCAATTTCTTCACTCGTATATGTCGCGCTTCCAAACAATGCAAGTGCTATAACCAAAGGTCCAATTGTGGTTCCTAAACTGTTGATTCCACCTCCTAAATTAATTCGATTACTTCCTGTAGATTCATCTCCGAGGGAGATCATAAAAGGATTGGCGGCGGTTTGTTGTAATGAAAACCCAAGTGCAACAATGAATAATCCAAAGAGCATTCCTGAAAATACGTTCGCATAAACAGAAACAATCATTGCTCCAGCGCCTAATGCCGAAAATAGAAGTCCGAAAATGATGCTTTTTTTGTATCCCCAATTTCCAACGAGATCTTTCCCTGTTGAGGAACCGTAGACAAATAATCCAAGTGCTCCTAAATAATACGCTCCGTAGAATGCGAAGTCGATAAGTTGACTTTGAAATTGGTCGAGATTGAAATAATCTTTACAAAACGGGATGAAAACACTGTTTCCTGCGGCAATGAATCCCCAGAAAAAGAAAACAAGAGTTAGCGTCGTAAGCGCTCCATAGTTCGTTGGTTTCAGCTTGTTGTTCATAGTAATTTAACGTTTAGAGCCCGTAAAATAAGTAGAATCTTTTCAAGACCTTTGAAAAGCACTTTTTTTTCTCAAAATCGACGATCTGGGTGAAAAAGGTCGATTGAAACAGGTGATTTTTGGTCGCTAATAATCGAGGAGACAATTGCTCCAGTGGCAGGTCCTAGACTCAGGCCCATCATGGCATGACCAGTTGCAATAATTGCATTGGAAACTTTTGAAGATCGACCAATGTAGGGCAAACCATCGGGTGAACAAGGTCGAAATCCATACCATTGATCTTCCTTTTTGGGAAACTCAACATGCATGTTGGGGTAAAATGAATTTGCCGTTTCGACAATTCCTTCCAATCGCTTTTGATTGATCTTTGTATCGCGAACATGCGTGATTTCCATTGTACCTCCAAAGCGTAAATCGGATCCCATTGGTGTGACAGCCACTTTTCCTTCGCAAAGAATCGATGGAATTTTTGGTCGTTCACTCGGCTTCAAAAGTGTGAAACTGTAGCCTTTTCCAGCTAGTAAAGAGAGGTGAATCCCAAGTTGCTTCGTAAGTTCTGGACTCCATGACCCGCCTGCAATGACGAATTCATCTCCCGAAATTTCTCCAGACAAAGTGGAAACTGAATTGATTTTCCCGTTTTGAATATTGATCGAATTTACTTCCGTTTCTTCTTTGAACTCAACGCCATTTTTCCGACAAGAGTCTAATAAAAAGAACATGAGTTTATGCGGATACAAATGCGCGTCTGATTTGAAATGAACACCACCAATCGCATTCACAGTTGTTCCTGTTTCCAATTGTTGAACATCTTCTTTCGATAAAAAGTCGACTTCCAAACCAAGAGATTTCGCAATTTCACCAGCGTGGGTTTCTTCCTTGGCAACCTTGTCCGATTGAAAGAGCATCAAAAGGCCCTTCTCTTCGTAAGAAATTTCGGTGCTCTTTTCTGCAAGATCGCGGTAGAGTTGTTTACTTAAAAGTGATAATTCAAGTAGGGCTGGCATGGAACGCGAAACGTGAGCTGCATTTGCAGAGCGATAGAAGTTTCTCCCCCAAGAAAAGAGTTCTTTGTTGAGACGTGGCTTTACGTAAAATGGGCTTTTCGAATTCAACATCCAGCGCATTCCTTGTGCAATCATACCTGGAGCAGCAAGTGGAATCACGTGACTTGGAACAATCATCCCAGCATTTCCAAACGAACAACCATGATCGATCTTCCCACGGTCAATTAATGTTACTTGATGTCCTTCTTGACTTAAATAGTAAGCACAGCTCAAACCAATTATTCCACCACCAATAATTACAACCTTTTTTTCCATGTGAATTAGATTACTTGAAAGCCATGAGCATATGGATCATCATCGTCAATCGAGATTTTGTTGTGACCGTAAATTCTTGCCCATCCTTCAATACTTGGAATTATTGCGGGACGATTAGAAAGTGTTGTTTCTTCCTCGATTCGACCAATAAATATCGATCCAATGATGCTTTCATGAATGAATTCATCTCCTTTTTTCAGTTTCCCTTGTGCGAACCATTGCGCCATTCTTGCAGATGTTCCTGTTCCGCAAGGTGACCGATCAATGGCCTTGTCTCCATAAAAAACAGCATTTCTAGCAGTCGATGTGGGAGATAATGTTTCGCCCGTCCATAATAAATGACTCAAACCATTGATTGTTGAGTCTTCAGGATGAACAAACGAGTGATGGAGGTTGAGCTCCGTTCGAATTGCGCGACTCCATGAAATCAATTGATCCGCTGTGTGATCTTGAATGCCCTTAAAATTTTGTTGAGGATCGACGATTGCGTAGAAATTTCCTCCATAAGAAACATCAACATAAATCTCACCTAAATCGGGGCAGTTCACTGTGATTTTTTCCGCAGCTAGAAAGGACTTTACGTTCGTTAATTTAACTGAAGTCACTTTCTCTCCTACTTTTGTGTAGACAATTTTCACCAAACCTGCTGGAGTTTCCAACCTCAATTGACCGTCAATTTTTGGTTGGATTAACCCTTCTTCCAAGGCGATTGTCACTGTTCCAATTGTTCCGTGTCCGCACATTGGTAAACAACCACTTGTTTCGATGAATAAGACCCCACAATCATTTTCTGGATCACTTGGTGGGTAGAGAATGCTTCCCGACATCATATCGTGACCGCGTGGCTCGAACATCAATCCTTTGCGAATCCAATCGAATTCACTCAAAAAATGCTGTCTTCGTTCGGACATATTTTTTCCGTTCAGCTTTGGACCACCTTCCGCAACTACTCGAACGGGATTCCCGCAGGTGTGCGCATCAATGCAAGTAAAAATAGAACGTGCCATAATTACGAAATTGCGTCGCGGGTATCTGCGTTATTTACTTTACGTGAAATAGCCAATGGATTTTCATTTTTCAATTCATCTGGCAGCAATTCATTTGGCCAATCCTGATAAGAAACAGGACGAACCCATCGTTGAATCGAGTCTGTTCCGACTGCTGTGAATCGAGCATCTGTTGAAGCTGGATAAGGACCACCGTGGGACATTGAAGGACAAACTTCAACGCCAGTTGGAACACTATTGAAAATCAATCTTCCAACGCGATCCTGCATAGCACGAATTAATGCTGGATTAGCTGCTAATTCTGAATTTTCGGTGAGAATTGTCCCGGTCAATTGTCCATCTAACTCTTCAATAATATGTGTTAATTGATCCAAATCCTCACATTGAACAACAAGAGAAAATGGGCCAAATACTTCTTCGTGGAGATTTGAATTCAGTAGAAAAGCACCTCCATCCACCGTTGCAATTCCTTGTTGAGCATGGTTTGGATCACTTGATTTTATTGAATGGTTGACTAGCTTGATCCCTTTTTGTTCAAGGAGTTTTATTTTTCCATTCTCAAAATTTGTTGCGATTGTAGGATGCAGCATACACATTGGATCAATCTCGGTGATTTCGTTCCCCAAAGCTTCGATAAACGAAGAAAGTGCGTCAGACTTTACGCCAAGAATTAATCCGGGATTTGTACAAAATTGCCCGGTTCCAAGTGTAATTGAACCTGCATACGTTTTGGCAATGGATTCTGTGTTGTTTTGCAGGTACTCAGGCATTAATATTACTGGATTGACACTTCCCATTTCCGCAAAAACTGGAATAGGTTCTTTTCTTTTTGCAGCGAGATTAAACAAGGCGCGACCTCCTCTGATGCTTCCTGTAAACCCGACACCTTTGACAATTGGATGTTTTACGAGTTCCGTACCAACTTCAATTCCTCTACTGTTCAAGTTTGAAAACACACCATTCGGCATTCCTGTTTTTTCCGCAGCTTTGATCACTGCTCTAGCAACAAGCTCTGAAGTTCCAGCATGCATTGGGTGACTTTTGACGATTACAGGGCAACCTGCGGCAAGAGCACTTGCAGTATCTCCACCCGCCGTCGAATAAGCAAGAGGAAAATTACTTGCTCCGAAGACAACAATAGGACCGATCCCGATTTTCATTTTCCGTAAATCTGATTTTGGAATAGGTGTTCGATCTGGAACCGCGGTGTCAATTCTAGCTTCAAGCCATGAACCTTCACAAACGAGATTTGCGAAAGCGCGCAATTGAAAAATTGTTCTTCCTCTTTCACCTTTTGCTCGTCCCTCTGGCAAGCCAGACTCATTCATATATACTTGAATGAGTTCGTCATCTAGTGCAAGAATTTCATCCGCAATTGCGTCTAAAAATGCCCCTTTTCGTTCACCAGACATCGCCCGAAATTCTCCAAATGCATCTTGTGCCAATGATAATGCTTGGTTGATTTCACCGTCGGAAGCTTCAGTGAAAATGCAGTCGTTTTCTGTATTTAACTTTGGATTGAAGGTGCGAAACTTAATTGTTCCTGCTGCTTTCAATTGATTTCCAATTTGATTTTTTCCTGTCATTCGATTAATTTTTTAATGTCTTGATTCCCTAGTATAGAATCAGTTCATTTGAAGTTCTTTGTATGCTGGTAATGTTGGTCGCGATTTTAATCCGGACTCGATAATTTGAAGAACGTTTGCTCGCTCTTCACCAATTAACGGAAGTCTTGGGGCTCGAACATGTTCACTTCCGATTCCCGTTGCAACTTCTGCCAACTTAATGTTTTGTACCAATTTAGTATTAATATCTAATTCAAGTAGCGGCAGAAACCAACGATAAATCGCGATTGCTTCTTTCGTTCTTCCAGCTTTTGCCAATTCATAAATTGCGACTGTTTCCTTTGGAAACGCACACACAAGTCCAGCGACCCATCCATCAGCACCCATGAGTAAACTTTCAAGTGCCAAGGTGTCTACGCCAGACAAAATCTGAATACGATCACCAAAGCGATTTTTCATGCGCGTAATATTTGAAAGATCACGCGTGGATTCTTTTACTGCTTGAATGTTTTCGCAAACGATCAATTCTTCAAACATGTCCAAGGTCACCTCGATTCCATAATCGACAGGGTTGTTGTAGATCATAATCGGGAGAGAAGTACTATCTGCCACAGTTTTGAAATAAACTACAGTCTCACGATCGTCAGCTTTGTAACGCATCGGTGGCAACATCATCAAACCACTTGCACCATCTTCCAAGGCTTTTTGTGCTACTTGAATGGCATTTTTCGTCGTTTGTTCAGCTATATTGATCACAATTGGAATTGATCCATCTACGATTTCAACTGCTTTTCTAACAAGAATTCGTTTTTCATCGTCTTCTAATGTACTGGCTTCTCCAAGTGTTCCTCCAAGGATAATTCCGTGGACACCTGCATCCATTTGAGCGCGAATGTTCGTTTCAAATAGGACTAAATCCAATTGATCGTCTTCCGTGAATTTTGTCGTAACAGCTGGCATAACGCCTTTCCAGTTTATTTTCATAGCTTATTTAATTAAATATTGATGCGCCCGATGGTTATAGGACGCATCGGCTAATTTTCGTTGAGTCAAAAGTACACTGATGGCTGTAAATACAATTTGTTCCAATTAGCAGAAACTGATACTATTTTACCTAAATTAGTTTAGTTTTACCATTATCGATGTGATTTATGAATAGTTTCACCGTATGAAAGCACTTCCGTTTACGATTCCCAAGCATGATTCAGCCCTGTTGCTTTTTCAACGAGATCGTGCGGAGGTATTCTATGAGCAGTTCCATCAACACGAGGAGATTCAAATTTCTTATATCGTTTCAGGCGAGGGTGAATTGTTAGCTGGAGATCGAATGAGGAGGTACAAAGCTGGTGATACCTTCATTATTGGATCGTATTTACCTCATTTATTCAAGTCGGATCGCTCGGTTACAAGTGAGTCTCAGATGGTGAGCGTGTTTTTCTCTCGAGTAGATTTCAGTCGTTTCATGGAATTAGATGAGCTATCACGAATGGAAGCTCTCCTGAATGAAATGGACGTAGGAATTTTCATGGAGTCGAGTGGGGATGAGGTAGGAGAGATGATCTTGCAGATTGAAACGGCTTCACCCTTAAATCGCTTGGCATTATTTTTTTCGCTTCTGGAATGTATTCGAAATGCGAATCGATCTTTACTTTCTTCTAAATTACCTCGAAAAATGCTCTCGGAGAATGAAGGAATGCGCATGCAAGTCGTCATGAACTTCACCTTAGATTCATTAGCGAATCGAATTTCTTTGGAGGAGGTTGCAGGGCTTGCGAATATGTCACCGAATGCATTTTGTCGCTACTTCAAACAACGAACAAACAAGCCCTTTTTCCAATTTTTAAATGAGCTTCGGATTGAACATGCCTGTACGCTTTTGACAAACAAAGTTGATCTATCCGTTTCTGAAGTAGCCGAGTCATCAGGATTTCAAAACCTATCCAATTTTAACCGTCGGTTCAAAACTGAAAAAGGCATCACTCCATCGCAATTTCGTCGTCAGAATGCGCGTTGATTCGTGTGATTCCTTAATTTAGCCACACGTGAAAAAGTACTCAGATCAAGAATTAACGGATTTCGTCCAGTGGGATGTTCAAAATTGGGGCAAAGCGATTTCGTTTTGGCAGCCTTATATTGATCAAGTTTCCAAGGGAAAAGCAGCGGCATTTGGTGAACGAGAAGGAGGGGTGTCTCTTTGGTTGGCCTTGAATGACGTTGCTGTAGAATGCTCAGATTACACCGTTTTTGAGTCAACTCCATTGGAAATTCACGAAAAACATCAGGTTTCAGATCGAATAACTTATTCTCAACAAGATATTACCTCAATTTCATTTCCAGATAACTCATTTGATTTTGTTCTTTTTAAATCTGTCATTGGAGCATTGGCCACAAAAGAACGACAGCAAGCAGCCTTGGATGAGCTTCATCGAATTTTGAAGCCAGGAGGATATTTACTTTTTGCAGAGAACACTGAAGCGACGGGAATGCATCGATTTGCCCGAAAGAAATTTACGAATTGGGGTGAGCGTTGGCGCTATTTGAAATGGAAGGAAATGGATCAAATGCTTTCCAAGTTTAAAAAAACGGAGAAGAAATCTGTCGGTTTTTTTGCAACATTCGGTCGTTCTGAAGGTCAACGCAAATTTTTGTCGAAAATCGATCGTGTTTTCAGTCCCTTAGTTCCAAAATCGTGGCGATATATTATGATTGCTGCTTGTCAGAAGTAGTCAACTGCTTGTAACGACCCGCTTGATTGAAAAAGGAATACGTAAAGCTAGTTGATCGCAAAACTGAAATCTTACCGTTCGATCGTTTTTCAATTTCAGACAATTTCGTAGGATCAGTGTAATAAGAAGGAAAGACATTGAATCCATGTTGAATCAAATCTGCTTTCTGTTCGATTAGTTTGCGACTTTTTAACCTGCTTAGAATTTCTTCGAGAAGGATTTTCTGGCTCGATGCGTGATAGCTTGTAGCATGAATTCCAACACAGAGCAGTTTTTCGTTCGGTTGTAGTTCTTCACTTACTTGTGAAGTCATATCACTTACGCGGTGAATGTACTCATCGTCCATCCAACGTTCGTAGGAAAAATCTCTCGGAATGTCTGTTTTCAGCAGTAAGTGAACGTGAATGTAGTCGACTCTTTTCGTTTCGGGCAAGATTGAACTTCCGTCTTCAAATTCAATTTTTTCAATAGATGAGAGAGAGCTTAGGATAAGTTGATCACTTAGGAGCTTATTTCCGTTTTTCAATTCAAGCTCAACTCCTTTATCGTTGATTTTCACTTTTCGAAGCTCAGTATTCAAGGAAATGTTCAAATCATTGGATTGAATTTTACCCATCATCTGTGTGTGCAATTCATTGGCTCCGCCTTTCGGATACAAGTATTTCCGGGGAACGAAGGTGAATGTGCGTGCAGGAGAAGTCAATCCTGCTTTCAATTCCTTGAATCGAAATCGAATCAATTTTGAGATCACATATTTTCCTGTCGTAAGGTTGATTTTCCAATCATAGGGGATCGAGAATCGTTTTTTTACAATTCGCGGTTGTGGTTTAAGAGGAACAAGATCTAAGTTGAAGAATGCATCCAAAAAGTCAGTTGCACCTTTTTCCACTTCCCATATATGACATCCAATTTCTACTGCTGGGATTCCTTCGTGTTCAATCGTCGTCCACGCGCCTCCAGCGATTTCTTTGTCATCAATATTTAGCACCGATTTCCCATGCGATTTCTGCCAAACTGCTTCGGTGATTGCCAAGGGACTTGTCCCAAGAATAACGACGTTGTGGTGTTGTTTTTTCACGTGGTTAAAATGTTATACGGTATTGGAATACTGGCAGTAAACCATTTTGATAGACTGTTCTAATGCCACCCGTAGATTCACTATATTCTTGAAAGAAAATGTTATTACGATTGGTAAAATTTTGAACATCGAAAGCCCATTCTTGGGTCGCTTTCTTGCCGATGAGTTTGAAAGCCACACGCGCATTTCCTTTAAGGTAGTCTGAATATTTCTGTTGATAAGCGTTATTTAAATCACGGACCTCCGTTCCGAATAATTGACTTTCAGGAAGCAATATTTCGCTGTAGCGCGATCCACCGTTCCATGTAAATTTCAGGTCGATACTTAGTGCCGATTTGTATTTTGGATTTTCTTTTTTGTTTCCAAAACGGAATTCATATCCTGCAAGTGTATTTAAGGTATGGTTTCCGTTGAAAGCGGTGTTTCTCCAAACTTGGTCACTTCCTTGGTACTTCGAATTGAAGAGTGAAGCGCTTATCAAGAAATAAAACCCATTGTCTAGTGGTTTTTCGATTGTCAACTCTAGACCATAGTTGTACCCGAAACCCTCATTTGTAAGTGTATCTGGTGTTCCGGTTAAGAAGGTTGCACCGAAATTCAACGTTGAGTATGAACTGCTACGGAATTCAACAGGAACATTCGTAAGGTATTGACCATAAGCTTCAACTTTTGTGCGGATCCCATGTTTGAATCGTTTTTGATATCCAGCGATCAAGTGATTGCTTCGAGTAAACCCGATTGTTCGATTGGGCGTTTCATAACTTCCATCATCAAGCTGAACTTGATCGAAATAGGTTTCAATTGGCGCCATCTGACTGTGTAACCCATAACCAAATGTAATTTGCTGTTGATGCTTCATCTGATATTCCAAGCCAACTCGAGGTTCAACGGCCCATTGCCAAGCAAGACTTAAGAATTGTCCATAAACACCACTTACGAGTGTGAACTTTTCGTTCAATCGATATCGGTGCTGAAAGTGTGGACGAATGAGTGCCATCGCTCCTTTGAAATCCCGAATTTTCCTAAATTTATCCGTTAATGGGCTATAAAGAGAATCTGAAAGATTTAGACCATAAATGTCGAAAATCAGTCCTGTTTTAATCAAGTGTCGACTAGAAAATTTATTCTGATAACTGAAAGCTGTTGTTTGCTTTGTGAT
This sequence comes from Fluviicola sp., assembly GCA_002733985.1. Lineage (GTDB taxonomy): Bacteria > Bacteroidota > Bacteroidia > Flavobacteriales_D > Crocinitomicaceae > UBA4466. Next base: position 70,475 of record NVXP01000005.1, on the reverse strand, counting down.
TGTGGAGTTTCCAAGGAAATTGGTGAAAGGGTTTTGGCCATTTACATCCAAGGTGTCGTTTTGAATAATACCTTGTGCAACTTGCGCTCCTGCAATTAAATGAAAAAAGGAATTGGAATTGATGCGTTGTTTGTGGTTGATCCCTACAATTCCCGTATTCGAATTGAAATAGACATCGTTCCCAACAATTCCGAATAAGTCGTTCCCTGATGCTACGTCTGAAGCAAGTATTGCAATGCGGCTCAAGCCACCAATTCCAAAAATAGAGGTAACTCCTTTTTTGTGGGGAAAGTTCAACTTAAAGCTCACATCTTGGTATTTCGGTTGAGCAGTAGTTCCAATGTCGATGCCAATAAGGCTAAACAACTCTAATGTCGAGTATCGATAATTCACCAAGAACGAAGACTTCTTTTTCTTCGAAATAGGTCCTTCTGCCATTCCTTCAACACCATTGAATCCAATTTGCCCCATGAATTCAAATTTCTCGTTGTTTCCTTTTCGCATTCTTAAATCAAATACTCCGGAAAGGGCATTGCCATATTCTGCAGGGAATGCTCCCGTGAAGAAATCTGAATTGGCGAGAACGTTATTGTTAAGCATGGAAACAGGTCCGCCAGTCGTTCCAAAACGAGCGAAGTGATTGGGGTTTGGAATATCAATCCCTTCCATTCGATACAAAACCCCAGAAGGCGAATTTCCACGAACAATAATGTCGTTTCTAGAGTCATCGGCACCTTGAACACCTGCAAAATTTTGAGCCATTCGTGCAACGTCATTTAAACTTCCGGCATATCGTTGACTTTCCTCGACTGAAAACGAGCGCGCACTAACTGTTGCCAATTGATTAATGGTTTCTCCTTCTTTACGGGCAACAATTTTCACTTCATCCAAATCGAGAACTTCTTCAGTTAACTTTATTTCAAGTATCAATTCCTTAGAAGAAGTCAAATCTAAATTCGATAAAACGGCATTTTCGTAACCAAGCATTGTTGCAACGACCGTATATCGACCAACAGGAACGTTTTCGAATCGGAAATTTCCATCAAAATCAGAAAGTTGTCTTAATGAATCTTGAACCCCGAAAAGGTACACTTTGGCTTGGGGCAATTCAGTTTCCGAGTATCGATCAATAACCGAACCTCGTATCGTTTGGGTAATTTGTCCGTACGAACAAATAGAAATGAGCAGTATTGCAAGTGTTGAGATGATTTTCATTTGATGTGCTTTTTGCCAAAACTAATTACAAAAGTAACGCTCAAATTGGTTGTTGTGATGAAAAACACGTTTTTGTGATGGTAAACAAAAGAATGTGACGAATAAATAGACATTAACGATTCATCACACGATCAAAATCTGAAATTTGCTTTCGAGAAACGGGTACTTTTTCGAGCTTGTCTCCAAAATTGAGCAGATAACCTTGGGAGTTTCCTTCGTAGCTCAGTACCTTTTTGGTATTAATAATATATCCACGGTGGGTTTTGAGTGTTGGAAAGGCTTTATTCAAGAAAATCGTTTCCAATTTAGCGAGGGTAATTCTTTGCATATCCTTTTGAATGATTCCATTTTCCTTCGAATAGAATTCAACATAATTTCCGGCAGCTTTAGCATAGAGGAAGGTGTCTGAATTGAGTTCAATAGAGTTTTCTTTGCTCTGACCATTTTCAACTATCACGTTAATTGATTCCGATAGATTTTCTTCTTGAAAGCCATTTTGATTGGGATGAAGTGTTTTTTTTCGGAGGTTTAGATGATTTACTGAAATGAATAAGTGGAGAGCAACAGGTAAGATAGCAACGGAATAGGTCATTCTCATACTTAAGAAAAAGGCTTTTGAAGCGGAGTGAGACAAGTATATTTCGGGCGACACAATGAACTTCATTATGAGGTGGTTTGTGATCCCGATAAATGTTACTGTTAGTAAAATTGCACAAAGTTCGTAGCCAATGGTCCATTTATCACCAAGTCGGTTTGATAAGTATTTCAACCAACCGAATACCATAATGAATACGTAGATGAATGCGATGAATGCGAAACAAACAGAAGCGGCTATTGGATGAATACTCACTTTTTCATATAATTCAAATGGTCGAAAAACGGCCAGAAAAACAAAGACAAAGAGTGGAATACCAATTGACAGTAACCATCTCAATTGAAGGGTGTATTGAGTTGGACTAGGGCTTTTTAGTATTTTCAACATGGTATAAAATTGAGAATTATTCTAGGAATAGACAAGCGAAAACGGATTGTATAATTGAATAATGCTACATTTGTAATACATGGATACTGAAAATCGAATTGCGGTAATTGGTGGTGGAAGTTGGGCAACAGCCCTCGTTAAAATATTGTGCAACAACGTTGACAAGTTGAACTGGTACATGCGAAACGAGATTGCGGTTAACCATATTAAAACATATCGCCACAATCCACACTATTTGCAATCTGTTGAGTTCGATCTCAATAAGATAGAAGTCAGCACCGACTTGGTGAAAATGATTGAATCTGCGGACACGGTAATTATTGCCACGCCGTCAGCATTCTTAACGAAGTTATTCGAGGATTTCCCGATTGAACTGATGAAAGGCAAGGTGGTTTTTTCTGCCGTGAAAGGGATTATTCCAGAATATCATGCCATTCCAGCTCGATTCATTCATAAAACATTTGGAACTCCTTACGATAATATTGGAATCATTTGTGGTCCATGTCATGCAGAGGAAGTGGCTCTTGAACGTTTGTCTTACTTAACAATTGCGTGTCAGGATGAGGATATTTCTGAAGAAATGGCGGAACTATTAGCGTGTCGATACATAAAGACAACGGTTTCGGATGATTTGTTCGGTACAGAACTATCTGCGGTGTTGAAAAACGTTTATGCGATTGCTTCTGGGGTCTGCGCAGGTTTAGGATATGGAGATAACTTCCAATCAGTGTTGATCTCAAATGCCATTCAGGAAATTGAAAACTTTATCGATGAGGTTAGTCCAATTCACCGCGATGTGAAATCATCTGCTTATTTGGGCGATTTACTGGTAACGGCCTATTCGAAATTTTCTCGAAACAGAACCTTCGGTTACATGATCGGAAAAGGGTATTCTGTGAAAACGGCTCAATTGGAAATGGACATGATTGCTGAAGGATATTACGCGACGAAAAGTGTGATGGAGATCAAGAAGAAATTTGATGTGGAAATGCCAATAGTGGAAGCAGTCAACAATATTATCTACGAAAAAATATCTCCAGTCATTGAAATGCGAATTCTGACTGATAAGTTGAGTTAGCTTTTGCGTGAGTTCAGCTTGATGTCAAGTAAGTTATGTTGAAAACACCATGCTTTAATTCCTAAGATGCATCAAATAAGAAGCTATTTCGAGAAGACTGTCAAAATGAGTGATAGTGATTGGGAATTTTTTTCATCAAAACTTAAAAGAACCGAGTACAAAAAGCGAACAGCACTTTTAAGGGTCGGAGAAGTCGAAAGTCATCTCAATTTTATAGAAACGGGTTCCATTAGAATGTTTATTCCGAAAGAGGAAAATGACCTGACATTTGCGTTTAGTTTTAGTGGGCAGTTCATGAGTGCATATGACTCTTTTATTACTCAAACTCCTAGCAATTACCAGACTGAAACAATTACTGACACGGTGCTTTGGAGCATCACCTTTGATGATTTGCAGGACATTTATAGAAACACCGATTGCGGTCAAATTATCGGTAGAAAGACCGCTGAAAGCTTGTTCTTACTAAAAGTAAAACGGGAACAATCCTTGCTCAATGAAAGTGCAGAAGATCGATACCTGAATTTGTTTACTGAGCAACCACACTTAATCAAAGAGATTCCATTGAAATTTCTCGCCTCTTATATCGGGATAACGCCACAAGCTTTAAGTAGAATACGTAAACGCATTTCTTAACTTGGGTTCATTGTTTCAACTTTTTCTTATTCTGAACTTTGCAGAAAAAAGATGAAACCATTTATATTATTTGTTGTAGTCTCAGTTCTTTCTCTTTTTGCCTTGAAAATTCTTTACGGCAGATATGATTTGAAGTATTCTGTACGAATTGGAATGTCTATCATGCTATTGTTTACTGCTCTGGGGCATTTTTTATTTCCAGATGGAATGGCGATGATGATCCCTGAGTTTATTCCGTTTAAGAAAGAACTTATTTATTTCACCGCGATTATCGAAATAGTGGGAGCGATCGGACTTCATATTCCACAGTTTCGACTTCTGACTTCTTGGCTACTAATCGTATTCTTTGTCCTTTTACTACCTGCTAATATTAAAGCCTCAATATCTCATTTAAATTATCAAAATGGAACATTTGATGGGCCAGGAATAGCCTACCTGTGGTTTAGAATCCCACTTCAAATCCTATTTATTCTTTCCATATATTTTTCCTCAATTAAGAAATAGCCCTGAAAAGTGCGTATAATACGGTATTGATCACAGGAGGAACCTCTTGAATAGGGCGCGAGTTTGTACACCAATTTTATCATCTCAACAAGCAAATTATTGTTGTCGAGTAACATTGAAGATTTGAATGAGTTGAAAAGCGAAGATTCAAAAATTGAAATCATCCACAAAGGCACTTCGGTATCAATTCGTACTAGAGAACATCAATTAATTCGATATCGAAAATTAAGACCGTGTTAGGTGCTATCGAAGCGCTACCACTTGTTCCGTAAGCCAATGCAGAAGGGAGTATTAGTTTACCTACTCCACCTTCCTTAAAATAAGGTATTCCTTCAGTCCAACCCTTGATGACTTGTTGTAAGGAAAACTCAACACCTTGAGAAGGGCTTTGTTCGAACTCAACTCCATCTATAAAAGATCCTGTGTAGGCTACTGTCACGGTTGAAGCACTTGTGCATGCATCTCCTGTACCTTGCGAGTCAATCACATAATAAAGACCTGATCCTGTTGGTACCGCATTGAGGTTGTTATCGGTAATATATTGCTGAATAATTTCCTCATCTAGAATCGCTTGTTCTTCGGCGTTCTTTTTAGCGCAAGATGTTAATGCGAATACGACTAGTAATACGGGTAAAAAATATTTCATAGGTTTAAAGGTAATGAGTTAGTGTTGATTATAACTTCGGAATGAATTATTCCGATAAATATTTTGTTCACGACTTAGTAAGAGAATCGTATGAAGGATCATTATTGATTGACAGCATTTTCAACCTCAGAAATGGCCAAATTCAATATTTGCTTGATCGTTTTCACAATCCCATCTTTATTGAAACCACATTCCGCCCAAAGTTCTTGTTGCGTTCCGTGGTGAATGTATTCATCAGGGATTCCTAAGCGAACAACTTCTGAGCTGTATTTTTGATCCACCATGAATTCGATGATCGACGATCCAAATCCACCCATCAAACACCCATCTTCAATTGTGATGACTTTATCAAATTTCGCGAAAACTTCGTGCAACATTGTTTCGTCCAATGGTTTTACAAATCGCATGTCGTAATGAGCAACAGATGCACCAGAAGATTTGATTTCATTGATCGCTTCTTGAGCAAAATTCCCCGGATGACCGATTGTCAATATCGCCAAGTCTTTACCAGAAGTCAATTTACGTCCTGTCCCAACTTTGATTTTTTGAAACGGTGTTTTCCATTCATTCATCACACCTTTCCCACGAGGGTAGCGAATTGAAAAAGGTCCCATGTTTTCCTGCTGAGCAGTAAACATTAAGTTTCTTAACTCTGCTTCGTTCATTGGAGCACTCACGGTCATATTCGGAATGCAACGCATGAAGGAAATATCATACGCACCGTGATGAGTGGCACCATCTGCGCCAACAAAACCTGCTCGATCTAAACAGAAAACAACATTCAAGTTTTGAATCGCTACATCGTGCAATACTTGGTCAAACGCACGTTGCATGAACGACGAATAAATATTACAGAATGGAACCATTCCTTGCGTAGCAAGTCCAGCAGAGAAGGTCACAGCATGTTGCTCGGCAATTCCGACATCAAACGTACGATCCGGCATTGCTTCCATCATGATATTCAAAGAACATCCAGAAGGCATTGCAGGTGTCACACCCATTATTTTGTCATTCTTTTCCGCAAGTTCTACGATCGTGTGACCGAAGACCTCTTGGTATTTAGGCGGTTGAGGTGATTTTGGAACCACATTTACAATCTCACCAGTATCTTTATTGAACACACCTGGGGCGTGCCATTTTGTTGGATTTCCTTCTTCAGAATATTTGTATCCAGCTCCTTTTCGAGTGATGCAATGCAAAATCTTAGGACCGGGAATGTTTTTCAAATCCTCCATCACTTTCGCTAAACCAATCACGTCATGTCCATCAACTGGACCGAAATAGCGGAAGTTTAATGCCTCGAACAGATTACTTTGATTAAGCAAAGATCCTTTGAGCGCATTTGAAATTTTTGAGGCGATTGTACGTGCATCTGGGCCAAATTTTGAAATTTTCCCAAGCAAATTCCAAACCTCATCCTTCACCTTATTATAGGTTTGAGAAGTTGTGATGTCTGTTAAGTATTCTTTTAACGCTCCTACATTTGGATCGATCGACATGCAATTGTCATTCAAAACAACGAGTAAGTTCGCGTCTTTTTCATATCCAGCGTGGTTCAAACCTTCGAAGGCTAACCCTGCTGTCATTGCACCATCACCAATTACAGCGATGTGCTGACGTTCTTTTTCTCCTTTGTATTTACTCGCAACGGCCATTCCGAGAGCAGCCGAAATAGATGTAGAGGAGTGCCCTACACCAAAGGTATCGTATTCACTTTCTGCGCGTTTCGGGAAACCAGAAATTCCACCCTTCAATCGATTGGTTGGGAAACTTTCCTTTCTTCCAGTTAAGATTTTGTGTCCGTAAGCTTGATGTCCGACATCCCAAACAAGTTGGTCATGGGGCGTATTGAAAACGTAATGCAGGGCAACTGTCAATTCAACAACGCCAAGACTAGCACCAAAGTGGCTGTTCCCAATTTCTGAAATAACATCAATAATGTATTGACGTACATCGTCAGATACTTTAGGTAAGTCCTCTAGTTGAAACTTTTCGCGTAGGTCTTTTGGAAGATCTATTTGAGAAAGAAACGGTCCTGTTTGATATTTTTTCATAAACGCTAAACAAAACTAATGTAACTGATCATGCTAGCATGAACAAATTTTCCGCATGCTTATTTCACAAATGTACGAATTTAACGTATGTTAAGAACTCGATAAACCCTTTATTTCAGGGAGAGTAAATTGAAATCGTGCGCCCACTTTTTTAGTTTTCTCTGATCTGAATCAGGTAAAAATGGATCTGTGTTTTTTGTTTTTCGTACATCTAACTTAAATAGACATTCGTAAAATAGACAGGCCGTAACGAAGGTGCCTTTTCGATTTGGATGTGCGCCATCACCATCATACAGGTTGATTCTTGATCGAAGCTGCTTCCACAACATTCCAACAGGAACAACGCTTGCTTTAATTTGCTTCGAAACTTTTGTGTATTCTACATAAAGTGAATCTTCCATTCCAGGAGAGTTCTTGTAGTTCCAAGTGGAGTAGAGAAAAATCTCGGCATTTTTATTTATTGTGCGAATTTCTTTTGCCCAGAGTTTGGCATATTCTTGAAATTCTTCAGTTTCCTTCAGCGGTCCTGAACTATATTCCTGCAAAACAATTTTGTCCCATTTTTTCGATTGAAGCAATAGTTTTGTTTCAGGGTCATTCCAGTGTGTGTACAAATGGTATTTTCCCTTGGCAGCACGTCGAATGAATTCCTCATTGTGGTGTTCCGTTCCAGCCAATAAGTAATCTAAATGCTTATCAATTCCACCATTACGATAGGTATAACTATTACCAATAAAGAGAATACTCTCAGCTGTGTTTTCTGATTCTGAACTACTTGAAGTGTCTGCTTCGCATGAGAAAATGGCGAGAGCAAGGATTGAGATAAACACAAATTTCATGGTCAAATATACACTATCGATGTGACTTTCTATGGAATATTGAACGCTTCAACATCTTATGTGTACAGAAGCTCAGAAACCTTAAATCATTGATTATGCGTTTAATTATTACTTTTTTCGTTTTACTAGGATCATTATCCCTATCGGCACAGTCGTTTAGTGGAAACCTTATGTCGGAGTCGACGAATGAGGTTTTGAGCTACGGAAATGTTGACATTTTCCAAGGTGACAAACTTGTGGCCTCAGTGCTTACGGATAAATTCGGGAACTTCAATGTTGCGCTAGATACAGGTAGTTATCAGTGCGTAATTAATTATGCTGATCATTTGCCAATCACGAAGGATATTCGAGTAGAAAGAGATGAAGTGGCGGATTTCAACATGGCAATTGATCCAACAAAACCTGTAGCGCCGAAATTGTTGGATTCTGAAATGATGATAACTGAATCGATTTCTGCCAAGTCAATAGAATCTGTTGCCGTAAGATCAAGCAGAGGAGGCTCGCGATTTGGACGAAAAAAGTCAAAAGCGCCTGTTTTTCATTCTCTAGGATATTCCAGCACATCTGTGGCGAGCGCCTATGATAGTGGAGGGAAGGTTGGATCAGGAAAAGAGATTTCTCGGGGTGGAGCATTGACTGCAGGTGAAATCAACGATTATTCAAAATGGAAAATGTGGCAAGATTTGTCGGATTCTGAATTGAAATCATTTGCTGATGGATGGAAAATTGCACCAAAAGGAAGATATACACTGGAATTGCGAAGTCAATCTGGTTTGCCCTTGGCAGATGCAGTTGTTGAACTTGTCGCTAATCGCTCGAAAGTGATTTATTCTGCTCGAACGGATAATACTGGAAAAGCAGAATTGTGGTACACAACGACTGGTGAAGAAGTAGTGCGAAGCGGACTTTCCATGAAGATCAATTATCGCGGACAAAAAAAAGAATTGAAAAAGGTAACTCCATTCGATGAAGGGGTGAATCATTTAATGATGACCGTTGAGTGTTCAGAAATAAATAATGTTGACATTGCTTTCGTTGTGGATGCCACAGGGTCGATGGGCGATGAGTTGAATTATTTGAAAGAGGAAATGAATGAGATCATTTTCAAATCAAAACAGATTAGTTCTACCTTGAATTTCCATTTTGCAAACGTCTTTTATCGTGATGAAGGAACAGAGGAGTACTTAACTCGAACAATGGATTTTAGTCGTATTCTCTCAGAATCCGTTCAATTTATCAATAATCAACGCGCTGGTGGAGGTGGAGATTACGAAGAAGCAGTTGAAGTTGCTTTGGATGCTGCAATTAATGACCTCAATTGGAATGAAGAAGCACGAACGCGAATCATCTTTTTGATTTTGGATGCTCCGCCGCATAACAATGAAGCAAATCAACAGAAACTAAATGAATTGATGCGAAAGGCGGCCGAAAAAGGAATTCGAATTGTTCCTGTTGGAGCAAGTGGAATTAATAAATCAACGGAATATTTAATGCGAACAATGGCAATCGCAACCAATGGTACCTATACCTTCTTAACTGATCATAGCGGAATTGGAAATTCACATATCGAGCCAAGCACAGATGAATACGAAGTGGAAACATTCAACGATATTCTTGTTCGAATAGTGAAGAGCTACACGTACATGCCTGATTGCGAGCAAAACATTCCTGATTTGGACCTCAATTACCCAGATTCTTTAGTGAGTTCAGTTCCATTTATCGATTCTTTGGATACGGCTGATACGAATCCACGAGATAGTATCAATGTAAACAACCCTGATGAGCGTCCAGAAGTAAAATGGTCGTATTATCCGAACCCAACAAATGGGATTATTAATGTGAAAGCGGATACAGATATCAATGAGTTATTCATCACTGATTTAACAGGAAAATTACTTCAGTCGATCAAGAAACTAGAGAAAGATCAGGTTTACCGAATTGATTTGAGTTCGTACACAACAGGAATTTATCTTATCCGTTATCTCCATGAAGAGAAGTGGATAACTGGGAAAGTGGTACTGCAGCGATATTAGAAAACATCATAAATAAAAAAGGGTCGACTTAAGTAAAGTTGACCCTTTTGTTTTCAATTTACTTTTCTGATTAAACAGTAAGATTCCTAGAATAAATACGAGATGAGGTCTGGCCAAAAAACAGGGGGATTATTCTTTTCCAAATGATTAACTTTGTCTCTTCAAAATACTGAATAGAATGAGTCAGAAATATCCTACGTACAGCGGTTTAAACCTTCCAGATGTTGCAAACCGCGTTTTGGCAAAATGGGAAAGCGATCGCGTCTTTGAACAATCCGTTGAAAAACGTGAAGGTCAAACTCCGTTTATTTTCTTCGAAGGTCCGCCATCAGCGAATGGTCTTCCAGGAATTCACCATGCAATGGGGCGTTCGATTAAGGATATTTTCTGTCGATACAAAACACTCAAAGGTTTTCAAGTAAAACGGAAAGCTGGTTGGGATACTCACGGACTTCCTGTTGAGCTAGGTGTCGAGAAAGAGCTCGGAATTACAAAAGAAGATATCGGAAAGAAAATTTCCGTTGAGGATTATAATACTGCTTGTAAAACGGCAGTCATGCGTTACACAGATGTCTGGAACGACCTTACCCGAAAAATGGGGTATTGGGTTGATATGGATGATCCATATATCACCTACGATTCCAAATACATGGAGTCAGTTTGGTGGATTATTGGACAATTGTACGAGAAAAACTTGATGTACAAAGGATATACGATCCAACCGTACTCGCCAAAAGCGGGAACAGGATTGTCATCGCACGAGATCAATCAACCTGGTTGCTACCGAGATGTTACTGATACAACAGTTGTAGCGCAATTCAAAATGGTCGATGGGCAAGATTTACCAGACGGCTTCTCTCGACTCCGCTCGATTAGCGAAGTTGAGTCTGAGGAACTCAGCGGTACCGGAAATGGTGCACTGAGCGCAGTTGAAGTGCATTTCCTCGCTTGGACAACAACTCCTTGGACCTTGCCATCAAACACTGCTTTGACGGTTGGACCGAAAATCGAGTATGTTCTCGTGAAGACATTTAACCAATATACATTCGAACCAATGAATGTTGTATTGGCGAAAAACTTGGTCGGATACCAATTCAAAAAGCCTTACGTTTTGGCTGAATCCGATGGATATGGGATTGCCGACTATAAAGCAGGAGACAAGAAAATTCCTTACACGCTTATTGGAGAATGCCTTGGTACTGATTTAGCTGGATTGAAATTCGAGCAGTTATTGCCGTATGTACTTCCAATGGAGGATGCAGATAAAGCCTTTCAAATAATTTTGGGTGATTTCGTTACGGTCGACGATGGAACTGGAATTGTACATACTGCACCAACGTTTGGTGCGGATGATGCGAAAGTGGCTAAAGAAGCAGGTGTTCCAGGATTACTGATTGAAGATGACAAAGGAAATGCCGTTCCGTTGGTCGATTTACAAGGTCGGTTCCGTCCAGAAATGGGTGAATTCGCAGGAATGTACGTGAAGAACGAATATTACGACGATGGCGAAGCTCCTGATAAATCAGTGGATGTTCAAATTGCGATTAAACTCAAAATTGAAAACAAAGCTTTCCGCGTAGAGAAATATGTCCACAGTTACCCACATTGCTGGAGAACGGACAAACCAATTTTATACTACCCACTCGATTCTTGGTTCATTAAAGTGACAGAGAAACGCGAGCGAATGATGGAGTTGAATGCTACCATCAACTGGAAACCAGAATCAACTGGAACAGGTCGATTTGGAAAATGGTTGGAAAATGCCAACGATTGGAACTTATCAAGATCACGCTATTGGGGAATTCCAATTCCAATTTGGAGAACGGAAGAAGGGGATGAGCAAATTTGCATTTCTTCTGTTGAGCAATTGAAAGCGGAATGTGAAAAAGCAGTTTCTGCTGGAATTATGGACAAAAATCCCTTGGATGAATTCGCTGTTGGTGACATGTCGACTGATAACTACGCGAAAATTGACCTCCATAAAAACTACATGGATGAGGTGATCCTTGTTTCTGCAAACGGAAAACCAATGAAGCGTGAAGCGGATTTGATCGATGTTTGGTTCGATTCAGGGTCAATGCCGTATGCACAATGGCACTATCCATTTGAAAACAAAGAATTAGTCGATAACCGTGAGGGATATCCAGCGGATTTCATTGCTGAAGGAGTGGATCAAACACGTGGTTGGTTCTATACCTTGCATGCAATTTCAACAATGGTATTCGATTCTGTGGCATATAAGAACGTCGTTTCGAATGGACTTGTTTTGGATAAGAAGGGTCAGAAAATGTCGAAGCGTTTAGGAAATGGTGTTGATCCATTCACAACCTTAGATAAATATGGTGCTGATGCTACGCGTTGGTACATGATTACGAATGCACAACCGTGGGACAACCTCAAGTTTAATGTTGACGGAATTGCAGAAGTACAACGAAAATTCTTCGGAACACTTTACAATACGTATTCGTTCTTCGCGCTGTATGCGAACATTGATGGATTTGATCCAAAACAACATACGACGGAACACCAAACGGAAATCGATCGTTGGGTATTATCCAAATTGAATTCGCTTGTTGCAGATGTTGATGAGGCATTTGGAGCATACGAACCTACGAAAGCGGGTCGTTTGATTCAAGAATTTGTGGGTGATCACTTATCAAACTGGTACGTACGTCTATGTAGAAAACGTTTTTGGGTTGGAGATCTGACGGAGGATAAAATCGCGGCATATCAAACCTTGCATACTTGCTTGAATACAGTTGCAATTCTCGGATCGCCAATTGCGCCATTCTTCTTGGATCAATTGTACCAAGATTTGAATGGAACAACTGAATCTGTTCACTTGGCGGATTTCCCACAAGTAGATACTGGATGTGTGAACAAAGAATTGGAAGCACAAATGCAGATTGCACAACGAACTTCATCGATGGTGTTAGGATTGCGTAAGAAAGAAAACTTGCGTGTTCGTCAGCCACTTCATAAAATCATGGTTCCAGCTTTGGACAATGCCTTTGCTGCAAATTTACTACACGTGAAGGAGTTGATCTTGGCGGAAGTGAATGTGAAAGAATTGGAGATTTTGAGTCATGATAACGACATTTTTGTGAAATCAATCAAACCTAATTTCAAAACAATCGGACCGAAATATGGAAAGCAAATGAAAGCAATCGCCGCGTTGGTGAATCAGTTTTCTGCAGACGATATTTCAACGATCGAAGCGAATGAAGGTTGGAAAGGTGAGGTTGACGGAGTTTCAATCGAACTAGACATGAACGATTTCGAGATCACTGCACAAGACATCCCAGGATGGATCGTGAGCACAGATGGAAATTTGACGGTTGCATTGGATGTCACACTTTCTGATGAATTGAAATCTGAAGGAATTGCACGTGAGTTGGTCAACAGAGTACAAAATCTCCGTAAAGATTCAGGTTTGGAAGTAACGGATCGCATCTTATTGAAAGTCGATACAAACGAATTGATTCAGAATGCTGTTTTGGCAAACAAGGAATATGTTTGTAATGAAGTATTGGCAAACGATGTTCAATTCGAAACTTTAGGATCAGATGCTTTGGTAACTGACTTGGTGGAAGCTGAAGATGCTAAGATTGGATTGGCGAAAGCGTGATTAGATCGTCCGATCATTCGATTTTTAGATGATCCGAGGAGTATGACTTCGATTAATTGAAAGGATAATTTGCGCTAGGGCGGAGTGTAGTAGCTTCGCGAAGTGAAACACTACGATACTTTGTTTTGTGTCTAATCGATCAAGAAGGAGGTCAATCTAAAGGGAAACTGATCGTCCTGAACTAGCAATAAGACTTCCTTATAATACATCTGTTTAAAAAAGCGTAGCTTTAAAACAAAACGCGTGCTTTCAACGTTATCGATCAGTGATAGAAACAAGGAAAAATAGGTTGAATTGGACATTGATGATTGTTTCAATCATCGTTGGGTCATTTGCTTCCGCTCAAAGCGACACTGTTGCTGACAGAAAGTTTTCCGTTGTGGAACTTCGAACTGATCTTTCCTTTTGGCGAAACCGCCTTGAAACAAAACATCCGCTTATCTATTTGTATCAATCAAAGGCAGAGGTAGATAACTATTTCGATAGTTTGAATTGGGCAATTGAGCAGCCCATGACGGAGATTGAATTCTTCAATCATATTGCGCCAGTTTCCTCCTTTTTGCGAGATGGACACAACACTATTTTACCAAGTGATGTTAGTCTGAATGCGATGCGGAAAACCAAAATGCTTTTACCTTTAGATCTTAAGTATTTTGGAGAGCATTTGTACGTACTTAGGAATTTAAGCGCGAACCTGACCATTAAACCAGGTGATGAGGTTAGTACGATTAATGGTGTTGATGTTCTTGAAATTAAGGAGAGACTTCTTCGGATGGTGCCCCAAGAAGGAAACAATCAACAACTGGCAATTGGAACGATAAACGATTTGTTTCGATTTTACTATCAGATAGTTTACGGTTTTCCAGATCACAACGAGCTTACAATTCAGTATCCTGATGCTTCTGAGAAGCAATTTTCATTAGAGAGTCGAAACCTGAAAGAAATTCGAGCAATCCGTACGCTCAGATATCCCAAGCTTCCTCCTCGAAAGCCAAGGGGAATTTACTTTGAAGAATTGGAGGACGGGAAAAATGCAATCCTAACAATATCTACCTTCGATCAGGAGACATTAAAACATTCCAAGCAACGGTTTCGATCTGAAATTCGAGGAATCTTTCGTCAATTAAAAAAATCAAAAACCGAAAATTTAATTTTAGATCTGCGGGACAACCCTGGAGGAAACCCAGACTTTGTGAAAGTAGTGCTGAAACATTTGTTTGATCATCGATTTGAGCAAGCCAAGGAGTTTCGTATCGTACAACGCGCAGGTGCCGAAAATTTCAATTTACGAACTAGGAAGAAATGGTATCCATGGTTTGGTATAGGCAAATTCTCTCCAGCACATAATCATTTCGATGGCAAGATTGTCGTTCTGCACGATGCAAACACCTTCTCTGCGGGCGTTGAAGTCCTCAGTGTACTTCGAAAGTATGATAGAGCAACCTTTATCGGCTCAGAATCAGGAGGGAATCCTGTCATCATGGGGGGATTTATCAGTAAAACACAGTGGGAACTCCCAAACACCAAACTACAATTTTCGTCGGGGACACATTGTCGCTTGTTTGAAGATCTCGAAAAAAATACGGGCCGCGGTATCATTCCTGATATCGAAGTCGTTCCCGATTTATTTGACACCCTCACAGGGTATGATTCTTGTTTGGAGTACGCGCTCGAAATGATTGGACAAGGTGAGAAAAGTCTCCCTACTCCACATTAATTGTGATCGTGTATTCGTTTTCAAGGGTTCCACGGAAATAATGTGCAACATTTACTTCGTACGTTCCTACTTTAGTAGCATCAAAAATAAAGTACTTTGTCGCTGAATCTCCACCGCACATTCCTAYTTCYTGCTYTTTATCATATTCGATGAAACTTCTGTTTAAAGGCAGKGCYTYGCTATCTGAGCTTTGTGCTGATGCYGAATAACCAACTGAACCGTGAACACTAGCAGAATAATATACCTGCTGTCCAAGCTTAATKGTGTAYTTGCCATGAATCGGATGAATTGAGATCATATCTTTTCCAGGTTTAAACTTCTCTGTGTTCTCTGAAAATATGCCGATTGAAATTTCTTCTAACTCATTAACTGAAATCTCGTTGGTTTTTGATTGCCCCAAGCTAGTCGTTGTCACGAAGAGGATTGCGAAAATTCCGATTGAATAATTCATAGGCTTGATTTTAATGTTTATACCAAGCTGTACAGAAGGGATGATTATTCGTTCAAAAGGAGTTCGATGTTAACGATTGTTTAACACGCTGTTTTCACGACCAACTGTATCGTCTAAGGATAGAATTGAGAGAACGAGAAGTGCGATGTTTCTAATAGAAATACTCATTTATGTTTCAAAGAGTAGTCCTAAAGTTAGAAAGGGCAGATCTTGTTTGGAGCGATAAATACTTATTTTAGGTAAAAAATTGACAAAATGGATCGTAGAAATTTCGTAAAAAATTCTTCAGTTTTAGGAATGGGAGCACTCATTTTACCTAACTCCTTGTTTTCGTACAAGACGTTTTCTAAGAAGAAAGTCCGATTGGGATTTATCGCAACAGGAATGAGAGGTCAATCGCACATTGCCGAAATGTTAAAGCGGGATGACATTGAAATCGTTGCAATTGCCGATCCTGATCAACGCATGATTGGCGATGCTCAGAAGTTAATTCTTGAGGCAGGAAGGAAAAAGGCTGTCGAATATTCTGACGGTGATTATGATTATCGAAATTTATTGAAGCGAAAGGATATTGACGCGGTATATGTGTCTTCACCTTGGGAATGGCACATGCGCCATGGCACCGATGCAATGCGAGCAGGGAAAATTGTGGGGATGGAAGTGTGCGGAGCAATGAGCCTAGATGAATGTTGGGAATATGTCAAAACATACGAAGAAACGAAAGTGCCGATCATGATGCTGGAAAACGTATGCTACCGCAGAGACATTATGGCCGTTTTACACATGGTAAGAAAAGGAAAATTCGGTGAACTGGTGCATGGACGTGGAGGATATCAACACGATTTGCGCGGAGTTTTGTTTAATGACGGTGTTACTCCATATAATTCTGGAGCCGAGTTTGGTGAGAAGGGATTTAGTGAGGCCAAATGGAGAACGAATCATTATGTAGATCGAAATGGAGAGTTATACCCAACACATGGAGTAGGGCCGCTTGCAACGATGTTCGACATCAATCGAGGAAATAGGATGACATACCTTTCTTCCATGTCATCGAAGTCAGTTGGCTTGAATAAATATGTGAAAGAACATGAAAAAGGTGGAGACGATCACCCAAATGCTGATGTAAAATTCAAGCAAGGTGATGTGGTCACAACTCAAATTCAATGTGCCAATGGTGAAACATTCATGTTGACGCACGATACTAGTTTGCAACGACCGTATAATTTAGGATTTAGAGTTCAAGGAACTGAAGGAATCTGGGAAGATTTTGGATGGGGAGATCTTGATCAAGGATTTATTTATTTCGAAAAGGAAATGGAGCATTCACACCGCTGGGAAATAACCAAAAAGCATTTCGAAGAAAATGATCACCCGCTTTGGAAGAAACACTCAGAGGAAGCAGAAAATTCAGGGCATGGAGGAATGGACTTCTTTGTAGGAAATGCGTTCATTCACTGTATCAAGAATAATTTGGAATTCCCCTTAGATGTTTATGACTTAGCGGCATGGTTTGCGATTACTCCGTTGAGCGAAAAATCAATAGAGGAAAACGGATCAGCTCAGGAGATTCCCGATTTCACAAACGGTCTTTGGAAGACACGAAAACCAGTTTTTGGGATAGATGATTCATTCTAAGAAATCAATATCGTTATTGATCCTTGCTGGTGGCTTGGGTCGCCGTTATGCAGGTTCAAAGCAAATTGATGGACTTGGRCCAAATGGAGAATTCCTGTTGGAGTACGCGCTATTTGACGCGCTTCAAGCTGGATTCAATAAGGTTGTCGTAGTCGTYAATCCAGMGGTGAAAGAAACGCTGTCAATTCGACTAAGTAAGCAATTGGGTTCTGAGCAACTCGTTCTTGTGGAGCAAAAAATGAAYGACGATAAACACCCAACTGCTAGAAGTAAACCTTGGGGAACGGGTCATGCTGTTCTCTCAGCAAAAGGAGCCATTTCCGAATCATTCATGATCATAAATGCAGATGATTACTACGGTCGTAACACGTATAAATTGGGAGCGAAATGCCTGAGTGAAGGAGACATTTCTCCAGATCATATGGGAATGATTACCTTTCAATTGAGTAAAACACTGAGCGACTTTGGTGGAGTATCACGCGGAATTTGCCTGGTCAATGATGATGCTAAACTACAGTCAGTGACCGAGCACGGTGGAATTCAACGGAGAAACGACGGGATTTATTCGAACCAGCAGGATACTATTCCCTTGAGCAATGAGGCACTTGTCTCTATGAATTGTTGGCTACTCGATTCGAGTATTTTTAATCACTTGGAAAAAGGTTTTGATACTTTTTATTCAATCAATTCGAAGTCCCTAAACAGTGAGTACTTTTTACCTGATGCAATTCAAGAATTGATAGATGTGCATAATGTAAAAGTTCAAGTGATTCAGTCGGATGAGCAATGGTTTGGATTGACCTACGCAGAAGATAAACGCATGGTAAAAGAGAAGATTCAGTGGCTAATTGAGACTGATATTTACCCAAAAAAGATATGGAATGACGAACAGTGAACTCTTCAGAATTGTTCAGAAATTTCTTCCTGTAAATGGAYCAGAAGATGTGGWAATTGAATCAATTSAAAGTGGTTTGATCAACACAACATTCAAGGTRCATGTCAAYGCTTTGGAAGTCTACATTTTACAAAGTATCAACAAGAAAGTGTTTGARAAYCCYACTGGATTRCAGGAAAATGTAATGGCAATTTCAGATTAYTTAATTGATCAGAATTACTCAAAAACGGTACTGYGTCCTGTTCAAACGGAAMRRAAAGAATTACTTCACATTSATGAAGATTCTTCTGTTTGGAGAATGYTGCAYTTTATTCCACAATCGCACCATTTCAATGTCGTTCCATCTRCTGAACATGCTTTTGAAGCGGCAAAGGCACTGGGAGARTTTCATCAACAAYTAGCCGATTTCGATTCAAWAAAATTGATGACTCCAATTCARGGTTTYCTTGAYTTTCAGCAAAGAAGAAGTTCCTTCGAARAAGCAYTAGRAAAAGGTGATCAGCRRCGAAGAGATGTCGCAAAAGAGGCAATTGAATTCATTCAAAATCATGTTTTCATAYTRGAYGAATACCAAGCAATCGAAAAAYTACTRCCGACRAGGGTTATTCATGGAGATCCGAAGATTAGTAATTTTCTATTCAAAGATAATACCACGGAAGTATTGGCCYTGATTGATTGGGATACCATTATGCAGGGATCAATTTTATACGATTTCGGTGACATGGTTCGTTCCTTCACCAATCGAAAGGAAGAGAACGATTGTTCTGTAAACGATGTCTTTAATGCTGATTTCTTTGATGCGATTAAAAGAGGGTACATGGTTCATCAAAAATATTCCCTAACACCGGTAGAATTCGACAACCTATTCCTAGGTGCAAAAACAGTCATTTATATTCAGGCAATGCGCTTCTTAACAGACTACCTGTTGAATGACATCTATTTTAAATCGAGCTATGAAAACCAAAATTTGGATCGAACGAAAAACCAGATTCARCTTTTGGAAGCACTTTTGAAGTKTGCGATTTAGTCGTAATMTGATTTCTAATCATTCTCCAACARTCACYCGAACACCTTCCGAATGAGAAGTGAACTCTGGTGCATACATACAYTGAATCGTYGTAATTCCATTTGAGAATTCACCTTCGTGGCTCACRCGTAAATCATACTCAAACACGTAAACACCTTTCGGTACAAAATCCATAAAGAAGTTCGTGGAGGCATCACCAGTACTTTCGTAATAACCCAATCCACCTTGCCATTTATAGCGAGAGATCACATTGATAGGTTCGAAACCAGCAGCTCGCATGTCTTTCATGTGCACATATTCCATATTTCGATCTGTTCTCAATTCAATCCGAACCCGAATTTTATCTCCAGGTTTCAATTTCGTTCCTTCTTCCACAGGAGTAATCACTGGACCGCTATCTGTATTCTGAACCAAGAACAATTGTTGTTTCAGTTTCAATGGTGTCTCGTGTTTCGTGATCTTATCCAAATCCTCGAAATATTGCCAGTACATTGCTCCCCAGCTAACTCCTTCAGTCGATCGAGTAACACTCACATTCCCCATTTCAGGAATAATCTCTTCCGAATTCCACGAAGTCTTGAAGTAACCAGTGCCTGCTTCTTTGTCTTCAGGGTCGATGATTTTGCCATTCACTTTAACCACAACTTGCTCATCATTTTCAAGAAGATCAGTTCCGCGAAGTAACAATGCGTAGCATGCTTCAGCAGTGGCTTTGGTTGTTTTCCAATCTGTAGTTTGTTTCTGTTTGAGCAACCAGACCTTCAATTCTTCCACAGCATCTTGATCGTTCGTCACTACATCAAAAGCTTCGATCATCATTGCTTGGGTCTCAATAGGCGCTTGATACCAATAGTAACCGCTCGTGTTATCTTTCCAGTACATTCCCAATTCTTCATGTAGAATCGAGCGCTCTTTCAATGACGCCATGATCTTATTCGGAAGTGTTTCGATGCCATTTCGTTTGGCTTGAAGTGCGATCATTCCTTGACTGTAAATGTTGAATTTAAGCCAGTACTCATTCGCTTGCTTCTGGTAAAAATCAACTGCTTCTTTCAAGTTGTCACTCATTGGTAAATCCCTGAAATAACTTCGTGCATATAAATATTGAACGATCGTTTGATCAATGTGTTGGACTTTTAAGTTGTCGAGAGGGTGGTCAGGGTAGTTCTTCATCATTCGTCTATAATCCTTGATAACTTCATTATCCAAGTACCCAATAGCCTTCGTAATCATCTTCCACGATTTCTGATCTTCCCGAACATTTTTCACACCCAATTGATCCAAATGTCCCATTCCAGTCACAATGTGTTGAGTGATGTAGCGATTTTCCTTCATTCCTGGGAACCAAGGCCACGCTCCATTTGAAACTTGCATGTTTTCCAACTTCCGAAGTGCTTTGTTTAGTTGGTTATCCATTTTATTCAAGTCGAAAAGAAGCGCGATTCGTTTTTTGCGTTCACTCTCGTTTTGAGCATCCAATACCCAAGGAGTTTCTTCTAGAATAACTGATTTCAATTCTTGATTTTTCTCTAAGTTCGATAGGAATGCATCTGGATCACTTTCTTTCCATTGTTCAAAAATGGATTTGATCTTCGGACTTGAATTCACAATTGAAGAAGCCAAGGAGTTCGCATAATAACGTGTAAATGTTTGCTCGGCACATTCGTGTGGATATTCCATCATGTACGGCATTGCTTGAACAGCATACCACGCAGGATTTGAGGTGTATTCCAAGGTCAATTTGTGGTGTTTCAGACTTGTCGAAGTTCCACTGTTGATCAATTTATTGAAAGTGAAATTCTTTGTTCCAATTCCTTTACTCGGAAGCGGCATGGATTCAGTCACCAACATACGATTGGAAAGCACGGGCAAGGCCATTTCTTCACCGTCAGTAAATGCTCCAGCTTGAGCAACTACGCGATAAGTGACAGCGCTAATTCCAAATGGGACAACAATATCCCAAGCGAGTTTTGCGCTCTGTCCTTTTTTCGCAGTGAAATTAACGATTGGATTTAAGTTTTTAAATTCCGCATCGATTGGCTGCATATTCGTCGCGTCGAATAACATCAATTGTGCAGTTCCATCTAAATCCGTTTCTGCCAAATTCGAAACCTTTGCGGTGAAGGTCATTTGATCTCCTTCTCGGAAAAAACGGGGTGCATTTGGCATCACCATTAATTCTTTTTGGGTTACAATTTCTTCTTGGATCGTTCCAATCTTTAGATCTTTTGAGTGTGCAAGGCCGAGGAATTTCCAACGTGTCAATGCTTCAGGAGCGGTGAACTTTAGAATGATTTCTCCTTTGGAATTTGTCTCCACCTGTGGATAGAAAAATGCTGTTTCGTTGAGATTTGTTCGTGCTTTAACCTGTCCGAGCCCATTTTTATTTCTCTCAGTTTCTTTGAATTCACCTCCGTCAAGACCCTTTTGTTGTTCTTGATTAGTGCTAAATGCAAATGCTCCATCCATTGGTCGACCAGAAGATTCGTCCAATTCCATATCTGTCCTACTTTCAGCACGAGCTCCTCGCATTTGGACCATAGGCGCATTATAGCTATAAGATACATTGCCATGACTTAAATAGCCATCAATATAATAATAGTCTAACCCACCTCCAGAATATCCTCGAAATCCCCACCAGTTCAATTGATCATAGCTTCGGCTTGGAGCATAGTAGAATTCATTCCATTTATGATTAAACGCCCTCGATTGAGAATTACTGAAACTTTGAGCAGCATAATAACGATTCGAGTAGCGCGTTTGATATGGATTCAAAGAGAAATTGTTTGATGCAAACTCGTCTAGAGAAGCATCATACATTGTTGCAAGAAGCTCTGCAGCTACTTTCGATCCGTTTGGTCCTTTGATGATCAACTTCCACTCTTCGGGTGCTCCAGGAATTAACTTATTTCTAAATGTTTCGAAAGCAATTTCCAATCGTTTGTTTGAATAGGGAACGATAATCATTTGCTTCGTGCTGTTCAATCGCCCGTGTTTGATAGATGTGAAGGAGACAGAGAAATTTCCACGGTGTTCTTCTCTAACAGGAATTTTGATTGATTTTTGTCCTTTACTGAGTTGAATCATTTGCTTGGAAACAATCTTCCCTCGTAATTCTACTTCGTAGAGAATGGTTAAATCTTCTGCGGCAGTTGAGATGAGTATTTCAGCAGATTCACCGGGTTCACAAACGACCTTGATCGGYGTCATGTCCCAAATGTTACTCAGGGCATTTTTGCTTGATGATTTATCCAAAATTGTGATGTATAGAACTTCTTCTACCGATTCACCAAAGGCATYAATTGATGTTGTTTCGACTAAATAGCGACCAGGTTTCCATGATTTTAGGTCAGTAAAAATTACGGTGTCTGTTTTCTCAGTGTCGAAGGCTTGCGTCAGTACACGAGATCCCTTTTTGAAGTTTTTAACYTCGTCTTCATTTCCATACACATCATTTGGAAAAAGCGAACGGTGCTCTTTCTCAGAGATAGAAGGTAAATCAGGGCGATCCCAAAATTGTTGACGGAATAGTTGATCGGGTTCGATCAGTTTCGTGACTTGAATTCTTCCTTTTGCAGGCGTTTTTTGTCCATTGAGGTTGGTCGTTGAGACGATAAATTGATTCGACCCAGATCGCTCAATGACTTCATCGATTTTCAAATTCAAGTTCAGGCAATTGTATCCAACACTTACCCTTTGAGAACCACTTCTCGTTTCACCATTTACGTCCGTAACATCTGCATGAATTTCATAGGAATATCTCGGCGAAAATTTCTTGTTGACCGTTGGATCTTCCAAGGCATTGAATTCAACAGTAAAGTCACCATTTTCATCTGTTTTTAAGGTTCCATTTTTGATTTCGATGGGGGACGACTGTGGATAATATCCCCAACGATAGTAAGTCCAAGGATTGAAGTTTGAAGATCGTGTTACACGAAATTGTACTTCTGCGCCATCAACATTCGAACCAGCGTAAGCTTTTGCATTTCCTTTTACTTCGATGCGTTCACCAATCTTAAATGAACCTTCTACTGGAGCAAATTCAACCTCAAATTTCGGACGCTTGTATTCTTCTACGCTGAAATATTTTGAATCGGCTTTGTCTTGAATGTGCATGGTACCCGTAAGTCCAGAATTTGGAGCTGTAAATGAACCTGAAAACGTGCCGTATTCATTTGTCCTAAGGTCGAGCTCTGCGACTTTTTGATTGTTTGCATCGTACAGCATTACCTTGGATGACGAATTGGTCACCAAGGTTTGTTTTTCGCCCGATCGTTTGATCTTAATTCCCTTGAAATAGATTTTTTGTCCAGGCCGATAAATTCCTCGATCCAAAAAGAAAAAAGTGTTGATTGATGTATACGTTTTCGATTTACTTCTTCTTCCTTGACTGATGTCAGATCCAGTATTAAATTTATCCTCACCATTAGAAATCTGCAACAGGAAGTTCCGGTATTTAGCTTTCGGATTGATCGTTAGTTTTCCATTGAGATCTGTTCGAAGTGTTTCTTTGAGCTTGATTTCATAATCGCTGATGGAGTAATTGTATTTGCGCTCATACAATTCAACTTTAATTCGATTCAAGGGCTTTCCAGATGAGCGATCAGTAATGTAAACGGATTGCGAATTATCTACATTACTTGAATACGTGTACGCCAAATCCGTTACCCAATAGGAATCGTGAAGAATGATGTTGTTTTTTTGAACGAAGGACTTCGTAGGAGATACGAGAATAGCGTATTGCCCATAATCCAGTTTTGGCAAGAGAATTTCCGTTGAATGGTTTTGATAATCTCCCGGATTCTCCAATTTAATGTTCCATTCCTTCGTGATTTTTTTGGCGAGAAGTTGATCGACAATCTCGCTTCCATAGTAGTTCTGATTTGCATAAAAGTCAGCCGGAACTTTGATCAAACGAAAATAAACGCTGTCAACATTCTTGTACGAGATTTTCAAGCGTCCATTGTCTGCTTTCGCATAGGCAATTTCGTTCTCTGTAGAAATCGTTTTTATCTCAATCGAGTTCTCCATTAATTGTTGGCATAGTTTTGCTCCATAGGAATCGGGAAATTGTTCGATTGCCACAGTACAAATTGTCAGTGCTTTCTTCTTATCCCATCGGTTTTCAGGCGTTTCTATGGTGTAGCTATTTCCTGTTCCAGTATAATATTGAGCAATGTAGAATTGGACTTCAGCACTTCCTTCGTTTTCAGGATATGCACCTACGAGGGTTTTCAATCCACTTAAATAGAGCTCATCTTTATCCGAAGAAACGGACGTTTGTCTCATAAAACTCAAGCGCTTAATTTCTAGATCGATAAAAGCTGCATGATTATCTTCTGCTAAACGAAACTCTGTAAGTTGCTGGTAGATTTTCACTACTTGAAAAGTATTCGAATTGGCTGTTTCAGAAACAGGAGTGAGCGCAATAAATTCAGCAGCAGTTCCAAAGTAGGCCTTGTCATTGATAACAAATTTGACTTCAGGTCGAACGAGTTCTGATTCTGCATTTGAGAAGAACGCAATCGCGCGGTGAGCTAAGAAATCATACAAGGTTGGACGAAGTGCTCTATCAGTCACAGTTCGTTCAAGAATATCATTGAAGTCATTGAGGTTCGCATGTTGTGAACTATCCGCGCTTTCCAATGAAAGCAAATAATGCGTGTTTACATGAGCTGAAATGGTTTTCAAATCCCATGTTCGAACATCGTTGTTCTCAAAATTGACCGTTTGAGTTCTGTTCATAAATTCCCAGCGATGCGACTGATAATATTGCCAATATACTTCCGCGGTCACTGAATGAATGAGTTGCTTAATCGGAAATTCTTCTTTTTCTGATAGTGAATTTAACTCTGCCAGGGCATTGACGAAATCATCTTCTTCCAAGTATGAATTGTACTTCATTCTGAAAATGACGGACTTTATAATCTGCGGAGCGTTTTTATCTGCTTTAGCCGCTGCGAAAATGGTGTCAACTATTTCCAAGGCACTTTTGTAGAGGCCATCGCTCTCGAGAGAATCTACTTGGGCCCATAAATCGGAATAGTTTCCTGTAAACGTATATTTCAACATTTCCATTTTTTGTGTTACTGGCGGACTAACTTCCGCAGCCACTTCGTCCTTGTCCTTTTTTTGTTTCTTCTCACAGGATTGCGACATCAGTAAAAGCGAGAAAACAGCTAGTACAGTTGTATATAGAAATGATCGAATCATGGGTTAAAATTTATTCAGTAATGAGGGAAAATGAGCTTGTCTCTTTAAAAAAGCGAGAGTTCAGTTGATCGAATTCAAGTTTTGAAGGCGAGAGCACCACGACATTTTGCATGTTTATTTTTGATTCACTCTGGGTTTGTACGAAATCAAATGCTTGCTCACTTGGATCATAATCAAATTCGCTGATGGTTAATTCCCCATTGGAAAATGCCAGTTTCATCGGAACATAGATTCCATTCTCTTCATAGTTCAGCATGTATTCACGTTCATTGATTCGAGTTAATTGGGTTGTTGAATTTTTATAAACCACAGCATCACGGTTGCGTATTCCAAAAAAGTAGTAACCTTTTTCAAGGACACAGCGTAAGGAATCATTTTTAACAACTCCATGGATAAAGTCCCCTTTCACTGAGTACTTAGAAGACTCACGGACCAATTTTTTGCTCACAGACGAAATCTGGGTCGAAATAATTGTCAAACCATCTGGTGTAAAACTATACATTCGTGATGTAGCCTCATCTTTGTATTCACCAAACCATTTTTTGTCAACAGATTGAACTTTTTTCTCTTCCGTAGGAAGAGGGTTTGAGAAATAATACGAATTTTGGGAAATAACAATTCCCGAAATAAAAAGGTAGGTGATAATCGCAACTATTTTCATAACTTATATTAGAGTGTCAAATTCGGCACTAACTAAAAATAACAATTAACCTATCCTTAAACAGAAGACAATGCAAAAAAGATGGTTTGTTCGTGCCCCACAAGATAGTACAATCGTAGAAGAGTTTCGTTCAGAATTGAAAGTCGATGCGGTTGTTGCTGAATTATTGCTTCAGCGCGGGATTGATTCGTATCAGAAAGCGGAAGCCTTTTTTCGACCGAAACTCGAACACTTGCACGATCCCTTTTTAATGAAAGACATGGATCTAGCAGTTGACCGATTGATAAAAGCGATTGACAAGCAAGAAAAAGTCATGTTGTACGGCGATTATGATGTTGACGGAACTACCGCAGTCTCTTTGCTGTACCATCTCTTAAAGGATCATCTGCCGAAATTAGAATACTATATTCCAGACAGGTATAGCGAAGGTTACGGAGTAAGTTCAGCAGGAATCGTATATGCGAAAGAACAGAAGGTCGATTTGATCATCACTTTGGATTGTGGAATTAAAGCACTTGAAAGAGTCGAGGAGGCAAGGTCAGCTGGAATTGATGTGATTGTATGCGATCATCATAGGCCTGGGAGTGAATTGCCGAATGCGATTGTCCTTGACCCTAAACGCTCAGATTGTACCTATCCCTTTGATGAATTGTGTGGGTGTGGAGTTGGTTTTAAATTCATGCAGGGATTGTATCAGAGAAAAGGATGGTCAGCTGATCCATTGTGGAACCAACTTGACTTGTTGGCATTAAGTATTGGAGCAGATTTGGTTCCTGTGACTGGTGAAAACCGTGTCTTGGCCTTACTTGGATTAGAATTGTTGAATCGTTCTCCAAGAACTGCGTTTCGCGAGATGTTGGTGTTGGCAAATCGAACCTTTCCTGTGACATTGACAGATGTTATATTTACAATTGCACCAAGAATTAATGCTGCTGGACGATTGCGATCCGGGAAATACGCCGTTCAATTGATGGTGTCCGAGGAATTGGAAGAAATTCAGAAGTTAGCGGAAGAAATTAACGCGGACAATCTCGAACGACGAGAATTGGATAAAGGGATCACGGAAGAAGCATTGAAACTCATTGAATCATATCCAAAAGACCGATGTTCAAATGTCGTTTTTAGTCCTGATTGGCACAAAGGTGTCGTTGGAATTGTCGCCTCTCGAATCATAGAAAAAGCGTATAAACCGACAATCGTTTTAACGAAATCGAATGGAGAAATAACAGGTTCGGCTCGTTCGGTTCAAGGATTTGACGTTTACGCAGCAATTGATAAGTGTTCTGATTTATTAGAAAAATTTGGTGGGCACATGTATGCTGCTGGATTGTCGATGAAAGAAGAAAATTTGCATGAATTCATGACGAGATTTGAATCCGTTGTAGCAGAAAGCATTGATCCAAAATTGTTAGTTCCAGAAGAAAAAATAGACCTTGAATTGGCCTTCGATGAAATCTTTCAGAAGGAAGAAAACCGAATGAAAGTCCCAAAAATTAAGCGCATTCTACGTCAATTTGAGCCTCATGGACCAGGGAACATGAAACCAGTTTTTGTATCGAAAAATGTGTTTTCCAAAGATGCTCGAGTCCTGAAAGAAGCACATTTAAAACTATCAGTTACTCAACCTGAAACTGATGTGGTTGTTGAAGCGATTGGATTTAATTTGGCTGATCACGAAGAAGACGTAGCGTCTGGAATTCCATTTGACCTAGCATATACCTTGGAAGTAAACCGGTGGAGAGATCGGGAAACACTTCAACTCAATGTGAAAGATATCCGACCGCATATATAAGTGTAAAAAGGCCATTGATGTTTAAATAGTGCGGATGTTTTCATCTTCTCAAACTTAGCGTTGCGGAATTACCTATATTTATTTTTAACCTAATTAACACTAAGTCAAAACATTTATGAAATCACTATTACTTACAACATTATTGTTAGGAAGTCTTAACAGTATAGCCACAACGTATCAGGTTGGTTCAACCCAATTCTACACCACGCCAAATGAACTCTATTTGGCCAATGTAGTTCAAGACGGAGATACGATTGAAATTGATTCAGAAACGTATTCAGGAACAGCATGCCTAGCTAAATGGCAAGCGAACGATTTATATATCGTAGGAATAGGGACAAGCAAACCTCACATGAAAGCTGATGGGCAAAACATAGGAGGGAAAGGCATCTGGATTTTTTCAGCTGACAATATTACGGTAGAGAACATTGAATTTTCCGAAGCAAGTGTTACCGATCAAAATGGAGCGGGTATACGATTAGAAGGGATGGGTATGACCGTAATCAATTGTTATTTCCACAATAATGAGAATGGGATTTTAACGGGAAATAGTGGTGGAGACATTACCATATTGAACTCTGAATTTGATAACAACGGMTATGGTGATGGTTACTCACATAATTTATATATCGGACATGTRGATAAACTAATTTTTAAGTTTAACTATTCSCACCATGCCTATATTGGTCATAATWTAAAGTCAAGAGCYAATGAAAACTATATYCTWTATAATAGRATMATGGAYGAACAATCAGGCGAATCTAGCCGATTGATTGATTTRCCAAATGGAGGTTTTTCAATTGTRATGGGGAATTTATTAATGCAAGGAAATAATGCRCCAAATAACAACATGGTTGGCTATGGTTTGGAAGGYATCACAAACACACTTGGTGAGTTCTATTTTATTAATAACACATTAGTTAACAAGAGAACAGCCTCGTGTATATTCGTAAGTGTTGCTGCATCGGCTACTGTTGCAAATGTTTCCAATAATATTTTTGCGGGAACAGGAACAAACATAAGCGGTACAGCTACCATTGCAAACAATAATGTGTCTGATACAGATATCGCCAACCTCTACTTTACTGACGAGGCGAATTATGATTATCATTTGGCCCCAAATTCACCTGCGGTAGATGCGGGGAATAATGTAGGTGCGGTAAATGGAAATTCGTTAACACCGGATTTTCAATACGAACATTCTACCAATTCTAATGCAAGAACGACCGTTTCAGTTATCGATGCGGGGTCTTATGAAGACATGTCCTCAGCTACTATTTTAGAATTTCAAACTGATAATTCAGTTGTTTACCCGAATCCATTCACAAATAGCATAACGCTAAAAAATGTCATTTTAGAAAAATCGGAACTATCAATAGTTAATGCTATCGGTCAGGATTTCACTGATTTAGTTTCTGTTGATTCATCTGAGAATAATACGATTATTAACACAGCTAATTTAGTAAGTGGAGTATATCTGATACGAACAGCATCTTTTACTAGTATCATTTATAAGAGATAGGTTTGAAACACCAATCTCTACTTTGCTGATGAAGCGAACTATGATTATCATTTAGCCCGAACTCACCTGCGAACACTTTCACCGGGAATGTACACCTTTCAGATGGAAGCATTTCAACGGATAAATTGATCGTTAAATAATGTTGAGATACATCAAGGAATAAGGTTTCATTATTCTAAATGAGAAACGTCAATGCTACTTGAAAGCATTGACGTTTTTTATAAAAATTATGCGTAATAAATAGCTCCTACTCAATTACTACATGCATAAATCATCTTCCAGAACTACCTTGAGCTTACTTGCACTCAAAGCTTGAGTTATATCGCTTATTAGATCATCGGAGTTTTCAATTCCGATTGATACACGTACAAGTTTCTCAGTTATGTTCATCGCCACTTTTTCATCTGGATTGACATCTGCATGGGTCATTGTTTGCGGATGTTCAGCAAGACTTTCAGTACCTCCTAATGAGACAGCAAGTTTTATCAATTTCAAATTATTCAAGAATGCAAATGCTTCTTTTTCTCCTCCTTGGATGTCGAATGCAATCATCGCACCATACGAAGTATATTGTCTCTTTAGGATCTCTTTTTCTTGATCTGTTCCATTTGTAGCAAGATTCCCGAGATAGTATACATTTTCCACTAGCTCGTGAGCATTTAAAAACGCTGCAACTTTTTCAGCATTTGCAGCTTGTTGATCCATCCTTACTTTCAACGTTTCGAGGCTTCGCATCAACAACCAGCCTGTAAAAGGGGCTGCCATGTTTCCAAGGAAAGTACGCAAGCCTTTTATCCGACCGATTAGTTCTTTCGAACCAAGACATGCACCAGCAATCACATCAGAATGACCTCCGATGTACTTCGTTGCAGAGTACAAAACGAGATCAGCTCCATGTTTAAGAGGATGCTGCCATAATGGCCCCATAAACGTATTGTCAACAGATAGAATAACTGATTTCTCCTCAGTTGAATAATGATCCTTTATCCGAGCGCACATTTCAATATCAATAAGTGCATTTGTGGGATTTGCAGGTGTCTCAATGTGGATCATCGTCATCCGTTTATTGCCCGTAGCATCAATCCGTGCGATTATTTCTTCTTCTGATTCCCCAGCCAAGAAACCAACAGAATTGATATGCATTTTTTTCAAGAAGTGGTTGATGAAGTGATCCGTTCCTCCATAAACAGGTTTGCTATACAACAACAAGTCTCCAGGTTCCATGAATTCCAAAATTGCTGTAGAAATTGCTGACATTCCACTTTCGAAAACAGCACTATCTTCTGCTTTATCCCAAAGACAAAGTCTACTTTCAAGGACTTCGAGATTAGGATTGTTTAAGCGGCTATAAATGAGTCCGAGTTCTTCATCTTCCTCCTTCTCTTTTATCCCGTAAGCGATTTCGAAAAATCGTTTTCCTTCTTCTGCATTTTTAAAAACAAAAGTAGATGTTTGAAAAATTGGACATTTAATTGCTCCTTCAGAAAGTGAAGGTTTATATCCATGACTCATCATTAAACTCTCCGGGTGCATTGTCGAATAATCCATATGTGTTTTTTCGATAAACATATTGATTTTTCTTTATGTGGTGATTGACGTAGAATATTTTACTTTGATTTGATTAATAAGTAGAATATTTGTTGTTAATTACCCAGCAAAATACGGTTCAACAGAAAAAACAACTATGGAAATTAAGTTAGACGATATTGATCGAGCTATTTTGGATCTTCTTGGAACCAATGGAAAAATGGGAAATAAGGAATTGGCAAATGAAATTGGTTTGACAATTACTCCGACTTATGAGCGAGTCCGTAGATTAGAGAGAGATGGAATAATTAAAGGATACAGGGCAATTATCGATCAAAAACGAATCGGAAAAGAATTGCATGTTCATTGTCATATCAGCTTGAAGAATCATTTTACGGATTCAATCAAGGAATTTGAAGCGAGGATTGTTGAATTGGATGAGGTGGTAGCGTGTTATAACATTGCAGGTGATTATGATTACACCTTGGAAGTTAAAACAGAAAACATGGACGCGTATCATGACTTTATTAGGAATACGTTAAGCTCAATCAATAATATTGGAAATATCCAAAGTGCGTTTGTGATGAAAACAATGAAAGGAGAATAAAAAAACTCCGTTCACTTCTGAATTTGAGTGAACGGAGTTGTATTGTTAAATGAGCTTAAAACTATTATTTTTTAATTGCTTTTAGAATTGCATTTGCACGGAAAGTAGCAATGTGTTCTTCTTTGATTTGTGCTTTTGTCATTCCTTTAAGGCTAGACACATATCCATTAAAGAG
Source organism: Fluviicola sp. (assembly GCA_002733985.1). Classification (GTDB taxonomy): domain Bacteria; phylum Bacteroidota; class Bacteroidia; order Flavobacteriales_D; family Crocinitomicaceae; genus UBA4466. The sequence continues at coordinate 38,641 of NVXP01000005.1, read as the reverse complement.
GTGGCTAATTTGCAGCGGTGAGTTTACAGACGAGCCATAATGACTTGTAGTGTGACAAGCGAAGCAGCTAGCAAGACTATCCACTGTTATACCATGAATAGAGTGGGCGCCAAAACCTGCTTGCACATATGTTTCCATTGTGATGTTGTATGCCGCAACAGAGCCTCTAGGTAATTTAGTTGGATTCGCATCGCCTATTGTACCACCTAATGCGTTTAGAAGTTCCGCTTGCGCAGGTTTATCAATGTTCTCCATGTCAATCCAAAGAGAACCATTGTAGAAATAATGCTGCCACACGTTCTTGTTGTCTTTTTCAGCTAAAATCAGTTGTTTTTTTACACTTGCATTCAGTTCACTGATGTTCTTGACGTTCTGTCGTCCATCTTGACTCGTTTTCATGAAGTCCATGATATCGTCGTCCCCACTTTCTCCTCCTAAGACTTTTACGACTGGTGTTCCATATTTGTAAAGCGAAAAGATATCCGTATGGTTTGGTGTTGCAGAAGTAATATTTTTGACTGTTGAAGTAGCCGATTTATCAAAGAATGGATAATTAACAGTACTTGTAACTGGGGCATCTGTTGTTGGTGTAGCTTTGCTCCAATCATAAGCAGGCACTAAACCGTCATGCTCGAATGTTGCCCAAACAAATTCTGGGTGGTTTTCTACAATTCCAACAACATGAATTCCAAGAAGTGCAACCCTTTTTGAAGTAGTTGCTCCACCAATCAATGCATTTGTGATATAATACGTAGTGGAATCTTTCCCTAGCGCAGCTACGTCGATCCATGCTGTTTTCATTTCAAGTGCGCCTACTGGGAAAGTAAGATCTACTATTTTTTTGAGGCTATCGTGAGCTATCTGACCATATTTTTTAATGGCTCCGTATAGTTTGTCATTTGCCATAATAGAATAATATACCGTATCAGAAGGGAGTGAAGAAGTCCCTGGAGTTTTTATGAAATCTACGTCATGAGCACCACTGGCTTGACCATAATCTTCTAAAATGACGTCGCCACCTTTTGCTAAAAACTGACCACTCGAAGTAACTTGGTTCATGTTGTCCAGAAAGAATGGTCTTCCATTTGTTTCATTCGTTAGCCAGAGAAATTTTTGCCATGACCATCTGTGAAAATCACAATTCGTAACAGTTGTACTATTTGCAAAGACACTGGTTGGGCCTTCATTTGGCATTGGAGTGACACGTTGACCATCGGCATTCAGGGTAAACCAAGATGCTGGAGCAGTTGAACAATCGGAAACAGGGTAGTCCATTGTGGCTAAAATTTCGCCGTCGACTTCCTCGTCAGGGGACGTTGCGCTTTCGCAAGAAGCGAAGACAAGTACTGTTGAAAAAAACAGAATTTTCTTAAGTGTTTTCATGAGTGATAGAGTTAAGTGAGTTTAAGAATTTTATGGTCTAACAAATATGGAAAGAATTCTTGATGAAAAACCGCGTATAAATACCTGAATTGAATAAAAAAAGCCCAGACACAATGTCTAGGCTTAGAAATTTATATTGAAGGATTAATCAATTACATATTTGACAAATCTGGAGCGTCACGTGTGAAAGCCGGAATTCCAGTTACGTCCATTCCTGTAATCAACAAGTGGATGTCGTGTGTTCCTTCGTACGTTAATACAGATTCTAAATTTGCCATGTGGCGCATAATAGAGTATTCACTTGTGATTCCCATTGCACCATGAATTTGGCGTGCTTCACGAGCGATATCCAATGCGATTTCAACATTATTTCGTTTCGCCATTGAAATTTGAGCAGTAGTTGCTCTCCCTTCGTTTTTCAATTGACCAAGTCGGAACGTCAATAATTGCGCTTTCGTGATTTCGGTAATCATTTCAGCCAATTTCTTTTGAATCAATTGGAATGAACCAATTGGAACTCCAAATTGCGTGCGTTCTTTTGAATAACGAAGTGCTTGATCGTAGCAATCCATGGCGGCACCAAGAGCACCCCAAGCAATACCATATCTCGCTGAATCTAAACATCCAAGAGGAGCACCTAAACCACTTTTGTTAGGAAGAATATTTGCTTTTGGAACACGAACGTTATCGAAGATAAGTTCTCCAGTTGTAGAAGCACGAAGAGATAATTTCCCATGCATTTCTGGTGTTGTGAACCCTTCCATTCCACGTTCAACAATTATTCCATGAATTCGCCCTGCCTCATTTTTCGCCCAAACTACAGCGATATCAGCAAAAGGAGCATTTGAAATCCACATTTTAGCACCATTCAAAATAACGTGATCTCCGTCGTCTTTGAAATTTGTGGTCATCCCACTTGGGTTTGATCCGTGATCTGGCTCGGTCAACCCGAAACAACCAATCATTTCACCTGTTCCCAACTTAGGAAGGTACTTCATACGTTGCTCCTCATTTCCGTATTTCCAAATTGGATACATAACAAGTGAACTTTGAACTGAAGCGGTAGACCGTAATCCTGAATCACATCTCTCCAACTCTTGCATAATCAACCCATACGAGATTTGATCCAATCCTGGCCCTCCATATTCCACTGGAATATATGGCCCAAAAGCACCAATTTCACCAAGTCCCGGTAAAATGTGGTTTGGAAACGTTGCATTCTCGTAATGTTCGTCAATAATCGGGGAAACCTCTTTCTTTACCCAAGCACGAGCAGCGTCACGCACAAGCTTGTGTTCTTCAGAAAGAAGATCGTCCATGTTGAAGTAATCCGGATGAGTGTATAAGTCAGTTCTCATTTATGAATGGTTTTAATGGACTGCAAAATTAACTATATTTTTGGTCAGTGTTAAAAAAATGTCAAGATCAAGATGTAACTTTACCGCAGCGAACCAGAAACAATAAGTTTACGTGGAAATCTATTTAAGTATTTCGGATCAAATAATACCGAATGAGTTAATCCCTCGATTTCATTCCTTGGAATGGTTGATGGGGTATGTTCTTTTTATTGCATTTATTACGCTGGCAATTGCTCGCTTTGCACGTGCAGGAATTTATCAAACCCTGGTTTTAGCAAATGGAAAATTTCTAGGAGTTGTTTCTTTTGTTAGAGAAATGATGCCAATTTCGAAGCCGAGTTCGCTTTTACTTCTTCTGAATTATGTCCTTTCAGCTGGTGCGATTTGCTATTTATATGTTCAAAGCAATGATAAAATTCACTTAAGAAATGATGCGCTTGTTTTTATAGTGCCCATTGCTTTGCTTGTATGGAACCTGGCTTGTTTCCTGTTAACAAGATGGCTGTCTGGTGTGTCAGGGATTTTTGCTGGCCCCATCACGCTTAAGATCATTGGGGTGCAGTTCCTAGGCTTGGTTTACTTCCTCTGTGCAGTGCTTTGGTTGTTCATTTCTGGACAAGGAATTATGTTCGCTCAACTGGCCTTATTTTTGTTTTTTGCTGAAACAGGATTTCGTGTAGTGAAGAGTATTTTATTAGTTTTAAAGCTAGGAGTTTCATGGTATTATATTATTTTGTATCTTTGCACCCTCGAAATCCTACCATTGTCGATGATTTATTTTACTCTGGTAAAGAGTTTCGATTAGAATTAACTTGACTTAAACTGTGGAGCATTGGCAGTAAAAACAATATTAGTATCTCAACCAAAACCTGAAGGGGAAAAGTCCCCTTACTTTGACTTGGCCGATAAATACAAGCTGAAAATTGATTTCCGCTCATTTATTCATGTTGAAGGGATTGGTGCGCAAGAGTTTCGAACTCAAAAAATTGAACTTGGTAAGCATACGGCAGTTATCTTAACTTCCAAAAATGCAGTTGACCATTTTTTCAGGATTGCTGAAGAACTGCGATTTGAAGTACCCGATTCAATGAAATACTTCTGTATTTCAGAGGCAGTGGCGTATTATCTTCAAAAGTATGTGGCGTATAGAAAGCGAAAAATCTTTTTTGGTAAACAACGTATCGATGATTTGATCGATATTTTGAAAAAACACAGGAAAGAAGCCTTTTTGCTTCCTTGTACGGATCGTCTTCGAGATAAAATTCCAGATACGTTAACAGAAAACAATTTGAATTTCACGAAAGCGGTTCTATACAGAACTGTCGCTTCTGATCTTTCTGATTTGGAAAATGTCTACTACGACATGCTTGTTTTTTATAGTCCTGGTGGCGTTGAATCTTTGGTGAAAAACTTCCCGGAGTTCAAGCAAAAAGACACAATTATTGCAGCCTTTGGACCAACTACGGCAAAAGCGATTGTAGACAATAATATGCGTCTTGATTTGCATGCACCTCAGCCGAATGCACCTTCAATGACTGGAGCAATCGAGAATTTTGTAAAAAGCGCAAAGAAATCTAGGTAATTCAATTAGCTATTTCTTTTTTTTAATTCCCTGATAACGGTGCTCATACCATCGCTTGCAGTTGCATTTAATTTGATGAAATCAGAAGGAATATCGAGTTGATCAGCTTTCGGGTCGATTATAAATTTCTGTTGAGCGTTCGTCGCGAATTGGAGCAAACCTGCAGCTGGATATACTTGCAGCGATGTTCCGATTACAATTAGCACGTCCGCACTCGGTAACAGCTCTGCTGCTTTTTCATAAGAAGGAACTTCCTCTCCAAACCAGACGACATGTGGACGCAATCGGTAACCGTCTGGACAAACTGATGTGTTATCAAGTTTCCAGCCGTTTATTGGGTAATACGCCTTTTCCTGATCGGGCCCTGAGCTTTTTGCTAATCGAATGTTTCCATGCAAGTGAAGAACATTTGAACTTCCAGCGCGTTCATGTAAATCGTCTATATTCTGAGTAATAACCAAAACATCTCCGAGCTCTTCTAATTCGACAACCCCTTCGTGGGCGTTATTCGGCTTTGCTAGGATTACGGATTTTCTTCGCTCGTTATAGAAAGAGGTAACCAAATCAGGGTCTTTCTGCCAAGCTTGTGGTGTAGCAACATCTTCGATACGGTGATTTTCCCACAATCCATTTGAGTCACGGAAAGTTTGTATTCCACTTTCAGCGCTCATACCAGCTCCTGAGAACACGACGATATTTAACATAGATTTCATAATCAATTTATTTTAGCTTTACAAGAGTGTCTGTAATATACTTAAGCCAAAACAAACATATCTATTTGTTTAGCGATAGACAATACCTTATCTTTGGTTACTATTTTTAGAACTAAAATTAATTTTAAAAAAAAACTATGAAAAATTTATTACTCTGTGGAAGTCTTCTATTGGCAGGTAGTGCGTTCTCGCAAGTGCTGACAGAAGATTTCGAAGGTCTAGGTGGAGCTCTTCCAACTGGATGGGCATCAGTGTCCACTACACCAGGTACTGGTGATTACATTACTGGTGATGCGTCAGTAGCAAACGCTGCTGCATATTGGCCAGTTCCTGCATCTTCTGATTTCGCTATGGTGAATGATGATGTGTGTAACTGTGATTTAAGTGCAGCATACTTAGTGACTCCATCAATGGACTTTACTGGTCTTTCTGGTGTTGTTGTAACGTATGATTTCGTTGATGATATCACTTACGGACCATCTTTACCGCATGAGGTTGAAGTTTCTATTGATGGTGGTACTTCTTGGACTAGCGTTTATACTTACGTTGTTGACAATGGTAACCTTAACTGGCAAAACAGTTTAGTTCCTTTAGGAGCAGCTACTGATGGAGCTTCTTCTGTAATGGTTCGTTGGTTCTACAATGATGGTGGTACTTGGGCAACAGGTATTGCTATTGATAACGTAGTAGTTAAAGAACCAGCACAAAACGATGCTAGCCTTACAGGTGTATCTGTTGATCGTTGGGCTTTGATTAACTCTAACACTGTTCTTACTGCTGAGGTAACGAATGTTGGTGGAAATGCAATCACTTCTTTGGAAATCGATTGGAATGATGGTACTAGCCACGTTCAAACGATTACTGTGAATATCGCGCCTGGAGCTTCTGCTTCTGTTGCTCACCCAACTAACGTAACTTACGCTACTGCAGTTGAAGAAAACATCGCAGTAACAATTACTGCTGTTAATGCAACTACTGATGGAGATCCATCTAACAATGCAGGTTCTGCACTTCACAACACGTTGAGTCAACAAACTGACAAAGCAGTTGTTTTTGAAGAAGGAACAGGTACTTGGTGTGGATGGTGTCCACGTGGAGCTGTAGCAATGGATTACATGGCTGCAACTTACCCTTCTGATTTCATCGGTGTTGCTGTTCACAATGGTGATCCAATGACTCTTGCTGCTTATGATGGTGGTGCTGGAATTTCTGGTTTCCCAGGAGCAAACGTTGACCGTGCTTTATTAGGAGTTGGTGTTTCACAAACTGCTTTCGAAGGATACTATAACGACCGTGTGAACATGGGCGTTCCTGCAAATATTGTTGCAGCCGTTTCTGGAACTGGTGCTAACGTAACGATTGATGTATCTGCTAATTTCTACACACCTGTTTCTGGTGCTGACTTCCGTTTAGCGGTAGTTATTGCTGAAGATGGTGTAACTGGAACTTCTGCAGCTTACAACCAAGCAAACTATTACTCAGGTGGTGCACAAGGACCAATGGGTGGATACGAAGGTTGGGCTGATCCTGTACCTGCTGCTGATATGGTTTATGATCACGTTGGTGTTGCTTTATTAGGAGGATATGATGGACAAGCTGGTTCTGTTCCTGCAACTATCGCTGATGGTACTGTAGCAAACTACTCTTTCACTTACACTGTTCCTGGAACTAGTAACCGTGATAACATGCACGCAGTTGCATTGTTGATCGATAACGCTACAGGTGAAATCGTTAATGCAAAAGAAGTTTCTATCTCAGAAAGTGGAAGCGTTGCAGATGTTGATGCTATCAACATGAATGTATTCCCTAACCCAGCGACTGACAACGTAAACGTTGCATTCGAAGCGGCAGGAGATTACACAATTACAATTACTGACATGAGTGGACGCGTAGTTTCAACTAACGTATTGTCTAACTTATCAGGTGCTCAAAACATCGCAATTCCGGTTGCTGATTTGATGAGCGGAAACTACATCATTAGCGTTGCTAACGATGCTGCTTCTTACAACCAAGTTCTTGTAATCAAATAATTAGCTTACAATAAACCAACTTCTTTATTGAAGTAGGTGAATAGGTTTTAAAGCCGTTTGTTCCGATTCTTCGGGATAAGCGGCTTTTTTCATTTACAGCCCTCATTCCAAATGCATTTTCGTATCTTTGACAGCTTCAAAAGAGACCCACATATGGCGAAAATTAGAAAACAAGATGCACTCGATTACCATTCTATGGGAAAACCTGGAAAAATCGAGGTAGTTCCAACGAAACCGTATGCTACGCAACGTGATTTATCCTTGGCTTATTCCCCAGGAGTAGCAGATCCTTGCTTGGCGATTGCAGAGAACAAAGAAGATGTTTACAAATACACAAGTAAAGGAAACCTGGTTGCTGTAATTTCAAATGGAACATCGGTTCTTGGTTTGGGAGATATCGGACCAGAAGCATCGAAACCAGTGATGGAAGGGAAAGGCCTTCTTTTTAAGATTTTTGCCGATATCGATGTGTTTGACATTGAAGTTGACGCAACCGATCCTGAATTGTTTATTCAAACAGTGAAAGCCATCGCGCCAACATTTGGAGGAATCAACCTTGAAGATATTAAAGCTCCCGAAGCATTTGAAATCGAGGAACGATTAAAAGCAGAATTGGATATTCCAATCATGCATGATGATCAGCACGGAACTGCAATTATTTCATCTGCCGCACTATTGAATGCGCTAGAGCTTGCAAAAAAGAAAATAGGAAAAGTGAAAATTGTCGTTTCAGGTGCAGGTGCTTCGGCCTTGTCTTGTGCGAAACTATACAATGCGCTTGGGGTGAAATTAGAGAACATTTTCATGTTCGATTCCAAAGGTTTAATCTATAGCGGTAGAACTGATTTGGATAAACATAAATCCATTTTCTCCAAACATAAAAAAGACATTGCGTTCAAAGATGCTTTCAAAAAAGCAGATGTTTTTCTAGGCCTTTCTAGAGGAGGACTTGTTGATAAAGAGATGATCAAAGTGATGGCGAAAGATCCAATTGTCTTTGCACTCGCAAATCCAGATCCTGAAATCTCATACAAGGACGCAACTTCTGTTCGAAAAGATATTATCATGGCAACGGGGCGTTCCGATCATCCTAACCAGGTGAATAACGTTCTAGGTTTCCCGTTCATTTTTAGAGGTGCATTGGATGTGCGCGCTACAACGATTAATGAAGAAATGAAGCTGGCTGCTGTTAAAGCAATTGCCTCACTTGCTAAAGAGAGTATTCCTGAAGAAGTGATTGAAGCTTATGGTGAAAAGAACATTTCATTTGGTCGCGATCAAATTATTCCTAAACCAATTGACACTCGATTGATTTATTATGTAGCTCCTGCCGTAGCGAAAGCTGCAATGGATTCTGGAGTAGCGAAGAAGCCAATTACAGATTGGGATGCGTACGAAATGGAATTGAAGAACCGTTTAGGGCTGGATAACAAATTGATCCGTACAATTACCGAAAAAGCTCAACGTTCTCCAAAACGTGTTGTATTTGCGGAAGCGGATAATATTAAAATCTTGAAGGCAGCTCAAACAGCTTGGGAAGAAGGTGTTGCATTTCCAATTTTATTGGGAAAAAAAGTTGTCATAGAGTCACTCATTAAGGAGTACATGATGGAGTTTCCAGAAGTGGAAATTATTGATCCTAAATCTGATGAGGAGAAAGAACGTCGCCAAGAATACGGTGCAAAATTCTTCGAAAAACGCAAGCGAAAAGGCGTGACTGAGTTCGAAGCGTTGCAAATCATGCGTGAGCGAAATCACTTTGGTGCAATGATGGTTGAAACAGGTGATGCTGACGCTATGCTTTCGGGAATTACACGAAATTACCGTGACGTCGTAAGACCAGTTATTCAAACTATTGGTCTACAAAAAGACATGAATGTTGTTGCTGGGATGTATATTCTAGACACCAAACGCGGACCACTTTTCTTAGCGGATACAACATTGAACGTAAATCCATCTGCTGAAGATATCGCTGAGATTACTTCAAACGTGGCAAAAATGATTCGAAAATTCAAGATTACTCCACGAATCGCACTCTTGAGTTACTCAAATTTTGGCTCTGGAACTGGAGAAGATGCAACGAAAATGTCAAGAGCAAGGGAGATTCTTCAAGAAACGGATCCGAATCTGATCGTAGACGGTGAGGTACAAGCAAACTTTGCCTTGAACAATGAGTTGATGAACGAAAAATTCTCATTCTCTACACTTTCAAATAAAAAAGTAAACACGCTCATTTTTCCGAATCTAGCAGCTGGAAATATTGCATACAAATTGATGCAGGAAATGAATGATGACGATTCAATTGGACCTATTTTGGTCGGTTTGAAAAAGTCGATTCATGTGCTTCAAATGGGAGCTTCTGTTCGTGAGATTATTAACATGGTTAAAGTGGCCGTAGTAGACGCACAAAACAAATAACTATGATAGCTCAATTGAATGGTCGCCTGATTGAAAAGGCTCCAACGGAAGTTGTTTTAGACTGCGGAGGTGTTGGTTATGAAGTGAGAATTTCGTTAAACACCTTCTCAGTAATAGGAAATGATGAGAACATTAAACTTTTTATCAAGTTTGTTGTACGGGAGGACGCACAGATTCTTTACGGTTTTGCAAGTAAGTTAGAACGTGAAATGTTCAATCACCTTGTTTCCGTTTCGGGAATTGGGCCGAACACGGCGATGATCATGCTGTCTTCCTTAGTACCTGAGGAAATTGCAAGCGCTATTCAAAATGAAGATGTGCGAACAATCCAAAGTGTTAAGGGGATTGGAGCGAAAACCGCACAACGTGTGATCATAGATTTGAAGGACAAAATGTTAAAAATGACCTTTTCGTCTGAAAATATGTTCAATGCAAACAATACAAGTCGATTTGACGCGTTAACAGCATTGATTTCCTTGGGGTTTGATAAGAAATCCGCGGAAAAAGCAATTGATAAAATAGCAACTGGCGACGAGCCTGTTGAACAACTGATTAAAGGAGCACTGAAGATTCTTTAATTCTAAGATAAGAAATTTGAATACGAGATTACTAGCTATGAAGTACGTTGGACTACTACTGTTGTTTTGCTTGGTTATTGGACCCGTTTGGGCACAAAATGATCCCGACACGAATCTGATTTTTCCGATCAATCCTACTTATGACCCGACTCAAACGAGCGAGCAAAGTTTTGATTTGGGTGATCCAAGTTCTGTGGAGCGAACAATCGTTTACGATCCGGTAACAGGAAAATATATTTTCAAAGAAGTACTCGGGAAATCCGAAATGAATTATCGAAACCCTTCGATGATGACGCTCGAAGAATACATCGAATACGAACGTAAAAAAGCATTAGCGGATAACTGGAAAGAAAAAATTGACGAGCAAACTGCCGAAAGTCAACCCTTCGAATTCCCAATAAAAGTAGGAAGTAAAGTCTTTGAAAACTTCTTTGGTTCGGATCAAATTACAATCAGAACAACGGGAAGTGTCGAAATTTCTTTGGGAGTAAATTCATCCCGTTACGACAATCCAATTCTTCCTGTACGCCAACGAAGAATTACGAGATTCGATTTTCAACAACAGATCAACCTGAATCTTGTCGGACAAATTGGAACACGTGTCAAACTTGGAACAAGTTACAACACACAAGCAGCATTCGATTTTGATAACATCTCTACATTAGAATACACAGGAGATGATGATCAGATCATTCAGAAAATTCAATTAGGAAATGTTGCCTTTCAACCACCAACTTCATTGATCCAAGGATCACAAGTTCTGTTTGGTGCTTACGGGCAGTTTAAATTCGGAAACACCACAGTTGATGTAATCGGTGCATCATCGAAAGGTCAAAGGAAAGAAATCAACATTACAGGTAAATCGCAAGCTCAACAATTTGAGCTATCGGCAGATAATTACGAATCGAATCGTCACTACTTTTTGAACATGTACCACCATGACAATTACGATAAAGGGATGTCGTCATTGCCGATTCCAAATACTACAATCAACTTGTCTCGGATTGAGGTTTGGGTAATGAACCGAACGAACGAAACAGAAAACACACGAAACATCATCGCATTCTCTGATTTAGGAGAAGCGAAAGAGGTAAACTGTCAAGGTGATCCAGGTGGTTATGCAATTGAAGATTTACCGAGTAACGATGCAAATAATTTGTACAATTGGGCGATAAATCAGCCCTTGGTCAGAAGTTTCAATAACTCAATTCAGGGATTAGCTTCTCAAATTACGGCACCAGGCCCATTCCAACAAGCAGTTCACTTTGAGAAAGTAGAGAATGCTCGAAAGCTGAGCGATAGTGAATTTAGTTACAATGTAATGCTAGGATTCATTTCCTTAAACATGCCGCTCAATAATGACGAGGTATTAGCTGTTTCTTATGAGTACACTTACCAAGGAAATACGTACCAAGTTGGTGAATTCTCTACTGACGGTATAGCTGGACAAGATGCCTTAATGGTGAAGTTATTGAAACCAACAATCACGAATCCGAAAAATGTTATTTGGGATTTGATGATGAAAAACGTTTACTCAATTGGAGCATATCAAGTTGATCAACAGGGTTTCCGTTTAGATATCCTTTACAACAATCCTGAAACTTCAGTAAAGGTTCCATTCTTCCCAATGAGCGGTGTTGACGATAAACAGATCGTGACATTACTTGAAATGGATAAGCTGAATCAAAACAATCAGCCGTTTTCAGATGGAGTTTTCGATTTTGTTCCGATTGTATTTAATGGAAATAGAGCCGAATCTGCAGGTACAATCAACAGAAGAAATGGACGTATCTACTTTACAACCGTTGAACCATTCGGACAAACCCTCGCGGATAAATTGGATGCCGTTCTCCCTCCTAATGAAATTCCACAAGTCCTTATTGACCAAGTTGCCTACACAGAATTATACGATTCAACGAAAACAGCGGCGCAGCAAATTCCTGCTAAAAATCGTTTCAGTTTCAAAGGAGAATACCAATCATCCATTAGTTCTGATATTCCACTGAATGCTTTGAATGTTCCTGAAGGAGCAGTTTCAGTTACAGCTGGTGGAATTCTACTGACAGAAGGAGTAGACTAYWCTGTTGATTACAACCTCGGCCGTGTTAAGATCTTGAACGAATCGTACTTGAATTCAAATACACCAATTAAAATTTCAATCGAAAGTAATTCCGTCTTTGGTTTCCAATCCAAATCYCTGCTGGGGTCWAGGGTGAGCCATCGATTTAGTGATAAATTTAATGTCGGTGCAACATGGATGAGAATGATGGAGCGTCCGGTCACACAAAAAGTGGATATTGGAAGCGAGCCATACAAAAACAACATCATTGGATTTGATATTGCTTACCGAACAGATGTTCCCCTTCTGACAAAACTAGTCGATCTTTTACCCGTTATTTCTACAAAAGAGCGATCAACATTCTCATTTACAGGAGAGTTTGCTCACTTAATCCCAGGATCTCCGAAAGCAATTAACAAAAATGGAACATCGTATATAGATGATTTCGAAGGTGCTCAAAGTTCAATTGATCTAAGATCAGCAACAGCTTGGCATTTGGCATCTGTTCCAAAGGGGCAGACTGACTTGTTCCCAGAAGCAACAAATATAGATCTTTCAGCAGGATATAAACGAGCGAGAACTTCATGGTATGTTGTTGATCCATTGTTTGCTCAAGGATCTAATTTAACACCACAGCACATCAAGGATAATCCTGAATTAGTCAGTGATAGTCGTGTCAGATTGGTTAGTCAAACGCAAATTTGGCCGAATCAGCAATTAGCATTGGGTACGATTGGAAACATTCCAATTTTAGATTTAGCGTATTACCCGAAAGAGCGAGGGATGTACAATTTCGACACAACAAATACTGTTGATGCAGATGGTTTGTTTACAGATCCTGCGAATCGTTGGGGAGGAATTATGCGTGCATTAACGACAAATGATTTTGAGTTAACAAACATCGAGTACATTCAATTCTGGATGCTTGACCCGTTCAATGAAGATGCTGAAAATGCTGATCCAACAACGAGTCATACTGGAGGTGACATGTACTTCAATCTTGGAAATATTTCGGAAGATGTTTTACCAGATTCACGACGAAGTTTTGAAAATGGATTGCCGCCATTTGCGACTTCATCTCAAGATAATGTAGATGAGACATCATGGGCGCGTATTTCTACATTACAGCAAACGGTAAATGCATTTGACAATGATCCTTTGTCTCGTACCAACCAAGATGTTGGATATGATGGTTGGGGTAACGCTGACGAGCTATTGTTCTACGCAGGGTATACCAACTGGGTTCAGAACAACGGTACGCTTTCAGCTGCTACGAAGACGCGAATGCTTGCCGATCCATCATCAGATGATTATAAGTATTACCGAGATGACGGATATGATCTAGCTGAAGCAAGCATCCTTGAACGTTACAAGAGATTCAGAGGTCTTGAAGGGAACTCTCCAACAATTGAAATGTCTAACACGATGAACGCTGAGGGTTATCCAACTCAAGGGACGAATCAACCAGACATGGAAGAGTTCAACAACAACAATACACTAGACGAAACCGAAAGTTATTTCCAATACAAAGTCAGCTTGCGTCCAAATGACATGCAAGAAGGACAGAATTTTATTACGAACGTTCAATTAGTAACGAACGGAACGAAAACAGAACGATGGTTACAGTTTAAAGTTCCAATTCGTGATTTTGAAAAACGTGTAAATGGAATTCAAGACTTTAGAACGATTCGTTTCATGCGTATCTTCTTGAAAGATTTTAATGAAGAAGTAGTTGTTCGTTTTGCTCGTCTCGAATTTATCCGTGGGGAATGGAGACAATACCGGGATGATCTTGTTGAGCCAGGAGAAGGGGTTACAATAGATCCAAACTTAACGACATTCAACATTGGAGCAGTAAACGTTGAAGAGAATGATCAACGTGAGCCAATTAAATACGAAATTCCACCAGGAATTACACGTGAGGTTGATCCATCACAGACATTCCAACGTCAGTTAAATGAGCAATCATTGACGCTTGAAGTATGTAATTTGCAAGATGGTGATGCAAGAGCAGGATACAAAAATGTTCAGTTCGATGTAAGAACATACAAGAAATTGAAAATGTTTGCTCACGCTGAAAGAGTAGAAGGACAATCAGTACTGAATGATGATGATTTGACACTTTTCGTAAGATTAGGAACTGACTTCACAGACAACTACTATGAGTACGAGATGCCATTGAAATTGACTGATTTTGGAGCGCAACTTCCAGAAGATATTTGGCCAGAAGGGAATAACATCGAAATTACATTTGAGGATTTCTTGAAAATGAAGAAAGACAGGAACGAATTAATTGCTTCTGGAAGTCCAATGGCATCTTATGTTGTTGAGTATTCAATTATCGACCCAGCTGATCCTACACGAGTATTAAAAGTAAAAGGTAATCCGAACCTTCAAGCCATGAAAGTGATCATGATTGGTGTACGAAATCCTCACATCAATAAGAATACGCCATGGGCAGATGATGGTCTTTCTAAATGTGTGAATGTTTGGATCAACGAGCTTCGATTGACAGACTTCGTAAGTGAAGGAGGATCAGCAGCAACTGCTCAAATGCAAGTTCAATTTGCTGATTTTGCCAACTTAAATATGTCTGGAACTTACTCCGGAATAAATTGGGGATCTGTTGATAGTCGCGTTCAAGAAAGACAAAGAAATCAAAAGCTCAATTTTGACATGAACGCAAATGTTCAACTTGGGCAATTTTTCGGAAAGAAAGCACGTGTTCAGTTGCCATTTTTCTACAGCTATTCTGTGGGTGTCATTAACCCAGAGTACGATCCATTCAATCCTGATATTCGATTGAACGATTATGACGACCCCAATGTACGCAAGGAAAAAGCGAAACTAGGACAAGACTACACCGAACGTAAAGCATATAACTTTACAAATGTTCGAAAAGAATTAAAAGCTGGTGCGGACAATCATTTCTGGAGAGTCTCGAATTGGTCCGCGAGTTATGCGTATTCTCAGAATCTAAGAAGAGATTTCAATACGAATTACGATCGTACTAGAACATGGACTTCTAGCTTGAACTACAACTATTCGTTTAAATCGAAGCCAATAATGCCTTTCAAAAAGGTGAAGTTCATGCAGAAATCGAAATGGTGGGCGATTGTTCGCGACATGAATTTCTACTTGACTCCGAAAAACATTTCCTTCGGAACTGATGCAATGCGTAATTACAACGAGCGCCAAATCCGTAACAATATTATTCCGGTAGATACACCAGCAGATAAATTGTCTCTATACGAGATCGACCCTGTGTATCTGAAACAATTCGACTGGAACAGGAAGTATGCAATGGCGTATGATATCACCAAGAAATTGAAATTCACATTCAACGCAAATAACCGTTCAATGTTTGAAGAAGGTGATAGTGCAGTAGTGCGGAGTTCTTTCAGAGACACATTGAGTTCGCAATTGGGTACATTTGGTAAAGCGATGGATTACTCGCACAATTATACCTTCAAATATACCTTGCCATTAAGTCAATTCCCTGCAACGAATTGGATGAGCGCAAATGCAACATGGAAAGGATCGTACAACTGGCAACGTGGACCATTGGCTCAACCAGATTATGGTAATACGATTCAAAATAGCCGTGACATCAACATGACTGCTCAGTTGAACTTCACTTCCTTATATAATAAGGTCAAGTTCTTCCAAAAAGTAAACAATGGAGGTCGTAATCCACGTGGACGTGCTTCTGCAAGGGATAGAAATGGTGCAACGAAAGGTGGTTCAAAAAAACCAGAAGCTGAAGTCGATCCAGAGGATGAGAATTTGACGGAAAAACAAAAGGAGCGTAAAAAACGTAAGAAAGAGCGCAAAAAAGATCGTGAAGATCGTGAGAAAGAAAGAGGAGGAAAAGTTCATCCAGTAGCTGGATTCTTTGCCCGTGCCTTGATGACTGTTCGAAATGTGAATGGAACGTATACTGTTACTGATGGTACTTTACTTCCTGGTTATACCGAACGCGCAGGAATCTTAGGATTCGACCCAGGAAATAGTGCTGGGATTGGTGGTTTCGTATTTGGTCAACAACGCTTCAATGTTTTTGGGCAAGAAACAGGTTACAACATTGCGGAACGATTGAGTTCTGACGCTTCTGGTACAAAAAGTTATATAGTTCGAAATCAAAACTTGAATCAACAGTATACCAATACGCATTCAGAAAACATCAACCTTCGTGCAACGCTTGAACCGATCAAGGATCTGTCAATTGAATTGAAAGCGAATAGAATGTACAGCAAGAATTCAAGAGAATTCTATCGTTACAATGAAACAACATTGGCATTTGAAAGTCAAAGTAGAGTTGAAATTTCTACGTTGACATACTCAAATGTATCTGTCTCTTCCGCATTTGCATTGATTGGTAAAGAATACGAGTCATCAGTATTTGACAACCTATTGGCGAATCGAAAAGAAGTTTCTGAACTCCTAGGTGGAGCAAATGGAAATTCTGGAATGTTGTCATCTGGATATCATGACGGATACAGTGCGACTCAACAAGAAGTTGTTCTTGGAGCATTCTTGACGTCGTATACAAATCGTGGAGTAAGTGATAAGAACATTAATCCAGTACGTAATTTGCCACTTCCAAACTGGTCAGTTAACTACAATGGATTGAAGAATTTCAAATTCATGAAGAAAGTATTGAAAAACTTCGTGATGCGACATGGTTATACATCTTCAGTGAGTGTTTCAGGGATTCAAACAAACTTGAACGCTTCGTTTGATGCAAGTGGAGGAGCAACGGCAAGAGATTTAAACAATAACTTCTTGGCGCAAGATCAAATTCAAAACGTGGTTGTCTCGGAACGATTCTCACCATTAATTGGAATTGATGCAACATGGAACATCAAGGGTCAAGGATTGATCACGAAATTCGAATACAAGAAAGATCGAAGCGCTTCACTGTCATTGAACAACAATCAGGTAACTGAAATTTTAGGAAGCGAATGGGTAATTGGAACAGGATACAAATTCTCAAAAGTGAAATTACCATTTGGGAAAGTTCCTTCGAGTCCAGTAAACCTTCGTGTGGATATTTCGTTCAGAGATAACTTAACTGTGATTCGTAACATTGATGAAAACAGTAATCAAGCAACAGCTGGACAGAAAGTTATAGCGATTAAATCATCAGCGGATTACAACCTCTCTAAATACCTAGTGATTCAGTTCTATTACGATCACACATTGAACACACCGAAAATCGCAACTTCTTACCCTACAGGTAACATGAGTACAGGTCTTCGTCTTCGATTCAATTTAGCTGGAGTTCAATAATGAGTTGTACAATACGTAAAGCGAAGCGAGGCGATGAGTTTATCTTAATTGATCTCATCAAGGGCTTGGCAGAATACGAAAATGACCTCGAAGCAGTTGATAATACACCTGAGAAACTCGGGGCTGATTTATTCGATTCGAAAATCTGCGAAGCAATTCTTGCCGAACAAGATGGTCAAGTAATTGGCTTCGCAATCTATTATACTTCGTATTCGACATGGAAAGGTCCATGCATGTACTTGGAAGATCTATATCTCGTTCCTGAAGCACGCGGTACTGGAGCGGGAGGGAAATTATTCGATAGAGTAGTAGAGATTGCCAAAGAGCGTGAATATGCGCGGATGGATTGGCAAATTATCGATTGGAATACATCGGCGATTGAATTCTATAAGAAACGCGGCGCACAAATCGATGAGGAGTGGCTGAATGGACGTTTGTTCTTTCGGTAAAGGTGGTTTCACAGGCACATGATAGTGCACTAGCCATAGTATATCTCAAAATGCTCAATCTTATTATCACGATAAGTATCCATTAATTTTATAAGGAAATTTAGGTCGTCCATGAATTCATTTGATGATAAGTACTGCCGACACAATTCCGGATCATTTTCTTGATAAATGATGGTTTGATGGAAATCGGGAGTTTCTGTGATTTTATGCTTTAATTCATGAATCACAGTAGAGAATTCTTTTACCGTCGTATTCATTAAACCTGGAGAACAATCTTCGTCATCATCATCATCCCATTCATATTGAGTATGGTCGATCAACTTCAAGTCGATAGTCAATATTTTCTCAAGCTGTTTAAACTCTGAGTTTTCTCCTGAGGCTCCTACACGTTCACTGAACCAACCTAAGTTTTCAGGAAACTGATCATCTAAATCGACTTTATCTGATTCAACGTTGAAGCCATAATACATTCCCATGTTTGATATAATATTAATGAATCACTTATCTCTAAGCTAAAGAAAGGAATAAAACCAACATGATTCGGTTGTCTTTCTGCTTTTCCAAATCTATTCTGCCTTGTTCATATGACATCTGATAATAATGACACACATTTAGAGAGAAAATGTTAAATTTAACTCGCGTTAATTTATTGAATATCTTGTGTTTGAATAAATTAATGATCTAAACCAAAACAAGGGGTTTCCTTCTGACTACAGTTTATTGAATATCAGATCAAGTTGAAACCCGGTTGTTTTATTTAAGAACATTGAAAAAATGAAATCTATGAATCGTTTGAAAGCTACTGTGCTACTGACATTTTCCATGCTTATAACAAGTATGTCTTTCGCTCAGGATACTATTGTACAAGCTACTATCTTAGACTCCGCAGATGTCCAAGCTGATATGTTATACAACAGTGGAATAAGCCAATATCAAAACAAGAATTACAAAGCGGCAATTAGTGATTTTTCGAAATCACTTGAATTACGTGCTGATTTCGAACCTGCTTATTTCAACAGAGCAGTGTGTAAATCGGAAGAAGGTGATTTAGCAGGTGCAATAGTAGATTTCGATAAGGCAATAACTTTCGTAACGGATAATCCCGAAACATGGTATTTGCGAGGACAAGGAAAATACAAGTTGAAAGATACCGAAGGCGCGGTTGCCGATTTCAGCGAAGCAACGAAATTAAATGTGAATCACGCTCAAGCACATTATTACAAAGGTGTAATCAAGTTTGAAGCGAAGGATTACGAAGGAGCAATTAAAGACTTTACGAAGGCTGTGAGCGCTGATAAACGCCATGCATATGCTTACAACGATAGAGGCAGTGCAAAACGTCAAATTGATAACATCGATGGAGCGATTAGTGATTACAAGAAAGCTCTATTGATTGACAATAAAATGGCTTTCACTCACAACAACTTAGGAAGTGCCCTAAGAAAGAAAGGGGATATTAAAAGTGCGTTGATGTCATATTCGAAAGCAATTAGCTTAGATAAAGAATACCACATCGCTTACAACAATAGAGGTAGCGCTTATTTCGATTCAGGTGATTTTAAAGAAGCAATTACAGATTTCAGCAGTGCAATTAAATTGAAAGCTGATTACGCTTTTGCTTACAACAATAGAGCAAGTGCCAAGTTTAAACTGAAAGATTATGCCGGATGTGTTGAAGACTGTACAAAAGCAATTGAGCTAGATGCAAATTATTCATATGCCTATCAAAATAGAGGCAACGCGAAGGAATTACTGAGAGATGATGCTGGAGCTTGTGCCGATTGGAAAATGGCAGGTCAGTTAGGAGCAGAGGGAGTTAAATCGTTTGTAGGAATGTGCAATTAATAGCTAAGAGAAAGATTATGATGACTAAAACATACATACTTATTGCTGGATTGTTGCTGACTACTGTGGGAGCTTTCGCACAAGGAATCGAATTTGATAAAGACAATTTCAAAAATGATAAAGAAGGATTAAAAGAGGCCAAGGGCAATATTAAAGAGGGAGATAAAATTTACGAGAAAGGAGCGATTTTCTTCAAAGAAGCGATCCCGTTTTACGAAAAAGCCAACACGTTTAATCCTGATAACGCATTGTTGAATTATAAACTGGGTGAATGCTATTTACATTCGGTACATAAGTCCAAAGCAATGGAGTATTTATTGAAAGCGCGCAAACTGCAGCCGAGTATAAATCCTAGAATTAATTTTTATTTGGGGCAGGCTTACCATTTGAACAACGAATTTGATAGAGCAATCACTTTCTACAGCAATTACCAACCAACGGTAATGCACGACCCAGATCCGCGTTTAAAAGAGAATTTACAATTGAGAATTCAACAATGTCGAAACGGGAAAAAGATAATTAAAAAGCCCATTCGTGTTTTCATTGATAACCTCGGTCCAAACGTTAACACGAAGTATCATGAATATGGAGCGGTTATTTCTGCAGATGAATCGGTCATTATTTATACCTCGAGAAGAGAAGGTTCAACAGGAGGGAAAATTGACCCAGTCTTGAATGAGCACTTTGAAGATTTATATATCTCATCCAAAAATGAAGATGGTACATGGGCGCCAGCAAAAAACATGGGGGACAATGTAAATACAAATGATCACGATGCTGTTTCTGCAATTTCAGCGGATGGACAAAGAATCATTATTTACAAAGGTAAATCGGGATTTGGTGATTTATTCGAATGTGTTTTGGAAGGTTCGGAATGGAGTAAACCAATGGATTTGGGGAAGAACATCAATACGAAGAATTTTCAGGAACCCTCAGCATGCTATTCTCCAGATGGAAACACGCTTTATTTCGTGTCTGAAAAACCAGGTGGAATTGGAAAACACGACATTTACTTGTCTAGAAAAGATAAGAAAGGGAAGTGGGGTCCAGCTGAAAACTTAGGAGCAACAATTAATACGAAGCACAAAGAAGATGGTATTTACTTGCACCCAGATGGGAAAACATTGTACTTCGGTTCTGAAGGGCATACATCAATGGGAGATATGGATATCTTTAAATCTGTACTTGATGCCTCAACCAACACGTGGAGCGAACCTGAAAACTTAGGTTACCCGGTAAATACTGCTGATCAAGATGCATTCTTTGTGATCTCGGCAAGCGGTAGACATGGATACTATATGTCTTCTGCACAAAAAGACAACATCGGCCTTAGAGATTTATACATGATTACATTCTTAGGGCCTGAGAAGCAAATGGTCTTGAACAATGAAGATAACTTATTGGCGAGTGTTGCAGCTCCAATTAAGGATGTGGTAATTGCTCCAGAAGTAATCGTGAAGGAAGCACAACTTACAATTTTGAAAGGTGTGATCTCTGATTATTTAACGAAAGAYTTATTAGAAGCTGAAATCGAAATTGTAGATAATGAGGCGAACAAGGTAATCGCAACATTTACTTCAAATAGTAAAACAGGTAGGTACTTAGTTTCACTTCCTGCGGGAAAAAACTACGGTATTGCAGTTAAGAAAGATGAGTATTTATTCCATTCAGAAAATTTCGATATTCCAAATACTGCGGCATTCCAAGAGGTAGAGAAGAACATTGAACTAAAAAAGCTATCGGTTGGAAGCAAAATCGTACTTCGCAATATCTTCTTTGACTTGGATAAGGCAACATTGCGTCCTGAATCTACAGCAGAGTTGAACAGGTTGACCAATTTGATGAATGATGTTCCTACATTGAAAATAGAATTGGGCGGTCACACGGACTCTCAAGGATCTGATTCACACAATCAAGATTTGTCAGAAAGAAGAGCGAAAGCAGTCGTTGACTATTTAACGAAGGCAGGAGTTTCTGCGGATCGATTGAAATCTGCTGGTTATGGTGAAACGCAATTGGTGAACGGATGTAAGAACGGTGTGAAATGTTCAGGTGCCGAACACCAGTTAAATAGAAGAACAGAGTTTAAGGTGTTGGCTTTCTAGTTGGTGCAGACCTTATCTTTCTTACAGGTTAAGAGAAGAACAAAACGCATGTTTTGGCTCAGTTCTAAGTTGTGCTTGCTTTAATTGGCTGGAGTTCTGTATAAATGCGGGGATTCCAATAACGCTATTTTGGAAAGTGTTCATTTGGAGGAGTTTCAGAATAAGCTTTTCGCTCAATTAATTTAAGGAGGGCTTTTTTGCGCCTAATATTTAGCGTAGGATGTTACATCTCAGAAAACCTAGATCATAATTCCTCAAGGAAAAATCAATCGGAAAATCAGATAATCGGATCATCTGACGATCGAACCTACAACAAATCATTCGCTAAATTCGCCAATTCAGATCGCTCTCCTTTTTCGAGTTTTACATGAGCAAACAAATGCTGCCCCTTCAGTCGGTCGATCAAATAAGCCAATCCATTACTGTTTTCATCCAAATACGGCGTGTCAATCTGATTCACATCCCCCGTAAATACAATTTTGGTGTTTTCTCCGGCCCGAGTAATAATTGTTTTCACTTCGTGTGGAGTCAAGTTCTGAGCTTCATCCACAATAAACATGATATTCGAAAGGCTTCTCCCACGGATAAATGCCAATGGAGTAATTACAATTGTTCCGTTTTCTTCGAGCGCTAAAATCGCTTTGTACTTCTTTTCGTTTTCACCAAATTGCGATTTGATGAATTTCAAATTATCCCAAAGTGGTTCCATATACGGCCCAATCTTATCACTGGCATCTCCAGGAAGGAAGCCAATCTCTTTGTTTGATAAAGGAACGATTGGACGTGCTAAGATAATCTGATGGAATTTTTTGTGCTGTTCCAAAGCTGAGGCCAAAGCAAGAAGTGTTTTTCCTGTTCCAGCAACACCCTGAAGAGCGACCAATTTTATATTGTCATTAAGTAATGCATTGAATGCAAATGCTTGCTCGGAGTTTTTTGGTTTTATACCATAAACGAATTCCTTTTCGATGCGCTCAATTTGATCGAGTTTTGGATTGTAAACGACCAAGGAAGACGAAGTGCCATTCTTTAATATATAGTATCCATTTGCAACTTTATGTTCGCCCAGAATCCCATCTTCATCGATGGACCCTTTGGTGAAAATTTGACGAATTTGATCAGGATCAACGCTTTCAATTAACTTAATTGGACTCGTTTGAAGTTCTTCAGTATTGACCTTTCCCGTTTGATAATCTTCAGCAGTGATCCCAAGTGCTTTTGCTTTAATACGCAGGTTAATATCCTTCGTCACAAGAATCACATCCTTGTTTTTTTCTATTTCTTTCAGGCAAAGTGCCGAATTGATAATCTTATGATCGTTTTTCCCTCTGGCGTAGATTTCTTCAGCGTCCAAACCATTAGGAATACAATTCATAATAATCTTGAACTGCCCATGATGCTCACCCAAGCTGATCCATTTTTGTAAGCCATTTTGTCCAGAAAGCTTATCAATAAATCGGATGACTTCGCGGGCTGTGAAGTTTTTAGTGTCGTTGCCAACTTTGAACTTATCCAGTTCTTCGAGAACGGTAATTGGAATTGCTACGTCATTCTTAGCAAATGATGTAATCGATTGGTGATCATGAAGGAGTACAGATGTGTCTAGAACAAATACTTTTTTCTTTTTCGGCATAGGGTCTCGTTGTTTCCTTCAAGTTACAAGATTTGGGCCATGAATCGGTTTACGCGACTTGGAGTTATTTACACCAGTTTGTTAATGATCTGAGGTCAATGGAGAATACTAATGGTTCCCTAGATCGTATTCAATTGCTACGTCAATTAGCGCACACAGAATTTCGTGGCGTTTTTCGTTTAGATTGGCGAGTGAAAAGTGACCAACGCGTTTTCGTCCTGTGAAATCCAGCTCCTTACTCAGTTCTCCGAATTTTGTACCATTCATAAATGCAACAATGGGTTTTCCCTTCTGAACATCCATGTACGCCATGATTCGTTTTAAGGAAAAAAATGGAAGTCCGTATTTGATGGATTCGTTTATTCCAAGGTGAGAAGAGAGAATCAGATTACGTGTAAACCGCAACTCTTCTGCGCAATGTTCACCCCGTTTTTCAATGACAGACTCGAGGTTCATTTCGAATTGATTTTATCATTGACTAATTTACTCAGCCCAATATTGATTTTACCGTAAGCTGTTTTGGAGTGAATTGAATCCAATGTGAACTTGACGGGCGTGTAATTGAAATCCCATAAAATCGACTGCGTAGAATCGGGAATTGCTCCTGGACGGAAGGAACTTGTGTAGAAATTGATTGATTCTTCTTCAGCTTGCATCTTCATTGGAGGAAAATAAAGCATGCGCACCTTACTGCCTTCTCGTGTTAAAATCCCTTTGGAATAAAGATGTTTGATGAATGCAGGACGATTTTCGTTCATCGACATTTTTAATTCGAATCCAGAGATTTTTACTCGCTTGTATTTTATGACCTCTGTCACGTTAAAGTTTTCGTCCAGTTCCGATGCAATATATGGTTCAATCAGTGTTTGCAATCCACCTTGTCGGAATGCAATGTCGCCGTCCCATGTATTCAAAAATTCATCGAGTGGAAAGCTTACTTTTTGTGTAAGTTTTTTCAGAGCAGTATATAGTGGATGGTTTTTCTCATTTTTCAAACGATCAATGTTCAAGTGCAAACTGATCATCCTACGTGTGAACTCAGTGCGCTCGAAACGTTCTCCTGTTTGCTTCAAACTGAATGGAATCGTATCCATGTTCGTTAGTCGAGTGTGCAAGGTGAGGCTGTTTGAGTCTGCACTTGAAGCAAGTAGAGCAGAAGACACTCCATAGGTTCGTAATTGCTTTGAAACAATGCTTACCTGTAGTGATTTGCCCTTGTATAGTCTTTCCTCAATAAAGGCTCTCCAGCGCGGGTAAATTGCTTTTATTCTGGCGTGAACAACATGATCTAGATGTCTTTTGAAGGACTTTCGATCAGTGACAAGCAACCAATCTTTGCCATAGCTAATAGACAGGTTGTATTCCGGGAAAATGAAGATTCGGTGATCAAATAGGGAAGAATCTTTGATTGGCGTTATTTTTTCAAAACGTTTAATACCAGGGTAGAGCTTTGAACTATCGGAAACATGAAACATCATTCCCCATTCTTCTATATCTGTGCTCGACTGACTTCCGAAGAAGTAAAGTGGGCGTTGAAGGTCTAAACCATTGATCTTCCCCTGACTCAAGATAAATTCAGGGGAAATAAACTCTCGAAAAGAAATTTGATTTTGATAGATCGTAGGAATAAAATCTTTCGCAAGATTCAAGATGTTGGTCCGCCCAATAATTTCAGACATTGGCAATCGATCCACAAATCGTGGTGATTCAACTTCCGTCTTCCATGGCTTAACTATTAGGAGAGCAACAAGTCCAAGACATAATCCAACAATAGCACTAAAGGCTATAACTCGACGCATATTGTGAAGACTATTTCGAGATAATATAAAGGCTATTGATCAAATCCAAGATGTACGTTCCAGGATCTGTTCCAGCTCCATTGAAATTGTATGAAAGTTTGAAATCAGTGCTCGTTTTTGTTGATTTTGAACTCGTCATTACAATATCTCCAGATTTTCCACGGAGAACATCAAGGAGTTCATTTTCGTAATCATTGAACATGGTAGCAGGTAGATCTTGAATCGCGCGATCAGTATTTATTTTCGCATACATCATTCCGCTTTTCTTCGCTTCTTTCGCTGTCTTTTTGTTCAGAGCAAGTGCTCCATACCCTTTTGCATGATTGCGCGCTAAGTCGTCGTCATTCGTGACAATAAACAAATCGTTTTGAAGAATAAAGAAGAGGGGAGCAGTATTCAACACACCGTCTTCGAATACCCAATAATCACCTTTGTTTTGTAACTCAGGATAAACTCTCGCTACGCGTTTCAAAATGCGCTCTGGGATATCGTTTCGTTTTGTTGAGAAACCAAAAGTGAAAACGGGCATTTCTTCTTCTGCTTCAACTTCTCGTTCGCTGTATTCAAAGTTCTCCTCGTCGTATTCGAAAATGATTTTCTTCGTTTTAATCGTTTTTACGCCGTTGTAAGTTCCGAACACATTTCCTTGGTATAGATCGAAAATCGCATCTTTGTTAGCGAATTCATCGATTAATTCTAAAGTGATTGCAGCCAAAGAAATAGGGCCTTCTGATTCAGAAAGCATTGGTAACAAATAAGCGTACGTTGTTTCATATGCTTTACGCATGTTCACAGTGTAAGTGAAAAACCCACCGTTGTCCTCAGGAATATACTTGAGCACTGTTTTGTCGAATCTTGTATTCGTCATTTCAGTGTAAATTTTCCCAAGTTCCTCGCTATAACCAACTTTCATGTCCATTTCAACAGAGTTTTCACGGATATTCAGGTCACCAAGGATCAAACTTTCTTTATACAGTTCATCTATGTTTCGAGCGAAGTGAGGATAAATCATTCGCATGTAATCCATGTTGCTTTCTTGCTCGATGTTACGTGAATTATCCACAAAGAAAACCGCATCTGAAGTATGTGTCATTTGTTTTGCGAATCGCGAATCTTCTGTCATTAAGCTTTCATTATCGACAAATAATTCGTCACATAAACGCTTGATGCAATCCGTCTGAAAGACCAATTCTACCGAGTCTCTTAATTCCCAATATGTTTTTTCATACGGGTTTTCCTCTGCAATCATTTCTACATCTTCCTCGATTGGATTGTTCGTGTTCTCCTCAGATTCATACTCCTCAAATTCGTCGTAGCCTTCCTCCTCTACGGTTTCAACAGCGCTTCCTTTTTCTTCGTCTTCATCCCAATAATCCCAGTCATCATACCATTTGTACTCATTTCCACGAGCATACCAGATTGAATCCGTCATTTCTTCGATGTCGTACATATTTGGTTCAACACGAAAAATAATTGCCGAATTTCCTCGAATGGCAATGCGATTAAAATATGATTCGTAGAAATCGACTCCAGCATAGTTGCTTTCAGCTGGTGTGTAATCGTCAAAAACTTGAAAGAACTGCTCTCTATCTAACATTCCCAATGTGAAACCTGAAACACTAAAGTGGTTTCCGTTTCCTTGAAAAAAGTTGATTCGTTGATCAAAATCAACACCTGAATCTTTCAATGTTCGTCCTGAAGTAGAACCGTCAAATAATTCTTGGTGAACTTCTTCCATGAATTGATATTTCACGAGATCATCCATGGAAATCTTTTGCAAGACATTCACATTGTTGATACTGAATACAGAAATGGCATCTTTTGGAACAAGAGCCTCAGATTTTTGAGAGAAGGCAGTTAAAAAAAGCGTAGTAAACGCAAGGGTTGTTAGTAATTTCATGTGGTAAATTTACACCATTCGAATTGGCGTTATTTCTTCACTTCAAAAATACGAATATTCTTAGTTCTCTCCACCAGATTTATTCAGATAGATCGTATTATCCAACAATTGCATTTTTTGTGAAAGTGAATACATATCTGTGCGCACCATCACCGCTTTTTTGTTCTTTGCTAAAATCGCATTGCTATTGTCGAATCGCGCTACATCATTGGCAAACCGAGTAATGGAGGTGTAAGTTCCTTCTTTGAGTAGTTTGATTTCTTCAGCGCTAAGGTTTTTTGCCCGTTGGATGTTCATTTTAGGAATCGATCGCACGAGTGATTCTTTGGTGTGATTCAGCCAATTGTGGCTGAGTGCTTCGAGATAACGTTTTTTGCTGTTTTCTTGTGCAACTGCTTTGATTGCGGACTGTAGATTTTCAACCGAATTAAAATCCAATTTCAATTTAAAAATAAAGTTAGTGTAATTTGATTCAATAGTAAGATTTGAAATGCCTTCTTGCTTTTTCAACGAAGTGATAACGTCATCTACGTAGCCTTTGATTTCGTCTAGTGATGGAACTCTTTTGCCGTCTAAACTATCAAGTGCGAGGTAAGAGTTTAGTTTGACCTTGCTAGAACTGATATTCACGGTGTATTTAAATGTTCCAGTACCATCTTCATTGATTGCTAAATCATCAATAATTTCGATACAACTCGTAAAGGCGAACAGTAATCCGAGGGTGAAAAAAGAGAACAAATATTTCATACTTCAAAGTTAGTCAATTCCGCAAATGCAAATATGATGCCGCAAGAAATCAAAACATTACTAAATATACGAATTTGAAGGTCTTGAATCTGAAAGATTGATTCACATGCAGTGCTTGTTTCTTTTATTCTTCCTAAATCTATTCGTATCTTTGCGCCCAAACAATGGCTATGTCAAAGCAAGAACGAATTTCTACAGACCGTGCACCTAAACCAGTTGGTTTGTATCCGCATGCTCGAAAAGTTGGAGAATTACTCTTCCTTTCTGGTGTGGGTCCAAGGGTTGCTGGTTCAGATAAAACGGATTCAGCGGTTCCAGGATTAAAGCTTGATCACAATGGAAATTTCATTGAGTTCGATTTTGAAGCACAGTGCCGAAGTGTATTTAATAATGTTCGAATTATTTTGGAAGAATCTGGTTCGAGTTGGGATCAGTTAGTGGATGTTACGGTTTTTCTCGTAAACATGAAACGAGATTTCCATACGTACAATCGGATTTATGCTGAGTACTTCAAAGACAACCTTCCTTGCCGAACGACAGTTGAGATAAACTCGCTTCCGACGCCGATTGCCATTGAGTTAAAATGTATTGCAACAATTTAAGTAGATATGATTACATTTATTATTCGCTGTGCACTTGCAGCAGCTTCATTATTTGGTACAGTTGCCCTTTTCTATAACGGATATTGGGGATGGGGAATTTGTATGATCCTCGTAACGGCTGTCATTGGTTTCTCATTTTTTAGAAATGAAAACATGATCCTCGCCTTGAATCAAATGCGTCAAGGGAACACAGATAAAGCGAAACATTTCATCAACAAAATTACGCACCCTCAGTTTTTGATGAAACGTCAACATGCGTATGTGATCTTCCTTCAAGCAGTTTTGAATACGCAAGATTTCGGATTCAGTAAAAGTGAGCAAATGCTTCGTAAAGCTATTGGAATTGGTTTGAGAACTGGTCAGGACAATGCTGTAGCAAGAATGCACTTAGCAGGAATTTGCGCACAAACTGGACGGAAAAAAGAAGCACTTTCCTTATTAGCTGAAGCAAAAAAATTGGATACATCAGGAATGATGAAGGATCAAATCCAACAGATGCAAGGTCAATTGAAGGTTGCTCCATCCAAAAACCAAATGCGAATGGCGCAAATGTCAGGAGGTCGTAGAAAGACACCACGTAGGTAAAAGGTGAGCGACGAGAAATTATACGTCTCAGGCTGGAAAGATTATGAATTAATCGATGCCGGAGGAGGTAAAAAACTGGAGCGTTGGGGATCTATCATCACGATCAGACCTGAATTGCAAGCGTATTTCCGATCTGGAAAACCGTTTGATGAGTGGCGAAAAATGGCGCACTGGGAATTCATCGAGAAAGGTGGGAAAACAGGCACGTGGAAATCACTTAAAAATAACGCTCCTCGTGAGTGGAAAATCAAGTACAAGAATTTAACGTTCAAGCTGAAATTGACGAAATTCAAGCACGTTGGATTGTTTCCTGAACAACGAATAAATTGGGATTTCATTGATCAACGCTTGGGTTCAGATTCAAAATTCCTCAACTTATTTGCATATACCGGAGCAGCATCAATTGTTTCTCGAAACAAAGGCGCCGAAACAACA
This sequence comes from Fluviicola sp., assembly GCA_002733985.1. Taxonomy (GTDB): domain Bacteria; phylum Bacteroidota; class Bacteroidia; order Flavobacteriales_D; family Crocinitomicaceae; genus UBA4466. The sequence goes on along the minus strand of NVXP01000005.1, from coordinate 9,128 downwards.
CACGTTGACTCTGTGAAACAATTGATTTCATGGGCAAAGGAAAACATGGAACTGAGTGAACTCATGAACATCAAATGGGTGCATGAGGACGCATTGAAATTCACACAGCGTGAAGTTAAACGCGAAAGAAGCTATGATGGGATCATCATGGATCCTCCAGCGTGGGGAATAGGGGCGAAAAAGGAAAAATGGAAGCTCGAAGACAAGCTCGAAGAACTCATTCGCAATGCCGCTACCTTAATTGGAAAGAAAGGATTCCTTATACTCAATACATATTCGCCACAAGTGAAAATCGAATTTTTGGAAGAACTTGCGAAACGGCATTTAAAAAAGCGAGGACCAGTGGTTCAAGAACTTTGGATGAAAACCACAACAGGCAAAGAACTGTTTTATGGAAACGTTCTTCGCGTAGGATAACTCATTCGTTTATCGGCATTATTTTTGCTCGAATCTGATCATGCGGATTTCACTATTTCTTGTTTTTCTATCGGGATTCTCACTCTTTGCTCAAGATTTTGTACCACCTCCAAATATTGCCATACCAGATACAACTCATAAAATTGAATTTGCGTTGTTGAGCCACTGCTATTGTGGTCGACCACAATATTATATTGGAGGAAGTGCGGCCATTTCAGCTTTCATTAGCAAGAATATCTCTTTTCCAGATGAAGTGAACTGGGGAGACGTTCAATATGTGCGAGCGTATGTACGGTTCATTGTAGAAGAAGATGGAAGTTTAACTGATATTCGTGTAATGCGCACGAATTTCCCTGATATAAATGAACACATTGTGTCAGTTTTTAGAAAAATGACGAACTGGGTTGCGTCAGAATATGGATGTAGTTCAGAAAGAAGACTGTCCTATGTCAGAGTGCCAATTTCGTTAGTTTTGAAGTGAATACTTGACCTATTTAATCAAGTTCATCTCATCCAATAAATGACTCGCTCCAGCGAACTTGTCAATGATAAATAACACGTAGCGAATATCAACGCTGATTGTACGAACGTAATCATCTTGCCAGAACAAATCACTTGTCATAGATTCCCAGTTTCCATCGAATGCGATACCAATCAGATGTCCATCTCCATTAATTACTGGACTTCCAGAGTTTCCTCCAGTGATATCAGTATTGTGAAGAAAACAAACAGGAAGCTTGCCGTCAGGTCGAGCATAAGGTCCAAAGTCTTTTGCTGTAATCAGTGTTCGCAATTTTTCTGGAACATCGAACTCAGCATCGCCTTCTTTGTACTTGTCTAAAATCTGATCTGCTGATGTAAATGTTTCATACGTTTTTCCTTCCCAGTTATCATAGGTCTTAACTGTTCCATACGTTAAGCGCATCGTGAAATTCGCATCTGGATAGTAGGTTTTTGAGGCTTCTTTTTCTTGGATCGCTTGCATGTAAAGTCCTTTGAGTTCGCTGAGTGCGTTATCACGTTCCATCTGACCTGGTTGAATTTTCGAACGGAACATTTCGATCAGACTATTTACATACAATACACCTGGATCTTTGTCGAGTGTTTTTTGTTTTGGCTTTTTTAAGAATCTATTAAGCTTCGCTTCGTTGCCCAAAATGGATTTCTTCATCACCAAATTAACGAACAGTTTGTTTGAACCTTTTGCCTTCTTTGTATAGAGTTTATGTTCGAACATTTTTGGCTTGCGCTCTTTTGACACGTCACGTTTCAATGCGTCCAAGGCAAACTTGAAAATTTCACGGTCCATTTCTCGTTTATTCGTCGCGAAATATTCTTTTGCTTGTTCAGAGACAATGTCCTTCATTGCTGTTAATTGAGTTTCATCACTGCTACTTAGCGAACGTTCCAATCGATAAACAGAAACCCCTATGGAAGTCACAAAATCTGGTGCAAAACCTGCGATGTTAATGACACCAATATCCATGTCTAAATTATCCTCGGAATTATAAACGGCACTAAACTTAGTAAACATGTCGCCGTATTTTTCCGTACGATGGAGGTCTGAATCGATCCATGATTTCACAGATGCTTCGTAGATTTTTTTCTTTCCAACAAGATCGAATTTATTTAGACCACGCAATTGTCCTTTATAGTACTTGTATGAATTCGACATGGAAGCATACGTGGAAGCATTTTCAATTTCCAAAGGTTCAGAGCGATCCATTACCGATCGCATGATTTGAAGCCGCTTTTCCAGTAAACTCACCAATGCTGGGGCTTCATTCTTTTGGAGATTCTCTACTTCGTAAGATGTCAAGTAACGATCTGTACTTCCAGGAAATCCCATTACCATTGTGAAGTCGCCTTCATTAATTCCTTTCATTGAAACAGGCAATGAGTGCTTCGGTGTGAGTGGTTTGTTCTCTGTAGAATAGTCTGCAGGTGAATTATCTGCTCCCGAATAAATGCGAAGCATGGAGAAATCTCCAGTTTGTCGTGGCCACATCCAGTTATCAGTATCTCCACCAAATTTCCCGATCGATGAAGGTGGTACACCAACCAATCGAATGTCGTTATATACTTCGTATACGAACACATAAAAGGCATTCCCGTCGAACATCTCTTTTACTTCAACCCTGTATCGCCCATCTTCGCTATTTTCAGCTTCTATTTTGGCTTTTTCTTCTTGGATTGCATAGTAATCGGTAAGGCCATCTTCGTTGTTTTCAATATCGAAAATCCGATCGCTGACATCTGCCATGCTTACAAGGAATGTAACACTCAACCCAGGGATGTTTAATTCTTGTCCTCTATTCTGAGCCCAAAAACCATCCTTCAAGTAATTGTGTTCCTCTGTACTTTGCGAAGCAATCGCATCAAATGCACAGTGGTGATTGGTTAAAATCAGYCCTTCATCAGAAATAATTTCAGCYGTRCAAAATCCACCAAGTTGAACAATGGCATCTTTCAAACTCGAATTATTCACGCTGTAWATTTGCTCAGGAGTCAACTTACACCCAAGACGTTTCATCTCTTCGTAGTTGTAATCCTTAATAAGCATCGGAAGCCACATTCCTTCATCTGGAGGTGTGTTAGCGAATAGGGGAGTTGACAAAAATGCAAATGCAAGGATGAWTAGGAGCTTCATGGGTGTTTGGGTTTGAGTACCAAATATGAGAATTTTATATTAAAATGTGTCGATTAGACGTGATTTCAATAAAATATATATTCAAGATATCCATGGTATGTTACAAGCCCAGTAATCAGACTTCCAATAATGAAAAGGACATAATCTAATGCGTTTGAATCGTATTGGATTTTGAAATAGTAGTATCCGAGTAATTGAATTCCCCATCCTGCGCAGTAGGCAATGTTTATGAAGAGGAAGTAGAAGAGGGATTGTATTATGAAAGGACCACTTAAGATATAGCTGACCCCATCAACTTTCGAAATTGTAAATGGAATTACAGCTAGCATTATAATGCCAAGAGTCATCATATTGAAAAGGAGCCGCTTACGCTCCCACCAACGCATGATTCCGATAATTACATCTTTCGGAGATTCGTTTAGTTCGTTATCGATTAAATTGTCTTCCACTTTGCTAAAATTTTATCCGCTAATACATCGCTCAACTTGAAATGACTTTCGTGCGTCCAGCCACCAACATGAGGGGATAGTATTACATTTTCAGCGTTTAGGATGTACTTAAAATCAGGAGACAGATCTTGCTCAAAAAAGGATTCAAAACTCGCTTTTTCGTATTCCAAAACGTCCAGTCCAGCACCGAGGACTTTCGTAGATTTCAGGGCTTCAACCAAGGCCGAAGTTTGAATGATTTTACCGCGTGAAAGATTGATTACATAAATTGACTTCTCAAATGAATGGAAGAAATCAGCATTCGCCATAAATAGCGTTTCGTCCGTTTGAGGAATGTGAAAACTCAAGACATCAGCCCGCTTAAAAATGGCTTCCATGTCAACTTCTTCTACATCCGAAGTGCCAAAATTCTTTTTGTATTTATCGTAAGCAATGACATCAACATCAAAACCACGTAGTTTTTTCGCGAAGGCCTGACCGTTATTTCCAAAGCCAATTAGTCCAACTGTTTTCCCGTCTAGTTCAACACCGCGATTGTGCTCTCGTTCCCATTTCCCAAGTCGGATATCTCGATCCGCAGTATGCATTTTATTGAATAAGGCAAGTAACATACCAAGGGCATGTTCGCCAACTGCATTGCGATTTCCTTCAGGAGCATTATATAATTTGATTCCGTGCTTTTCAGCATATTCCTCATCGATGTTTTCCATTCCAGCACCCGCACGCGCGATGAACTTTAAATGAGGTGCGTGGGTAAGAAATTCGGCATCCATCGGAAAACGCGAACGGACAACAATCCCCTCCGCATCAGCAATGATCTGAGTACACTCTTCACGAGAAAAAGACGATGCATCAATGCATGAAAATCCTGCGGCGTGCAATCGCTCTTCTAAAATTGAATGGACGGTATCTATGAAAACAACTTTCATTAGATGTTAAAGAGAAGCATCCCAATTGTGAGGTAAATGAATAAGCCCAAGACATCATTCAAAGTGGTGATAAATGGACCTGTCGCGAGGGCAGGATCAATTTTATACTTGTCCAATACTAATGGAATTAGTGTTCCGAATATTGCAGCGAACATGATTACCGTAAAGAGTGAGAGACTTACCACAAGTCCTAAAATTGGCGTTCCAAAAATCAGGGTTATTGCGTAAATAGTAACTGAAAGCATCAAGCCATTCAAGGCGGCAACGAGTGCTTCTTTTTTTAATTTTTTCATGGTGCTACCCAGGTGGGCATTTCCACGAGCGAGTGATTGAACAACAATTGCAGAGGATTGTACTCCGACATTTCCACCCATTGCAGTAATTAGTGGAATGAAGAATGCCAATGCAGGAACTTCGCTGATTCCATATTCAAATCCAGAGATTACTTGAGCGCCTAAAATTCCTCCGAGTAAGCCGATCATTAACCAAGGCATTCGTGCCCGAGACATTCGAAATACACTAGAGCTAGATTCAACCTTCTCCGAAATCCCAGAAGCCATTTGGAAATCTTTATCTGCTTCATCCTTGATGACATCGACAACGTCATCAATGGTAATTCGCCCTACCAATTTCCCTTGTAAATCAACAACAGGAACAGAAACAAGGTCGTATTTATCCATGGTCTTCGCCACGTCTTCATCATCATCTCCCGTTTTCACAGAGATCATGTTTTTGTTTTGATATAAATCGGCAATTGCGGTATCTGGTCGAGCAAACAAAAGTCTTTTCAAGGAAAGAAACCCAACTAATTTTTCCTGATCATCCACTACGTAGATCGTGAATACTTTTTCTACTTCCTCAGCTTGCTTTCTCAGTTCGACCACACATCGTTTCACGGGCCATTCTAGATGGACCTTCATGAACTCTTTCTGCATCATCCCCCCAGCAGTATCTTCTGCATAATTTAGGAGGTCGACGATCTCTTCTGCCGCTTCGGGATCCTCAATCAAACCAATGACTTCTTCTACTTGATCGGGCGGAAGTTCAGCAACCAAATCGGCAGCGTCATCGGAATCTAGGTTCTCAAGTTGACCAGCAATTTCTTTTGTCGAGAAAGTTTTTAGGAGCCGCTCTCGAACATCTTCATCCAATTCAACGAGAACATCACTCTGGGATTCTTCATCCAACAATCGATAGAGGTAAGAAGCTTCGTCGTCTTCTAGCTCATCAACGATGGCAGCGATATCTGCCTCATGGAGTTCACATACATTTTCATTGATCCACGCGACATTCTCTGTGCTGATAGCATCTTGCAGTGTTTCGAAAAATTCTTTGGTAAGCTCAAATCGCATGATCGTTTCGATTTTGGTGTACAAATGTACGGAGATTATTTTAACCCCTTATGGGTTCTGGGGTTCGGAGAATACGTAGTTATCCGCACTGTTTCTTATGTAAGCATAGAAAAATGGATATATTCAGTCAAAATGCCGTTTTGTTCGATGGGAGGGTTGAAATGTTCAACGCGAACTCTTATCGGTTAAAAGGTCGGTTTTCCGATTGGGCTCGGAACGCTTGTCTGCCGTACCTTTACAGCAGCTAAGAGCATATGTTTGAATGCGATAGATATAAAAACAGTTAGAAAACGTTACTCCTAAATTTCGAATTGTTTAATTGCAAGAAAATGTAACTCTCAGTGGGACAATTTAGACCCCTCCTAGAAAGTTAAAAAGGTTAAACGTAATCTTTTTGAAAGAATCTTGAAATGTGACCGATTGGGACTATTTCATACACTACCTACCTGTTACATTTCGGGATCCGTACTTCGGGTTCCGATTTTTTTTGCCCTAAATCAAAGGAAGGGCTGAAGAAGTAGGATTTCATCATTACCAACAGTTTTTGTCCTTTTCAGGTCCCCAAATAATTTCAGGAAGACAATGTTACGCCTTTGTTTCATTAACTGTTCAATAGTGAAACAAACAAGAAACATGGGCGAAATAGATTTGAATTGAATGATTTTTTTTCGGATGTTCGTCCTGCACCAGTACTTCAGATAAAACTCTGAATCATAATTTTCACGATAAGTCGTTACCCATGGGTAGCAGAATCCGAAAGGTCTGTACTTATAATTCTCTGAGGTGTTTTTACAACTCTAAGGGCAACGACGCGTTAATTTTAAAGACAAAGCCCCGATCATTGATCGGGGCTTTTCTGTTTGTAATTGTAGAGCACATGGCTATTAGTCGATGTTAGCAACAGTTTTATTTTTGCCCAAAACGATGAAGACTACTACAATTACTTTTATACAAGCAATGATGTATCCCCATAATCCCGCGAATTCATAAAACTCAATGCTGTGTATGTTAGGGTTTGATTTAGTGATCCTATCCAAATAGATTTCACCAATTTTATGACTAATAAAGGTGGTTATTGTAAGCAGGCACATCAATGAAAGCAGAGTAATGAACATTCGCTTGGAATTAAAATTTTCGGACGAAATTCTGTTCCATATTGTTTTGCGGAGGAGATATGTAAGCATAATGGTTATAAAGAATGCAAAGAGATGGCTGAACCAAAATGCTGAATATTCATTCATTTTAATAGATAAGCAAACTGGATCTTTAAATTCAAAAACTAGATTTTGAATTTGCATAACTATAACGTACAGCATTATACCGATTGATAGGATGCTTGAGCCAAATTTGTTTACAGTTTCGGAATGCTGGTTGGTGTCTAGAAGCATTTAATTTACGGTTAAATTAGTTTTCCTTTAGATGAAATAATCCAACGGAAGGATTTAAATAGTTATTGAGTCAATTCTTAGAGATTAACACAATTTACATTGGAAGCACTATTTGTAGTATTGGACGGTTGTTACTAACGTTTAGTGTAAAATGCGTTTTAATGCATTTTTACACTTTGTTGTAGCCAGTTTTTATTTAATATTTCTGTAATTCCATCACTAAGTTCATTATAAACAATGTCAATAGCGGATTCAGTATTACATAAGATAACAAAGCCAAATTGCTTTTCTGGAAATATAACCAGATTTGATACCGAATAGTTATCGTAATGTCCCGAATGAAAAATGGAAGTTCCATACACCTCGGAATGGTATTGCCACCAGCCAAGACCAAGCGTAGTTCTGGAATTGTCAAAAGTCACGGTTGGAGTCCAAAGCGAGTCCAATGATTTTTTCGTCAGTAACGAATTTCCGCTCGGGTTTGAATCAGCGTATATTTTTAGGTTATTGATAATCCAGTTGGACAAATCAGTACTTGTAGAAATTAGATTTCCACTTGGACTAGTGTTTCCAATACAACATTCATTAATTTTTCCTTTGTTGTTATAATAAATAGGCATTGAATCTCTGGAGAAATCGAAATAGTCAAAACCGCTTCTATTCATTTGACATTTGTCTAATATTTCTGTCTTGATGTATTCTAAAAATGGTTGTCCACTGATCTTCTCAATTAAATAACCAAGGACTACGTATCCTGTATTGCTGTAGCTGAAGCGTTCTCCGGGAGGAAATAACAATGACTTGTTTTTTAGACTGAGCACAAAATTTTCTATGTCCTTGCCTTTGTGCTTTTTTTTGTCCCAAGTGTAGTTGTTTCCTTCTGTTAGTCCTGATGTATGGTTAAGTAATTGTCTTATAGTTATTTGACTGTAATCCGTATCCTTCATCTTAAATTGAGGAAGGTGTTTATTAACTGGATCGGCAATGTTTAGTAAGTCTTTTTCTTGAAGTTGCATTATTGCTGTCGCAACAAATGTTTTCGATATTGAAGCAGATAATATTGGGGTTGTAGAACCTATTTCCCCCTGAGTAAAATCCTTTTTCAGATATCCGTATCCTTTTGTAAAAACAATTTGACCATCAAAAACAATTCCTATCGACATACCCTTAATGTCATTGGATTCAATAATGGTTTCAATCAGGGAATCAACTTCATACGCAATACTTTCCTGAGATTTTACAAACCCCGAGATGCATAATAATATTAAAACAATGGTTATATTCTTCATCTTTAATTGGCTACAACGTTTAGTGTAAAATGCGTTTTAATGCATTTTTACACCTTGTTATGCACTTAATTATTTGCGGAGCCACCTGGAATTGATGGTAAATAAACCTCTCCGAATTTTAACTTCATTTTTGAGAAATCTACTTTTTCTATTTTTTCTTCAACAGAAATCGTACAGTTTTTTTTGAAGGTCAAAAGTGAAGGTTTCGTATCCATTCTTGATAAAGTTACAACTCCCACAGCCTGACTGAAGTTGTTATATGCTGTGAGTAAAATACTTGTATGTGTTTTCAATCCAGTGAGGGTATAGCGAGCTGAATCTACAATCATTTCTCCTTCAATTTCGTTACCATATTTGATCCAGTAAATCGAAGAAGTTTTTCCCTCAAAATAATTGAATGAGATTTCAAAAGGTTCTGAAAAGTTTATGTTACTGAAGTGTACGTTCTCCTTCTTTTTACTGTAAAACCTTAATTCATCGTTAGAATAGCAAATTGAATCCTCTCTATGAAAAATACGCTTCTTACTACCTGATCTATGGTTCTTATCATAAAAAATAAGATTGAGATGAATTGGGTTGTCAGAGTTTATAGAAGAGAACAAATGATTCCATCTTACTGAATACAATATTGAGTCTTCTTTTCTTACAACACCG
>NVXP01000122.1 GCA_002733985.1 Fluviicola sp. | reverse complement strand
AAATGATCCATGTGATCCTGTTGGAATTAACACAACCGATACGGATGGTGATGGATTAACGGATTGTGAGGAAACTACGGGTGTAGATGATCCTTCTACTCCATTGACTCCAACTGGAACGTCTAATCCGAATGATCCATGTGATCCTATTGGAATTAATACGACTGATACGGATGGTGATGGATTAACGGATTGTGAGGAAACTACTGGTGTAGATGATCCTTCTACTCCATTAGTCCCAACTGGTCCTTCTGATCCTAACAATCCATGTGACCCTATTGGGAACTCTGCGTCAATTGACACACAAGTAGCCTGTGACAGTTACACTTGGATGGATGGAATTACATATACAGCATCCAACAATACAGCGACGGATACATTAGTAAATGCAGCAGGATGTGATAGTATCATAACACTTAATCTTACGATTAACACGAGTGTAGCAAGTACAGTATCTGATAGCATGTGTATTTCTGACACGTATGTGTTCGGAACACAAAATTTGACAACAGTCGGAGTTTATGTAGAGACATTTGCAGCAGCAAACGGATGTGACTCAACAGTGACTCTTACATTAAGTATTGATGCAACTGATACAGATGGTGATGGATTAACTGATTGTGAAGAGTTGACAGGTATCGATGATCCTTCAACACCAACAGTTCCAAGTGGAACATCTAACCCAGATGATCCATGTGATCCTATTGGAATTAATACTGTCGATACGGATGGTGACGGATTAACGGATTGTGAAGAGTTGACAGGTATCGATGATCCTTCAACACCAACAGTTCCAACTGGAACGTCTAACCCAGATGATCCATGTGATCCTATCGGAATCAATACTGTCGATACAGATGGTGATGGATTAACTGATTGTGAAGAGTTAACAGGTATCGATGATCCTTCAACACCAACAGTTCCAAGTGGAACATCTAATCCAGATGATCCATGTGATCCTATCGGAATCAATACTGTCGATACGGATGGTGACGGATTAACTGATTGTGAAGAGTTGACAGGTGTTGATGACCCATCTACTCCACTTGTTCCAACCGGAACGTCTAATCCTAATGATCCTTGTAACCCTCGTCCATGTGACCTAATCGTACCTGAAGGATTTACTCCGAACGGAGATAATTACAATGATCTCTTCGTAATTGAGGGAATTGGAAACTATCCTGGTAACGAGATTCTAATCTTTAACAGATGGGGTAACCAAGTCTTTGAAATGCTCGAGTACGACAACTCATGGAATGGTGTTCGAAATGTAGGAAGCGATATAACGAGTGATCAATTACCAACTGGTACTTACTATTATATCCTCGACACGAAGGATGAGACTATCGGAGATAAAGGAATATTCCAAGGATTTATATTCCTGAAACGATAAAATAATTGACGGCCTCTCACCCTAACAAGTGAGAGGCCTAATATAGATAGCTATGAAAACAATAAAAGCAATACTGATTATCGTCATCGCATTAGCCGGATTGGAAACAATTGCACAGCAAGAAGCGCAGTTCACGCAGTACATGGACAATACCCTGTTCGTTAATCCTGCTTATGCTGGAAGCAACGGGGCATTGAATGCAACTGCAATCCACCGAGAACAATGGGTAGGAATTGATGGTCGACCTCGATCAACAACCTTCAGCTTACACACTCCACTTAAATATGAGAGTATTGGAGTTGGATTTACTATCGTAAATGATGTAATCGGACCTATTCAACAAACCATGTTTTATGGAGATTTTTCATACACATTGAAATTTGCCAACTCACCTGGGAAACTTTCATTTGGGGTTAAAGGGGGAATCAACATGTTGAATTCACGAACGGATCAATTAACTGTAACTGATCCAAATGACCCTGGATTTGTAACAAACATTCAGAATCAAATCAACCCGAACTTTGGAGGAGGAATTTATTACCACGCTCCGGCTTGGTTTGTTGGTGTGAGTACCCCACGGATTCTTGAATCTGATTATGGCGGATCAATCACTGCAAAAGAACGCCGTCACTACTACGTAATTGGAGGTGGAGTTTTTGATATTTCTCGTCAGTGGAAATTGCGTCCTACAACAAGTGTAAAGATCACCGATGGAGCACCAATTTCAATTGATTTAAGTGCAGCAGCAATTTACAATGAAAAATTGTGGCTTGGATTAACGCACCGTTTTGGAGACAGCTTTGGTGCATTCGTGCAATACCAATTGACCCAACAATTCAAAGTAGGAATAGCGTATGATCAGACAATAACTCCATTGGCATCTTACAGCGTAGGGACGTATGAGCTTCTATTGTCTTATGATTTCTATTGGAAAGATAAAGGAGTCAAATCACCACGTTATTTCTAAATCACTTAGACAGAATTTATATTGTTATGAAAAAGACATTACTAATTGTATTTACTTTTTGTGCGACATTGACATTTGGTCAAAGTGTTCGCTTGGCTGAGGCAGATGATTTCTACAATCTTATTGCTTATGCTAGTGCTGCAGACATTTATTCTGACCTCATCGGTTCGGAAGTAGATAGTCCTACAATGAGAGCAAAATTGGCAGATTGTTTCTACCAAATGGGAGAAACGGAAAAGGCTGAAACGTATTATCAAGAAATGATTCAGTCGACTGAAGCCACTTCTACAGATGTATACCAATATGCTCAATCCTTAAAAGAGAATGGAAAATACTCTTTGAGTGATGAATGGATGGGGAAATTTGCTTCTTTGGAAGTTTCTGATTCACGCTCAATTCAATACATCGAGAACAAATCTTACTTGGATGATATTATCGACCAAGAAGCATTTTTCAATGTGAATCACCTTTCGATGAATACGAAAAATACTGAGTTCGGAGGATATCCTCTCGGTGGTGATAAAATTTGCTTTATCTCCGATCGAAGGGTCAAATTCGGAACCAAACGTATCCACTCATGGAACGATCGCAATTACCTAGATTTCTTCTCAGGAAGCAGGACAGAAACGAACGATTTGACGAATGTTGAGATGAGAGCTCGAAAAGACAATTCGAAATTTCACGAAGGGCCACTTTGCCTCACTCCTGACGGATCAATGGTTTATTTTACCCGAAACAATATTTCCAAAGGAAGCCTTCGCCGTAATGTGGATGGAATTCAAAACCTTAAACTGTATACCGCAACAGTTGATGCAGATGGTCACTGGACTAATGTGCAAGAAACTTCGCTAAACTCGCGCGAATACTCCGTTGGACATCCTACAGTTTCAGCAGACGGGAAAACACTTTATTTCACATCTGATCGTCCTGGAGGATTTGGTGGAGCTGATATCTACAAATGCTCAATTGGAACGGATGGAGCACTTGGTGAACCAGAGAACCTTGGAAAAGATGTCAATACGGAAGGACAAGACATGTTTCCATGGATAAACAAAGAAGGCATCCTCTTCTACTCGTCTGATGGCAACCTTGGATTGGGCGGACTTGATGTTTTTGCGATGATTCCGAACAAAGGAGGAGAATTCACGAAAAAGATCAACCTTGGTGAGCCAATCAATACACCGAAAGACGATTTCGCTCTTGTGATGCTTGATGAAACAAACGGTTACCTTTCTTCAAACCGAACAAGTGGAACTGGAAACGACGATATTTACAGCATTCTTCTAACGAGGGAATTGAAAGTTAACTTGACGCTTAATGGAGTGATCACTGACGTTCGCAGCAAGGAAATTCTTCCAGGTGCAGCCGTTGATTTGGTGAACGAAGCAGGAGAAGTAATTGCATCGACAACCGCTGACGACAAAGGAGTTTATTCTTTTGGATTAGAGCCTGAATTCGATTACACAGTAAAAGCTCAAAAAGAAGATTACTTCGGAAATCAGGGTATTATTTCAACGAAAAACTTACCGAAAGGAATTGAGGAACTTGAAAAAGACGTAGCACTTGAAAAAGATCCAGGTTTATCGCTTTATGCGCTTATTACAGATGTAAAAACGAACCTTCCATTGGATAGCGTAATCATGACCGTTACGGATAACATGACAGGTGAAAAGATTCAAATTTTCACTTCCGCTACTGGAGATTATCTTCGTCCTTTATCAGACAAAAAATTAAACGATCGAGGAAGCTACAACATTAATCTTTCCCGCGAAGGATTCATTCCAAAGGTTGTTACTTACAACACACTATTCGATCACGAAGGACAATACGATGTTCATGCAAACATTGATCTTTCAATGGACCCAATGGTAACTGATTTATCTCAGTTGATTGAAATCAATCCAATTAACTTTGATTTGAATAAATATAAAATCCGCCCTGATGCAGAAGTTGAACTGGACAAAGTCGTTGCGGTCATGAACAAATATCCTTTAATGGAAATTGAACTTGGCTCACATACCGATTGTCGTGCATCATACGCGTACAACGAAAAATTATCAGATAGAAGAGCGAAAGCATCAGCTGCCTACATCAAGTCAAAAATCACCAACCCTGATCGAATTTACGGTAAAGGATATGGTGAGTATAAGTTATTGAACGGATGTGAATGTGAAGGAGCGGTTAAATCGGATTGTTCTGAAGAAGAGCATGAGAAAAACAGACGTACTGAATTCAAAGTAATCTCTGTAGGCGATCCAAATGTTGGAGTACAAAACAACAGCACGGACTCATTTGATGATTAATCATTGATATTCAAACAAGCTTAATCCCGATCCAGACGATACATGTCAGATCGGGATTTTTTATTCTCCCACTACTCTATCGAAACAATAATTGCGCGAAGTCAATTCCATTCACCATTTGTTTACTATCATTGTCCCCGTGATTTTTTGAACTGATTAAAACGCTAGTCATGATGGATTGGAGCTTGATTAATTTTATTGATATCGCCGGAACATTTGTTTTCGCTGTTTCCGGGATAATGGTCGCCATTCAAAAGAAATTTGACTTCTTTGGAGTGATAATTCTTGCTTTCGTAACTTCTGTTGGCGGAGGAACCTTGCGCGATTTGATGATCGGTTCTACACCTGTCGCCTGGATGAAAAGTGAGGTTCATGTAATCACAGTTCTGGCTGCAGTTCCTATTTGCTATTTCTTAAGTCGACAATTGCAGAAAGCGCGAAAGACCTTCCTCATTTTCGATACCTTGGGTATAGGGCTCTTCACTATTCTAGGAATCGAAAAATCACTTGAAATAGGATTATCTCCTGTGGTTGCGGTGATGATGGGAATTGTTTCGGCTGTTTTTGGAGGAGTTTTGAGAGATGTTCTTTCCAATGATGTTCCAATGGTATTTAGAAAAGAGATCTACGCTTTTGCCTGTCTTTCTGGAGCACTCGCCTACATTGGTTTAAACCTTATCAGCGATAAAAGTGAAATCAACATGCTTTTGGCAATTTCTGTTGTGATTGCGATTCGACTTCTCTCTCTCAGGAATAAATGGTCCATTCCATTTAATGTCAAATAGTACCTTGAACTAAGTCCAATCAAGATTATTGATGGACCTATCAAGATTATTGATTCCCCTTCCTTCCGATTATCTTTTACCTTAGTAAAAAAACAAGAAAATGGCAACTATAACTTTAAAAGGACATTCTATAACAACAAGTGGTGAACTTCCAACGATTGGCGACGCTGCAAAGAGCTTTGAAATGACAGCCGTAGATTTGTCGGCTAAATCATTGAACGACTTTTCAGGAATGAACCTCATCCTAAATATTTTCCCTAGTGTTGATACAGGAACTTGCGCAACATCTGTTCGAAACTTCAACAAGTCAGCAGCAGATTTAGACAACACGAAAGTGCTTTGTATCTCTCGCGATCTTCCTTTCGCACAGAATAGATTTTGTGGAGCTGAAGGAATTGAAAACGTTGTGATGCTTTCTGATTTCAAAACAGGACAATTTGGAAAAGACTACGGATTGGAAATTGAGAACGGACCATTGGCAGGATTGCACTCTAGATGTATCGTAGTGATTGATACTGAAGGGAAAGTGATTTATACAGAACAAGTTACTGAAACTGTTGATGAGCCAAATTACGAGGCTGCATTGGGGAGTTTGAACTAAGAATATTGATAAAGAAAGAAGAAAGCCTGCGGAGTGATTCGCAGGCTTTCTTGTGTTAAAAAGGACAGGTTGAAATGATAAAAAAAATGCTACTTTTCGTTCTCAACGAATTCATAATGACCTGAAGGTATAGATCGTTTTCCTTTATACAAGTCAACGATGTTAAGACTAATATTTCTAGTCTTGGCATTCACTTCAAAATCTTCTATTATTTCCACTACATCAAAGTGAATAAACTGAGTAGCCGAAGCATCAATCTCAACGATGGTGTCGTCTGGAATGGAAGCCAGAGACTTCATTATTGACGCCTTGTTTAGAAAGGTTACATCTTGCGAAAGTACAATTCGAATGGTGTCTTGACCGCTTGCATTGTGCTTTTTCACTTTATAAGGAATCTTGTAATTGTTTCTAAGGATAATGAATATTGCCACTATCACCCCAAGGGCAATCCCCATCAGCAAATTCGTAAAAATGATTCCAATAATTGTAATTACAAACGGGATAAACTGTCCCATTCCCTGTTTGTACATTTTTTTGAAAATTGCAGGTTTTGCTAGTTTAAACCCTACCACAAAAAGAATCGCCGCAAGCGTTGCTAAAGGGATTAGATTTAAGACAGTAGGAATTGCTGCAATACTAACTAAAAGTAGTACACCGTGAAATACAGCTGAAGCTTTGGTTTTACCTCCTGCTTGTTGATTGGCTGAACTCCTCACAATCACTTGCGTAATTGGTAATCCGCCAATCAGCCCTGATATTATGTTCCCTACACCTTGTGCTTTTAATTCTCTATTGGTAGGAGTAACTCTCTTCAAGTCGTCTTGCTTATCTGATGCCTCAACACACAACAAGGTTTCTAAACTTGCTACCACTGCAATTACAATGGCCGTAACATACACTTGCGGGTTTGAAAGTGCGCTTAAGTCTGGCAAGGAAAAGTTACCAACGAATTCTGATACGCTGCTAGCAACTGGGAGTGAAACGAGATGATCAGAACTAATTTCTAAGGTAGAATTGCCAATAAACAACTTATTGAGAATGATTCCTGTTGCTACAGCTAGTAAAGGAGCAGGAATAAGGGCAGGAATCTTGAATTTTTGAATGAATTTCGTTTGCCAACCAATGAGAATAACAAGTGATATCAGGGTGATAATTAAGACTCCAGGGCTAATATAGTCGAGCATGTTCCATATTTCCGTGAACGTATTCTGACTATCTGGCTGAAAAAATCCCATGTCACCTTCTGGGTCTTTATCGTAACCAAAAGCGTGTGGTATTTGTTTGAAGACAATAAGAATTCCAATTCCAGCGAGCATTCCATAGATCACAGATGATGGAAAGTAATAGGCAATAATACCCGCCCTTGCAAAGCCCATTATGACTTGAATAATTCCAGCTAGTACAACAGCAACTAGAAAAATCTCAAATCCTCCTAAATCAGAGATTGCATTTAGGACAATCACAGCCAACCCTGCCGCTGGACCACTTACACCAAGAGGTGAGCCACTTAACATCCCGACAACGATCCCTCCTATTATCCCAGAGATTATCCCAGAAAATAATGGAGCACCAGAGGCCAATGCAATTCCTAAACATAAAGGAAGTGCTACAAGAAATACAACTATACTCGAAGGTATATCAGATTTAAAATTCTTGAATGGGTTTAATTTCTCGCTTGTATTAGACATACTTTATTTTAATTTGTAATTCGATATTTAATTTGATTAATTCTCAACTCTACTTTTTAGCAAGAAGCAGAATTGGAATATTGATGCTTTTAATGATTTCAGAAGGAATTGACGATTGTGAAAATATTTTTTTCAGACCCAAATTACTGTTTTTTTTCCTCCCTATACATAGCATTCCGACCTTATCCTTGGAAACGTGCTCTATTAATCCTTCTGCAACGTTTGAACTTAAAGAATGATGATACTGTAATGTGCTCTCCGTTTTTTTTGGATGCTGTAAGGGAACTACGGACTCCGTGCCCTTATGACCAGAATAATCAGTCGAAACGTTAATTATTGAAAGAGGAGGCTTGACAGATTGATGTAAGCCATATACAATAGATAGATTGTAGTTGTCAGGAGTAGTTTTGGAACAAGCCAAAGAGATGTTCATATTTGGACTAAACTCAGACTCCACTCCTGTGATAAGTACACAACCTGAGTACGCCTTCAAGAAATGTTTTGTTATTTTCCCTACCCGATTTTGTATACTCCTCCCAAGAATTACCATGTCCGGTTTTACAGTAGCGATGTGATTAATGATTTTATTCTTAACATTTCCATATGAATACTCATAGATTACCCTTATGCCTTCTTCTTCAATCATTTCAACAATCGCCTTGAGTTTATTTTCAATTTCATTATTCATTCGATCAACAGACCTAAGTGCTACAATATGGTTATCAGTTCTAGCCATTTCTTCACCATCAGCTACATGATACAATCTAAGATTACCGCCAACTTGTTTTGACAGTGTAATAGCGAACTTCAAAGAAATATATGAAGCTTCAGAAAAGTCTAAAAGCACTAAAAAATTGTACTCTGAATTTAATTGCACATCTCCCATACTAGAATTCTTAATTCGGAATAGCGTTTTCATAAATCCCATGCTAATAGGTGCCGTTTGTTGAATTCCTCAAGGACACTTATTGAAACCGTTATGATATTAGCTCTCGATTTGAAGATGTAATGATAACAGCATTTTATTAGAAAGAAATAAGAGCAACATTAAAATGAGATTAGAATTTAAAATCTAATTGGAAAAACGTTGAAGTTTCACGAGGACATTCGTTCCTTTCTCCAATTGGGACTGAAACTCCAATGTACCGTTGTGAAGTTGAATAATTTGGGAGCTTAATGACAATCCAATACCAGAACCTCTAATCTGTAAAGCATTAATACCTCTAAAAAAAGGATTATTTACTTTATCCAAATCATTTTCTGCGATACCTATTCCATTATCAATAATTGTAAGACACACCGAGTTGCCATCCGAAAATAACTTTACGACCACTTCTTTATTACTAGAGAACTTGCACGCATTATCCAAAAGATTAATAACTGCTGTCATTAACAATGCCTGATTACCAAAGACGATGAGCTTATCGCCTTTCTCCATTGGAGCGTTTTCTATTGAAATTTGATTGTCGGGATTAAAAAAATCGAAGCTTTCTTTTATTGAGTAAATAAATTGAGTGAAATTGATTTGAGTGAAATTTAAATTTCCTTCATTCGCAGTAATCTTCGAGAGTTGAAGGAGGTTTTTTGTTGTGTTACTCAGCATTTCACCTTCACTAAGAATCACCCTTAAAGACTGTACATACTCTTTTTCCGTTCTTGGCTTACTTATAGTGACTTCCGCTTCCCCGATTATGGAAGTCAAAGGTGTGTTTATTTCATGCGAAGCATTTGAAATGAATGCTTTTTGAGATTCAAATGACGTTTCTAATCTGTCCAATAAATTATTAAACGCAATCGCTAATTTCCCTATTTCATCGTTTGGGTTCTGGACGTTCAGGCGTTGATGTAAATTGGAAGCACTGATAGAATTGGCTTTTCCAATTTTTTTCGAGAGTGGTAATAACGCTCTTCGTGTAATTAGAAATCCTCCAATGAAAATTATGGGTATTCCGATTAAGATTAGGAGAATTATTCTTCTCCGAAGAAAGGATAGGTTCTGAAGCCCAATTTCATCAACAGCAGTTACAACTATTACATATTTTATTCCATTGACGGTGAAAATTCGGCTCATTCCTTGAACCTCTTTTTCTGTGTAATGGTATTCTTTTGTAGTAAGGAATTTACTTCTCACTTTCTGTGAATAAGTGTGTTTGAAATCAGGAGTTTTGTTTGATGTTATTTTTATAACTTCCTCCGTTTCTTGAGGTAGCGTGTGAAGAAACTCGTTTGTTATTTTTTCCAATTCCCTTGGACTAAACGTTTCTTTTTCCAAAAACATTTTTTCGGTCACCAATACACGCTGCTTCAGTCTTTGCTTAAAATTATCTTGACCGTAATTTGAGGAAAAAACAAATACACTTATTCCAAATACAACAAAAATTGAACTCGCGATAATCGAGTACGTGAGAGCGAGACGTGTGCTTATTGTCATTTATTGTTCTTTTATGACATAGCCCATTCCAATCACCGTTTTAATGATTTTTGAGGAGAAGCCAAGTTCAATTTTCTTTCTTAAATAGTTGATATACACATCAATTACATTCGTCCCCAAATCAAAATCAACTTCCCATACATTTTCAAGAATGTCAATTCTGGAAACGACTCTATTTTTGTTCTTTAAGAGGTATTCCAGAAGCTTAAATTCTCTAGCCGTAAGTGTAATTTCCGTTTCGCCGCGATAAACCTCCTTTGCCCTTAAATTCATTTTTAAATCCGACACAGTCAACATTTGCGCGTTATTTTCAAGCCTCTGTGATGATCTTCGATTAAGCGCATTAATTCGAGCAAGGAGTTCCTTGAATTTGAATGGCTTGGACAAGTAATCGTCCGCTCCCGTTTGGAGTCCAGTAACGATATCGTCAGTCGTTCCGAGTGCGGTCAACATTAGAATGGGAGTTTGAATTTGATAATGGTTTTTCAGTTTATCGCAGACTTCAATTCCATTCATTCCGGGCATTACAACATCTAATAGAATTAAGTCAAAATCATTCTGCCTCGCCATTTTCAATCCCGTTATGCCATCAAAAGCAGGAACGACCTTATTGCCCTGTTCTTCTAGCCCCCTTTTAATAAATGAGGATACACTTAATTCATCTTCTATAAGGAGAATATTCATCATCATTGGCGTTTTTGATAACTGAGATTGGAACAAATATAGCAGTATTACAGTTGTATTGGACTCCTTTATTCAAGCAAGCTCATGCCGATGGAGCCATTCCAATCACAAAAAAGCTGTGGTTCACTTCAAGAATTGCTTACTATTGGAAAGTGCTAACAAACCTCAGGCATTCATGCACGCAATTACACCTTGGACATCGGTTTGAGTGGCAATGCTATTTCTTTATCAGTCGTTTCAGTTCTTCGATTTTTTGAATTACGTCTTCATTTTCAGGTTCCAAAACCAACCACTTTCCATAAAAGCTCAAGCTTCGTGCGTAATCCTCTATCCCGAAATAGGATTCAGCGGCTTCCTTTTGAAAAAGTGGATCTTCAGTGAACAAATGCTGACAAAAATTATATGCTTTAATCGCCTCTGCCCAATTTCCTTGCGAATGATTTGCGTGCCCAATCCAACGATACGCACCCTCTGGACAGCTAAATTCATAACTTACTTTTTTAGAAAACGCTGCGTAATGTGCGTGGGCATCTGAGACAGTTATTTTATCCGAGGGCATGATGAAACCAATTGAAAATCCATCGTAGAGATGCGATAATCCATCAATCAAACTTGGCAATCTCACTGTTCCATGACCTTCGTTTTCGTAGACGACTAATTCAGAATTAATCCCTCGTTTACTCAGGAATTTATGAAGCTTCTCTTGCGTATCGACATTGTACTGCTGTTTCTCTTTCCCTCCTGCGGCGGTACTCATGAAAACGTTCGAATTAAACTCCACGGGAAGATTTTCCGCAAGAGAATCGATAACATCTCCACCATTGTACCAAATACTCGGGTCGTATAATTGGAAAGCATCGAATGGCCCATCTTTGGAGATAAGGTAAGCTCCATACAGACCACTCAAGGAATGACCAATGAATACATCAAATCCATTCGTTTTATGCTTGCTCTCAACAAAGGGTAAAACTTCTTTAACTAGATGATCGTAGAATTGATTTCCTCCCCCAGTTTTATCTGGACCAAAAAAGTCGACTAAGGTTGAATCAAGTGTGCCGTCTGAACGCAATTCAGTTCCTGTGAACGTCAGATCATTAAAGCGACGGACGCGATCAACATGCGGAATTCCAACAACAATATGAGCTGGTATTTTATCGTTGGACGCGAGTTCTTTCGTCATTGCCAGCGTGATATCAAACTGCCATTCAGCATCCAAGACATAAATAACTGGATACGCTACCGTTGAATCATAGTAAAGCGGCAGACCAATCCAAAGCTCTCTTTCTTCATCTAATACGTCAGAATCAATCTGAAATTTATTCCCAACCTCAATTGGACTTTGTGCATTCGATGAATGAATCGATGTAAATAAGATTATGGCTAGTAAAAGACGTTTCATAGAGATGTGATAAAGGTAAAACCCGAATTTGTTTCTAAAATAGCCTTTGTACTCATAGCACTAACATTTGGTAGATCGTAAAAAGTTTGAATAATATGAATGCTAATCGAACTATCTTCGTCTAAGGAAAAAAACGAGTTTCATCCTTGGTTAATAAATCCCTGGAGAGATTCAAAATCGATCAATGAAATGATGAAAAACCTAACTAGACTAAGCCTCCTACTTATTGGAATTACTGTGTTTTCTGGATGTGTCAACGTTTTTAAGCTAGCTGATCTGCGAACAGATAAAGAGAATTCGAATTCTAACCCAGAAAAAGCGCAACAACTGATGGAAGAAATGGGAATTGCTCATGGAATTTCCAATTGGGACAGTATCCAAACGTATCATGTGACTTTTGAAGATGAATTTTATGGATTCATTGGCAAACAAGCTCACCCGTACAAAGAACAGAAATTCAGCTTGTCGCTAAATTATGCACCCAAAACATTTAATGGTCAACTTGAAATATTAAGTGGAAAAGAAAAAGGGAATATCTGGGGACTTCAATCGTGGGAAACCTATCACAAAGACAAGGATGGAAACCTGTCGGCGAAGAAAAACGAAGACATGAAATTCTGGCTTCCGACGTATCAATATTTCATTGAGTTTCCAAGTCGAATTCAGGAAGCTACGAGCATTGATTACCTTGGAGAGAAAATCATTGACGGAGTAAAAACAGAAGGCATTATCGCTTCTTGGAACACCATTGAAGCTCAAAAGGACGTTGATCAATACTTGATTTGGATCGATTCAGAAAGTAAACGAATTGTGAAGATCGAATATACCGTGCGAGACATGTTCCGATTTATTTCAGGAGCGACCTATTTCCAAGATTACAAGGAGTACAATGGATTGCTTTTGCCTTCCAAACTTCCTGTCGAATCAAATCTCGTTAAGGATGGTTTATTGCATACGATGAGGATCATGGACTTTAAAGCTGATTTGGTTTCAGTAGATTCATTGATGCCGTTGAAGTGATTGTTGGGGGGTGGATTGGTTGGATTTGTTGGATGAGTTGGATGAGTTGGATGATTGGATGATTGGATGAGTTGGATGATTGGATGAGTTGGATTCGTTGGATGATTGGATTCGTTGGATCGTTGGATCGTTGGATTCGTTGGATTCGTTGG
>NVXP01000121.1 GCA_002733985.1 Fluviicola sp. | reverse complement strand
AGTTCCAAACCAAAGGTTTCCCCTTTTATCTTCTAGGATTGAGTTAACGTAATTATTACTTAACCCTTCTTTGTCCGTAAAATGGGTAAACGATTCCCCGTTGTACATGCTTACCCCTCCGTCATAAGTTCCAAACCAAAGGTTTCCGCTTTTATCTTCAAGCATTGATAAGACGATATTATTACTTAATCCTTCTTTCTCAGTATAATGGGTAAAGGATTTTCCGCTGTACATGCTCACCCCTCCGCCACCAGTTCCAAACCAAAGGTTTCCCCTTTTATCTTCTAGGATTGAAAAGATGATACTACTACTTAATCCTTCTTTTTGTGTAAAATGGGTAAACGATTCTCCGTTGTACATGCTCACACCTCCACCATTGGTTCCAAACCAAAGGTTTCCGCTTTTATCTTCAAGCATTGATAAGACGTAATTATTACTTAATCCTTCTTTTTGAGTAAAATGGGTAAACGATTCTCCGTTGTACATACTCACCCCTCCGCCATTAGTCCCAAACCAAAGGTTTCCCCTTTTATCTTCTAGGGTTGATAAGACGTAAGAGGAAGCCATGCCTTGATTCACATCTAAGTATTGCAAATTGTTAATGACGATATCTTTAATCCTTGGGACTAAAGCTTTTTTCGATTTTGGTTGGATCGTGGGCACCTTTTTGCCTTGAGCAGGAATAGGTATACCCGTCGGAATAGTGTCTCCAATACTGTTTAATATATAATGAAGAGTGTCCTTTTTAGCTATTTCTCCAACTAAAAGGGTAATAAGTGAGTCTTTGTTAACCGGTATGACGGTTAGGTCATTTGGTATTTTGTGTGTGTTAAGGTGTGCGTTTATAACGCTGTCTGGTCCTATTAACTGAACAACTTTTGGTTGGGAAACACTGTCAGGATGTATGGTTTTTCCTTGAGCTGGAATGGGTATGCCTGTAATTAGGGTATCACCGCTTTCTAAAATAATGGGTTGTATAGTGTCTCCTGTTACCGTGTTTAGTGTGTACCCCTCTTCATTGTTTAATTCAATTGTTTGGGGCTGCGGGTATAGTAGACTAGGAGTAATTTCTGTTTCCTTATTTCCTAAGCAGGCTGCAAAGAATAGGGTAGGAAGTAAGTATATTAGTTTTGTTTTCAATTCCTATTTCTTTTTTCAATGTGCTACAACGATTTGGCTAGACTGATACGGGCAGTTTAGCCTATGCACCTGTTGGACAACTATTGATAAACATACGTAAACAATTCCAATTCAACCTCTTACTTTTGAATTTTAAGTTCTGACGAGACAATCATACCACACTTCACCCAAAGAATTAGTCCATTATGGATTACTACCTCCAAAATATCAAAACACCATTCCTAGAACCAATATTCATCATTGGAAACATGAGTATATGTATCGATACTCTGGGTCTGAAATCAATAAAATAGCTGACGATCATACCGAACTAATCCAAACACTCAATCAATATCCGCCTATGTTTTATGCATACGGGAGATTAGTGAATACTGTTGTTTCAATTGCCCAAACAACGGATAACTTCTCGAACAAAATGCAATTATCAAAAAAGAAATCGTAAAGACCATTGAACGAGTGAAAGATTTCGTTCATATCGAAAAGTCAGTTCGGATTTTTGGAATTTCTACATCAACTTTCTATATATGGGGATCAGATCTACCGCATTCGTGTTCTGAATCCTTTTTCAAAAAGTGCAATCGAATTTATTCAAATCAAATAACACCTTACGAAATTAACGCAGTCAAGAAATGTTTGTTCGATCCTGCTACAGTCGTGCGCCCTAGACCACCTGTCATTGACATAATTGCTTCTACGAATCTAGAAATATTGGTACAGAAACTAGTTATTCACAGAGAAAGCGATTTCAATAAAAGCTCTTCTAATTATAATTGTTATTGAAAAATAACGTGATGAAAGGAGCTGTAACCTTCCGCAACAATTCTCAAAATAAATACTCCCTGATACTCACCGTTTAGATCAAGTGAAATTTTTGTGGATTCAGGACGAAACGTTTCGTACACAACTCGACCTTGCATATCAGTCAGTTGAATCTCAATATTCCGAATACTATTAGGAGGAATAATATTTAAAATACCTGACGAAGGATTTGGACTTACTTGTGTTGTATTCACAATCAGATCAACCGACTTCATTGTTGAATACTCAAATTGACCATCCGTGTCAAACTGCTTTAACCTGTAATAATTCATTCCAACAGAAGGGGAATTATCAATAAAGGAATAATCTGATTCCCCAACTGAAGTCCCTATTGATTCGACCTCTCCCAGAGTTCCCCACTCCTCCCCTTCAGCTGTTAATCGCTCTATTTCAAACCGGTCCATATCATATTCGTTATTCGTACCCCACGTTAGCTCAACATTATTATTCACTTGTTCAACTGTAAGAAATAACATTTCAATAGGCAGTATATTAATGCACGGTGTGATAAGCAAACATGCTGTACAACTTGTAATGTTTCCAACAGCGGAATAAGAAGTGCTCCCCCAACGAGTATCATTATCCGTAGTACATACGTTAATCTCACTATCATTCGAAACTGAGCCTGAATTCCCTGTTAAATTGGTTGTCCCATACAAGCGTGCTCCCCCCAATCCACCACCATAATCCAACCAATTGGAACTGGTTCCATTGACAAGAACACTATTTTCCAAACAGGAATTTTCTGAGAGACATACTTTAGAAGTAGACAATGCATATTGTGTAGACCCTCCGCTTCCCATTCTCATTGTTAACACTTCGATATAAGAATGATTGTTTTGGTTATCATTAATTATGGAGCCATCTCTTAAAAACGTTATCCCTTCCATATTTAAATTTGCATAATTGAACAATTTTGCGCCATTATCTATACGAATGTATGAACCGGATTGTGTGATATTTAGTGTTCCATAATTTACAATTTGACAACCCGAATTAATATATGTTGGAGAAGCGCCTGCATTTAATGTTACGGACGCACATGAAGAAATCACAAGAGTTCCTCCATTCATTGAAAGTAAGTTTGACCCTGAGCCTATGCTTAAATTCACATCTGCGCAGATATATAACACACCTCCCGTACTGACAGCCAAGTTAGATGGGTTACTTCCTGTAAAGTACTTAACCTCACCACTATTCACACTACCACCACTAATAATATCACTGGGAGATACTGTTGAGCAATCAACATTCGATACGGGCGGTGAAGGTGTATCACATTGTGACCAGGAATTAAATATGCTTGTAAGTAGCACCAAAATAAAAAAGGAAGTTTTCATATAGTTTCGATTCGTTAGATCAAATCTAATCCTCCTCATAAGTCGTATTAATTATGGCCCCAGTCAATTTAGGAATTGACAATAAAAGAGAGGGCCACAATGCCCTCTCTAATAAACGGTTGCTACAATATTGAACTATACGAAACTATACTTTTAAACGTATTACCACAGCAACCTAATCTCAAAATGAATCTAACTTTAAATCAATGATATAGATAACTATGCAAAAACTATTATATCATGTCATCTTGAGATTCTCTTTTAAACTTTTGTAACCTTTATCATTTTACCTGAATTTTCTAACCACAAAATATAGGCTCCAGAAGTCAATACTGATACATCAATGGAAATCATATCCACACCTCTTTTTTCAATCAAAACTCTTCCACGAGCGTCAAGAATTTTCACTTGAAATTCTCCTTCATATTCAATATTGATTGTTTCTCTTGCAGGATTAGGGTACACTAACAAGGAACTTAATTCTTGTGAAGAAATTCCTACAGACGTGTTAACAACAAATGTTTCAGTCGTTTCACATCCATTTTCATCTTCAACCACAATTGAATACGTACCAGCCGCAAGATTATCTATGTCTTCCGTTGTTTCAAAGTTCGACCAACTAGTAGAGACAATAGTATAAGCACTAACGACTGTCACATCAATAGACCCAGAATTTGTTCCGTCATCATGCGTAACAATACCTGAAACAATCGGGACAGCAGCACCATTAATGATCACCACATCAGTTGACACACATCCGCTTAACTCAGCCGTTGCCGTATAAGTAGTTGTTCCATTCTGAACACTAAACAACACACCATCAAGGATACCATTATCCCATGAAATGTTCGCATTATCAGGGTTATCTGCGGTCAAAGTAATCGTTTCTCCTACACAAATAACTTGGTCCATTCCCGCATTTACACTTGGAGGATTTATCGTTGTAATAACTACGGTATCAGTTGCGCTACAACCATTTAATTCAGCTGTAACCGTACATATTAATGGAGATGATGTTGGCACAAAAGGTACATTATCAATAACACCATTGTCCCATACTATTTGCGCTCCATCAGGATTTAATGCGCTTAATACGGCCTGATTCCCTGCACAAATTTCGAAATTATTCCCCGCACCAATAAAGGGTAAAGGTGTTACTTGAACCGAAACATCATCTGTTGACGAGCAACCATTTTGAGTTGCTGTAACGGTATAGTTTTGTGATGAAACTGGTGTAAAAGCTACGTTATCAATAACAGCATTATCCCACGTAATATTTGCATTATCGGGATTATTTGCAATCAACACAATCGTTTCCCCTTCGCAAACAACTTGGTTCATTCCTGCATTTACACTAGGAGTGTTTATCATTGTGACAACAACGATATCAGATGCAATACATCCATTCAAGTCGGCTGTAACGGTATATGTCAAAGGAGATGAAATTGGTGTAAAAGGCACACTATCAACAACACCATTGTCCCATGTAACTTGGGCCCCATCAGGATTTAATGCCATTAATACAGCCTGATTCCCTGAACAAATTTGGATATTACTTCCAGCATCAATAGTTGGTAAAGGCAATACTTGAACCAAAACAACATCGGTAGATGAACAGCCATTTTGAATTGCTGTAACTGTATAATTTTGAGATGAAGCTGGTGTAAAAACTACGTTGTCAGTAACATTGTTATCCCATGATACTTGTGCATTATCAGGGTTTATTGCGGTAAGTATAACTGTTCCTCCACTGCATGTAGATAGTGCGATACCTGCATCTATTTGAGGACTTGCAATTGCATTAACGGATTGTGAGAACTGACTCGAACATCCATTCGCATCAGTTACTGCATATGTTATCGAATAATTTGTTCCAGAGACCGCATTTGTTATGATTCCGTTAGTTGTATTTATACTTGAACCATCTGAGCCATTGTAGGAAAAGATCCCTCCAGAAGTAGCTACGTTCGAAATCAAATTGTTTGAATTTTGGCAAAAGTCTACACTTGTAAATGTTGCATCTGGTACACTGTTAACATTCACCAATATGGAATACGATTCTGTACAGTTTCCATTTGTGATATCAACATTATATGTACTACTTACTGATGGAGAAACAATTGTGGAGCTTCCATTATCAATTTGACCACCTCCTTGGTACCAAGCAAATGATGTTCCTCCATATGCACCAATAGAAACTTGATTCCCAACACAAATTGATTGATCAGAATCTACACTCCCAAACGAAGATGCAGCAGATACAGATTCAAGGAGCGTTGTCTGACAACCATTCCCATCTGTAACAGAAACAGAGTGTGAACCAGGTGTTAGGTTATCAAAAACTCCTGTTGTATTCGTGCTACTTCCTAAAGTGAAAACATATGGTCCTACTCCTGCTGATGGCGTGACTGTAATTGCTCCATCATTCATTGCTACACACGACTCGTTTACAACATTCGAAGTTGCCGTCAATGAGCAAGCGGGCCCTGATGACAGGCAAAAAGAGTTCAATTCCTGATACGCATATGCAGCATCAACAGCTAGCGTCGAAGCCAATGTGTCCCCTGTTTCTAAATTAAGAATATGGTATGAACCATTAATAGAACAGCCAAATAGCATTCCATTCATTCCATCACCATATGAATCATTGATGGTAAAGTTATAGCAATCATCAGCTAAACAATATTGCGTTGTTATTACCTCTCCGTTTGAATTATTGCTATATCCACTTCCAGTATCAATTTGGTTGTTAGAATCATCTTCCAATACCCAAGATACCTCGCTACCCCAACAATCTGTAGACAAAATAAGCTCAACCATTGTCCCTCCACCGTTCGAAGTAAATCCGGCTGAACCTAAATCATTCCCACCTACAGAGTCGACTACTCCATTCGGTAACACTGTAAATGCATTAAAAGTATGCGTTCCAGGGGAAACAGTCTGAGAAGGAAGGTTCACAATAATTGATTGCCCTGTTGTCAAATTTCCATTCCATATATATGTCACATTAGGTCCACCATCAATATTATAGTTTATCGTTGCTGAAGTCAAATCTAAATTACCGTAGTTATTCAGTACAATGGATGGTTGAATCGAATCTGAACAGATTGTCCCTGATGGGGAAGAAACTGTTGAAATCCCTGCATCATTATTTGCCAAAGTGACCTGAGCACTGCAATTAGCATCCCACGTTTGAATGATCGATTTCACCAATGTTCCTGATGCTGTTAAGTCATTTGACGACCAATTCCCACTAGGTGAAGTACCAACGACTAGTGCCGAAGCGCCTTCATTTTTATCATTAATCGACCAATTACAATGACTGAGTTTATTCTGACACATAAAAGTGGTCCATTCATTAACTGAAGTCGTTGCAACGGCACCATTTCCACTTGCATCCACAGTCCCCCATTCAGTCACGAACAATGCAATTCCATTATTCATAGCGGTAATGGCTTTATTTCTCAATGATTGACCGTGAGTACCTGCATAAAAATGTAATGTGTAGGCTATGTTTGAATATCCTGTAATCGGGTCCAATGATGCAACATCTACATCTTGCGACCATGTTGGTGTTCCCACCACAATTAAATTATCTGGATCAATTGCTCTAATAGCAGCAGTGACTGCCGTGGCATAAGGCTTAATTGTATTACTCCAAGAAACTTGCAATGGCTCATTGTAAATCTCGTAAATCACATTGTCGTATCCTCCATAGAGCGTTGCCATCTCTTGAAAAAACGCAATTGCCTGGGATTGATAACTCTCAGCATGATGCGAGTGCCAATCAATAATAACATACATGTCATTTGCTATAGCTGCATCCACTACCGTTTTAAGTCTTGTTTTATTGGTGACATCCATCAAATACCCTCCATTCTCTTCTACTCCCATTGCTGCTCTAACAATCGTTGTATTCCAATCTGATTGTAGCCAATCAACGCACGAAGTATTATAGAACGGAGCCCCTTCCCACCCTGTATTACTCCAAAACATGCTGTTACCTGCAAAACTTACAGTATCACCATATTGATTAGTAATTCTATTTCCTGTAACAGAAAGTGCACCATGCGTCGTTACCGGTGATTGCGCGCTAGTATCAAACACACAAGTTGCCAATAGCAGCATGATGAGTACTATTTTTGAATTAAAATTTTTCATAATCTTATGATTTTAAGGAATTGTACTACATGTTGTACAGGCCAGAAAGCACTCAATTTTCCTCATTAATTATTCGGTAAATTGACGTCCATGACAGTTCATCTGAAAAATAGAAAGGTGCCCCGACTACTCAACAGGGCACCTAACTGATAAATCCTCTAACTTTTAGAGATTACCCGCACCTTTAGAGCTTTATCAACTTAGACTGCGCACTTCCAGTTTCGCTCGTAATTTTTACGATGTAAGTACCAGAAAGTAAATTTTGCGTATCAATATTCAGTACATCATTTCCTTTTTCCATTCTAACCGTTCTTCCTGTTCCATCAGAAATAATCACATTAAAGCTTCCTACAACYTCAACAGTTAATTTGTCATTAACTGGATTTGGATGCAACTGAACTATTAGTTCCTCATTGATCTCTAGTCCTGCGCTACCTTCACAGTTTCKAGCAGGCCAACCACTAATAATACTTTTCACTAGAGTTCCTGAAGGAGTTAAATCATTTGCGGTCCAGWTTCCTGTAGGTGATGTTCCTGGCCAAACTGCTGCCGACCCTTCTGGTTTATCATGGATATGCCAATTTACATGGCTTATGCTGTTATCACAGAAAAATGTCATCCACTCTTCTGTTGAAGTCGCATCTACTGCACCATCTCCATTTGCATTTACCGTACCCCATTCAGTACAAAACAATGCAATACCATTATCAATTGCAATTTGTGCTTTTGAACGCTCCCATGTACCATGTGTTCCAGCGTAAAAATGAATTGTATAGGCAATGTTTGTTGATGAAGTAATCGGATCTAGGGAAGCAATATCTACATCCTGAGACCAAGTTGGAGAACCTACAATAATTAAATTGTCTGGATCAATCGCACGAATAGCGGCAATTACTGCCTCTGCATATGGCTTTACATCATTTGACCAAGAGCATGATGTTGGTTCATTGTATATCTCATAGATTACATTATCATATGAACCATAGAGGGTCGCCATATTTGTAAAAAAAGCAATTGCTTCTGCTTGTTGATTGTGCGCATCATGTGAATGCCAATCGATAATAACATATAAGTCTTCAGCTATTGCCGCGTCCACAATTGTTTTAACTCTGTTTTCATTACCCGATTGATCGAATAGGTATCCCCCATTTTCAGGTCCTACTCCCATTGCTGCTCTAACAATTGTGGATCCCCAATCATCTTTAAGCCAACCTACCACACTTGCATTGTAAAAAGGTTCGGCTCCCCATCCTGAATTGGACCAGAAAATACTATTCCCAGCGAAGCTTACACTATTTCCTGCTTCGTTTACAATATGT
This sequence comes from Fluviicola sp., assembly GCA_002733985.1. Lineage (GTDB taxonomy): Bacteria > Bacteroidota > Bacteroidia > Flavobacteriales_D > Crocinitomicaceae > UBA4466. Next base: position 4,684 of record NVXP01000121.1, on the reverse strand, counting down.
GTTCCGCTCACGGACAAAGCACCATTATCTGCTACTGGCGTTTGAGCATTTGAATTTGAAAAGAAGAATCCACAACATATAGTTGCTAATACTCTCATTAGAGGTTTACTCTGTTTCATAGTTTTAGTTTAAAAATGTTCAGAGCAAAAGTGGAGCATATCACTCCTCAAATAATGAAGTTATATCCGCATTTCATGAAATGACCAAAAGACAAAGCCTTTATGGTACATACTTTCCTGTAAAAATGAATTATTTTGAATTGGACCCTGCGATCAAAGACTTATTGAAATAGGTAGGTGTAATTCCCGTTTCTTTTTTAAACGAACGATTAAATACAGATAAGGAAGTAAATCCACATTTAGCAGCAATAGTTTCCATGGTATACGTTGCCAATGCTCCATTTTCAATCAGAACTTTTGCTTCATTCACCCTATAAAAATTAATCATGGAATTAAAATTCGAGCCAAAATATACGTTGATACTTTTTGACACGTAATTACTATTAGAACGGACAACATCGCTTAACATACCCATTGTTAAAGTAGAGTCGAGGTAGACTTTTTTCTCCTCAAACTGCACTAAAATATCCTTATATAGCTTTTCATACTTTTCAGAATCATCTTCCAATTCAACTTTGACCTTTTCTAAAGTTGGGGGCATCCTTTTAATACTCTGCTCAAATAGCACTCGGTTTTTTGCTCTTATTCGGGCCCACATTATTATCATCAAAACAAAGAGCAACGATACGGCTATCGCTACGATGAGCATTAACTTAAATCTATTTTTTTCCAAAGTGACCTGATGCTTCAACTTAACCGAGCGACGTTCGGCTTCATAGACACTGTAAACAGCAGAAGTTTCACGGACTTTTTTACTCTGCAAGTCTTTATTGATATCCCCTTGCAGTACCATTTGCTGGATTAAATATTCAATCGACGTTTCGAATTTTCTTTGCTCGTAATCAATTAGTGCAAGCTGATTCAACGCCCTTGCTTGAAAATCCAATGACTTCTCATTTCTAGCTAGCTCCAATGCTAAATTTGCATATATGCCTGCTTGCGAATATGCTTCTTGTTTTTGGTGCACTTTGGAGTATTCCAAGTAAAGAAATGTCAACTCCATTCTTGAATTCAAACTTGTTAAAACTTCGTTGGCTTTATCTAAATAGACAAGACCTTCCTTAAAACGATTCTGATAAGAATAAACACTTCCAAGGTTCGCATAAGAAATTGCTAGATGTCTCTTGTCTTTAGTTTTTAGTTGAATTTTTATTGCTTCTTTACCGAACGCAATAGCTAAATCAAATTCTCCCTTTTCACGATACAAATTTGCCAAATTTGAGTAGGCAATACCTAAAACTTCATTTTCATCGCGATTCTTTAAAAAGTCTATTGCTTCTTTTAGGTTTGTAATTCCTCTATCATATTCTCTGTTGTACAAATAAACCGAGGTCATGCTAACCTTTGATTTATTCAGCTCAACCTCATCCCCAAATTCGCGGGCATATTCAATCGATCTATAAAAATGAGTGGATGAAGATTCATACTGTGATAATCGATGTTGTACTCCTCCCATACTTCGATGAAACCTTATCAGTCTCAAACTGTCGTTTTGAGCTTTACTATCTTCAATTGCATCTTGGAGAATTCTCTCGCTTAAGACTACAGAATTCCCCTCCAGTTTTTTAATTACTTCAGAGTAATACGCCAGTTTTTCTTTACCAGAAAGTTCGCTCAGTTTCTTTCTGTAGCTCTCATACTCTTGAACTTGAGAAGAACTAACAGTATGAAACAGTGCGAAACCAAAGATCAAACAAATCTTTAATAACCTATTAAACAGTATATGACCAAGTAATTCCAACGACTAAATTTTTCAATCCGAACATGAATTTACGAATTTCTTACTGTTCTTTAACCGAAATGTTTAATTCACTTACTCAAACACTCTCATCTCCCTGTACACCAGCCAATTAACATTACAGCAGGGTGAATTAATCCTTTATTGCTAACGAATAATATTTACATGTCCTACAGCCGTGTGTCTTTTATCGGTCATCGTCTCTTTAAATTCAATTTTCCATGTATATGTTCCGTCTTGAGCTAATGTGCTTCTATACAACCCATTCCAACCAATTTCGACATTGAAAGACTCAAAGACAATTTCTCCCCACCTATTGAAAATTAATAGATGAAAATCATAGGGGTCATATCCTTCTGTAAATACGGGTTGGAACGTTTCATTATACGTATCTCCATCTGGTGTAAATGTATTGGGTACATAATAGATTAACTCTTCTGTTCCAACTAAACTCATTTGTATTGAGTCAACACATCCAAAATGTTCTTCATACGCCCAAAGCGTAATAGTGTATATTGAATTTCCAACGTTATTATACGTGTGGTTAGGATTTTCTAACGTTGAGATTGCAGATTGATCTCCAAAATCCCATTCATATAAATCTGCATTGATTGAATTATTTGAAAATTGAACAACATTATCGAACGAAGAAATGGAATTTGGGTTCATTGAAAACTGAGCCAATGGAACTTCATAGACATTGATATAATCAAAAAACGTTTGCGTTGATGTACACCCTTCTATAGTTGTCACCGACAATGAAACATCATACGTTCCTGCATTTTCGAAAAGGTAAGACACCATATCGCACCCAAAAATTGTTTCTCCATTGATCGTCCACTCACAATTTGAGAATCCATTTTGAGCAGTTGTCAAATTTGTGAATTCCACTTGTAGAGGTTCACATCCAGTTAAAATATCCGCTGTAAAATTCACTGTTGGAGGTGTTGCGATGAATATTGACACATCGTCAGTAGAAATGCATCCATAATAATCAGCTGTTACAGTATATGTTTGCGATTGTATTGGACTAAATGGTTGAAGGGGTAATGCTGGTGACCAAGTTAGGTTGGCATTCAATGGATTAATTACATTAATAGAAACAGAATCGCCTAAACAAATTGTTTGATCTGGACCTGCATCAATTGGAGCTGGTGTAGTAAGAATAATGATTAATTGAGTTACAAATGTTTCATTTCCGCATTCGTCCATTATTGAATAAGTTCTTGTTATCTCTTCTGAGTCACAAATATTCCCATCAGACACATCACTCACCCAAGTCACTACAGGGTACAACGTACAATTGTCTGCTTCGTCACTCACCACAAGCGGATCCGGTAATGGAACATCATTGATACTAGGAACGGATATTGTTGTTGGATTGCTCGCAGTTGGTGGTGTTATGTCATTCACTGTAATTAATTGCTCAACAAGCACCTGATTTCCGCAGGCATCTGTAATGGAATACGTCCTAATTATTGTCTCTGGACAAGATAACCCATCGCTAAGGTCTCCTTCCCAATTAACAGTAGGATTTAAAGTGCAGTTATCAGATTCGTTTGTAACACTTAAAATATCCCATACTGGAATGTCATTTGGACATTCAACATTAATACTCGCTGGAGCCACCGCAACAGGAGGAATTGTGTCGTTAACTGTAATATTCTGAGTCACGGTTGCCGAATTTCCGCATGAATCAACATAAGTCCATGTTCGAATAATCGAGCCCCCACATGAGTTTGTCAATTGGTTATCAAAACCTGACACGCTCCCTACTCCATCGCAATTATCAGAATAAGCTAAACTTATCATTGTTGGTACATCACCAGGACACAACACAGTAACATCCGCAGGAGCAATGTCTAAAACCGGAGGAATTGTGTCATTTACAGTAATCGTTTGAGATACCAATATAAAGTTTCCACAGTCGTCAGTAACACGGTAACGGCGAACGATAATTTCAGGACAACTCATCCCATTTGATGTATCATCTTCCCAAGTAACTATAGGAATTGCTCCATTATCCGCCTCGTCTGTTACTACGAGAGGATCTGGAGACGGGATATTTGAACTACATTGTACATTCACAGGTAATGGGTTCGAAGCAGTTGGAATAAATGCATCTCCCACACTGATTAATTGTGTCACGAAAGATTGATTCCCACATTCATCCGTAATAGAATATGTACGCGTGAAAATCTCAGGACAATTTGTCCCATTACTAATATCTCCAACATAGGCTACCACGATATTACTTGAACAATTATCTGCCTCATCAAAAACATCCAAGACATTGAATTGCGGTAAGGGTGACCCACCAGTTATTGATAATGTTGGTAAATTCGATGCTGTTGGGGGGATCGTGTCCATTACTGTAATAAGCTGAGAAACTGCTGTACTATTTCCACAATCATCAGTGTATGTCCATGTTCTGGTAATAATTTCTGGACATGATTGTCCGTTACTTACTTCTAATCCAATCACAGTACCAATACCATCACAATTATCAACCCATGTCAAATCTAACATCAATGGTACATCTCCAATACACTGCACAGTTGTATCTAATGGAATGAAGCTGAAAACGGGTGCTATCGTATCCATTATAGTAATGGTTTGTGAGACCACAGTACTATTTCCACATGAATCAGTATAAGACCATGTTCGCGTGATGATTTCTGGACAGGACTGCCCGTTACTCACTTCTACGCCAACCACAGCTCCAGTACCATCGCAATTATCAACCCATGTTAAATCGAACATCGATAGCACATCTCCAATGCACTGTACAGTTACGTCTAATGGAATGGTGTTAAAAACAGGTGAT
>NVXP01000120.1 GCA_002733985.1 Fluviicola sp. | reverse complement strand
TTTTCATTTCCAATTCCAAAGAGATTTAGAGTTCCCTTAAAATACCATGTCCCTTCAGGTCGTGTATAATGTCCCACTTTTCCAAGTACAGCTGGCATTTTGAAATTGTCGTTTCGAAAATACCATGCATTGACAGAAAGGCTGGTGGCCCGAGTATCAGATCGAATCAAATTAGGGTTGAGCTTGTTCAAGGTGTCATTCCACTTGTACGCATCAACAATTGTATATCCAGAATAGCTCCTAGCATCAATGTCCCAAAAGGTCTTTTTAAAATTGAAATTTATGCCTAAATCAGTAAACCGTGATTTCCCGAACCTGCTTTTAGGACGAAGTGTTCCCGGTAAACCGAATCCTATTCGCAAGGAAAACCACTTGTACATAACACCAAGTCCCAGTGCCAATCGAAGATTGTGCTTGAATTTTAGAGTCGTCTCGCCTCCGTTGAAATTATCTTTTAGCTTAAACGGTGCTGCATTAAATCCTAAATCACTGAAAAGTACGACACGTTCTTTGTAAAGTGTGTAGGGGAGGGAGTCCAACTTTTCTTGTGAGTGAGATGAACCCACACAAGCGATCATAAAAAAGAAAAGAATCCAATTTTTCATCGCTTCAAAAATACGCAAAAGGGAATTGCTTGGTCCGATCTAAGGAATAAATTGAATTGTCCTCGTGAAAAACAAAAAAACGGTTTATTTTTGTCTCACATTTAAGCACATGAAGAAGCTCTACAAATTTCTCCTTAATAAACTTCCAAGACCTTTATTGATCCGATTGAGTTATCCGTTCAAGAAGGTTGCTCCAATTCTCTACAAAGGGAATAACGTGGAATGTCCTGTTTGTGAGCGTTCTTTTCGTAAATTCTTATCCTACGGATCGGATGTTGCACACCGCGAAAATGTTTTGTGCCCGTACGATTTGACATTGGAGCGCCATCGTTTGATGTGGTTGTACCTAAAGAATCACTCGGATTTTTTTACAGCGAAAGATTTGAAAGTCTTACACATTGCACCAGAGCAATGTTTCCACAAAGGATTCAAAGCACAAGAAAATTTGGATTACCTCACTGGAGATTTAGTTTCTCCAATTGCGGACATGCACTTTGATTTACATTCTATTCCATTGGAAGATAATCGCTTCGAAGTAATATTCTGTAATCACGTGATGGAACATGTTGATGATGCCATTAAATGTATGAGCGAGCTTTACCGTGTAATGAAACCAGGAGGCTGGGGGATTATGCAAGTGCCGCAAGACCTCGATCGAGATGTCACTTACGAGGATGCATCGATTACAAGTCCTGAAGAGCGAGAAAAACATTTCTGGCAAAAGGATCACGTTCGCCTGTTTGGAAAGGATTATCCAGAGTGGTTGCGTAAAGCTGGATTCACAGTTGTTGAGTTTGATAAAGACACTCATTACTCTGAAGAAATTCAAGAACGCTACCGTTTAGGGAAAAACGAAATACTCTATATCGTATCAAAATAGTCCTGTTTCACCTTCTTGGTACCAGTACCTTCTCGATAAGTCGACTGAATTCTGTTGTTTCAAAATCTATTTATTTCTCAAAACATTCTAATCATTGAGTTAAGTGTAATTCGACTTAATCACTTAAATACTCGACAGTTGTTCGTGAATATTCGATGATTCCTAGTGAATGTTCGGTGAGAACTGCATTTTGGTAAGTGTTAAATTCCAGTTATTTTCTATGTGCGCATACTAAATTGGAAAGTTTGGCGTTTTTATTGTAACGAAGTCGAGTAGGCGGAGTTATAGAACAAAGCCTGCAAGCTTTAAACCAAACTAGAACAATTAAAACCAGAACCTATGGCAGTGAACCCCATTTACCACCAGACGAAATCTACGCTCCTGCAAGAGCGTGATTGGATCTCGGAAGCGAAGAAGGATCCGGAGAGATTCGGTCCACTGTACACGAAGTATCACGAACAGATATTTCGGTACGTCTATCAACGGATGGACGATCAAGAGCAAGCCTTCGATGTGACTTCTCAAGTCTTCATCAAAGCGCTTAGCAACTTGCACAAGTATGAATTTAGAGGTGTACCTTTTTCATCTTGGTTGTACAGAATTGCGAAAAGCGAACTTTACCAGAGTTTTCGTGATCGCAAAGCAAAACGTACAGTCAATATGGATACAGTTCATCTTATCAATATTACCGATGAATTCGATGACGATGACTTGGTTGAGGATAAAGATAAACTCTTTCGATGCCTTGCCGAGCTCCGCGAACCAGATCTTCAATTAATGGAGCTTCGGTATTTTGAGAAACGCTCATATAGAGAAATTGGTGAAATTCTGGATGTAACAGAGAATAATGCCAAAGTAAAAACCTTCCGAGCGTTGGAAAGACTGAAAAAACAATTTTTGAAATAAAAACGTGATGAAAAAAACAAACACCACTTTGGACCGTGAACCGATGAATTCTGAGGCGATTCGACAGAGGCAAAATTTCAATTACATTTTGAAAGAAACAGCTGCTGCGAAAATCCCTATTTGGAAATCCATCTGGTTCTACGGGCCAGTTGGAATCGCAATGGTAACAATGGTCGTATCGGCCGTTCGAATGAACCCCAAAAATGAAACATATGATAACAACACTACTTTAAGTCAAATACAAGCAATTCCTGCGACTCAAGTTTCGACTGATCACGCAACGATAGAGTCCTTTGAAAGTACTATCGCTGAAGTCCCAACAGCAGAATCAGAGGAAATACCAACAGTTGTAGTTGAGAAACAAATAGAAAGTACAGTAAGCACTGACAAGGTCGATGATAATACTAAATTGAAACCAGAAGTATTAGCCGAAGAAAACATTGAAATCGAACCCGTTAAGTCAGCCCCTGTTGTAATTCCTGTTGTAGAGAAAAAGATAGCGAGAACGATGCCCAATATTGCGGGAGTTTTTTCCGGAAGAATTTCTGTTTTACAAATTTGTTCTGCAGGAATGATTCATTGCAATAATGGCTACCAAGTTATTTCTTATGATATCCAATATGACAACGGTGCAGGAAGTACCGTTGATCGCGTATCTGGGAGTAGAATCCCATCGTATATCTGCGCAAATTTGAAGCGTTATAATGTCGGAAGTCCAGTGTTTATTACAAAAATCATCGCAATGAACGAAAAAGGCGAGAGAAAGCAATTGCTTTCTATGAGCCTTGAGCCAACCTTCTAAGGTTGAATTCGTTTAATAGATGAACAGGTGGATATCTTCATCAACAGTAGGGTTTTAATAAAATGTTCCAAACAAGTTTGGTAAAAACTTGAAACATGCCTATTTTCGTAGAGATTATACACTAGAATAAATCGTAATTAAAACGGAACGATGAAATTATTAACTGGTCTAGTACTCCTTTTGGCCGCAGGATTTACATATGGTCAACATACGAATTTCAATACTCAGCGAAATTGGTCGTTGAATAAGAAAGAAATTATGTTTGGTGGTGGAGCTACCCAATTCCTTGGTGACCTTGGTGGTCGCGATCAAATAGGAAAAGATTTTAGCTTGGCTGATTTAGATTTACCTTCGACAAGCTGGAACGGAATGGTAGGATACCGTTACCGTTTTCACCCGTACTGGGCAACATCAAGCGTTTTGAATGTAGGCATGGTTCGTGGGAATGATGCCTTGACAAATGAAATTATTCGAAATTCTAGAAATTTACACTTTCGATCACTCGTAGTTGAATATGAGCAGCGTATCGAATGTATTATTTTAGCAAATGAAAAATTTGGTTCGCGATATAAAATCCCTGGAATGAAGGGTTTCAAGAATCACAACGAACAAATTTACCTTTTTACAGGAGCTGGAGTAAGCTACTTCAATCCTAAGGCAATGTACAATGGTACTTGGACAGCACTGCGCCCCTTGACTACAGAAGGTCAAGGATTGGCAACAGGTCCAGATCAATACCTTCCTGTAACTGTGACAGTTCCTTTTGGAATTGGAATGAGAATGGGACTTGGGCGTATGTGGAGAATTGGAATTGAAGCGACGTACGTGAAAACATTCTCTGATTACATTGATGATGTGAGTGGAGTTTACTATGATCCAAATGAATTGGCATCACAAGTAAGTGCTACGGCGGCATATTTGTCGAATCCTGCAATTCAAAACTCAACTTGGTTTGCTGCTGGACAACAACGTGGAGACAAACAAAAAGACGCATACTTCTACTTAAACCTCGTTTTAGCTAGAAATATTACATACAAAGATTACGCGAAAGCGCGTAAGGCTCCAAAATGGAAAGGACGTTACAAGTTCTAATTGTTAATATGTTTTGAAATTAATTAATGGGGCAGCTTCGGTTGCCCCATTTTCGTTTCTACCTTTGCCAAAACCCCTTTGGTATGTTTAAACTCATTCGATCCTTTCTTTTCCTCTTCGATCCGGAAAAAGTGCACTACTTTACAATGACGTTGATTCGTGTAACATTGAAAATTCCTGGTATGAAAGCACTTTGGAGGAAAATGTACATTGTCGATCATCCTTCACTCAAACGAGAATTATTCGGATTAACCTTCGACAATCCAGTTGGACTAGCAGCAGGATTTGATAAAAACGCAAGCATGTACAACGATTTGGCGTATTGTGGTTTTGGTTTCATTGAAATCGGGACAGTAACGCCAGTTGGACAAGAAGGGAATCCCAAACCACGATTGTTTAGATTAAAAGAGGACAATGGAATCATTAACCGAATGGGATTCAATAATGCTGGCGTCGATGCAGCAGTTGAACAATTGAAGCAGCGAAAAACAAATCTAATTCTTGGTGGAAATATTGGTAAAAATAAATTGACACCAAACGAAGACGCAACGAGTGATTACGTGAAATCATTTGAGAAACTCTTCCCGTATGTGGAGTACTTTGTAGTGAATGTATCTTCCCCAAATACACCGGGTTTGCGCTCATTACAGGAAAAGGAACCTTTAATGGAGTTGCTGCAGACCTTACAAGATTTGAATGCAAAGAAAGAAAAACGGAAACCGATTCTTTTGAAAATCGCACCAGACTTGACAGACGAACAATTGGATGATATCATTGAAATCGTAAATGCTGTGAAGCTTGATGGTGTAATCGCATCGAATACAACAATCAGCCGAGAAGGATTGAAAACAAGTTCAAGTCGGGTAGAGGAGATTGGTGCTGGAGGATTGTCTGGAAAACCAGTGAGAAATCGCTCAACAGAAGTTATTCGCTACCTCGCAACAAAATCGAATAAGTCATTTCCAATCATTGGCGTTGGTGGAATACACTCTGCCGAAGATGCACTCGAAAAATTGGATGCTGGAGCAGACTTGATTCAAGTTTATACAGGATTCATATACGAAGGACCAAAATTGATGAAGCAAATCAACAAGGCGATTTTAGCACGGGCTTAATTTTAACTTGAGTTCGATTTAATATTTGACCCAGGTTTTTAGTAAAAAGAGTATTTTTAACTATGGAAAAAGTGACGCTGATCGAATGCCCGCGTGATGCAATGCAAGGGCTTCATGATTTTATCCCAACACAACAAAAAATAGAATACATCAATACCATTTTGGCATGTGGATTCGACACCGTTGATTTCGGAAGTTTCGTTTCCCCAAAAGCCATTCCTCAACTGCGAGATACTGCAGAAGTTTTGGAAGGACTGAATGATTCTGACAGTAAATTACTAGCGATTGTAGCCAATGAGCGTGGAGCGAATGATGCTGCCGCCTTCGATCGTATTAAATACTTGGGTTACCCATTTTCAGTTTCAGAAGAATTTCAAAAGCGAAATACGAATGCAACAATCGACGAATCATTTCAACGAGTGGAGCGAATTCAAGAAATTGCGAAAAAGAACAACAAGGAATTAGTCCTGTATCTTTCTATGGGCTTTGGAAATCCTTATGGTGAAGAATGGCATCCAGATATCGTTACAGCCTGGTGTGAAAAGCTGTACACTAAGTTGGATATCAAAATTCAAGCGCTTTCTGATACAATTGGTGCTGGGACACCGGAAATTGTTGCTTCATTATTTGATACGGTCATTCCTAGTTTGTCTAAGGTTGAATTCGGAGCACATTTACATACTATTCCGGAGAATGCAAAGTCCTTGGTTGATGCTGCATTTAATGCTGGTTGTCGTCGATTTGATGGCGCAATTAAAGGATTTGGTGGCTGTCCAATGGCAACAGATGATCTCACTGGAAACATGCCAACGGAGAAAATGCTCGAATGGTTCACGGACAATGAAATCCAAACGGGAGTCAATACCGAGCAGTTCAACACAGCACTTACAAAAGCATTGACGGTATTCCCGTAACGTTTGGTATTTATTGAATTATACTTGACATAAGCCGATGCGTTCCGGTAATTATCGAGAGCATCAAGATCTTAAATTATTAATAAATGAAGCACATTTTATCATTGGTCATTTTGACTGGAATTCTAGCAGCCTGTAGCGCTGAGCCTACGGCTAATGGAGTCGACCCAATTATAGATGAAGATATCGTGAGCACCATTACTGATTTTAGCGAGACAGAATTTAAGAATCCAGTGCATGTTGATTTACTGAGAGAACTAGAAATTTGTGAGTTTAAATCTGTTGATTCAACGTATTTCGCAACATGTTCCCCCGAGAACTTTAAAATCATTGAATATAAAGATGATGTTTCAGTGAAGGATGCGTTTATTTTAGAAATGAGAGCAGGGATTTTCCCAAAAGGTCAGAAAGTTCCACTTCCCCCAGTTCGACACATTATTGTTTTTGAACGAGAAGGTTCAGAGTTAGTCAGAGTTGGCGGTTTCAGAGGGGATTTAATCGAAATGAGAAAGAACAAAAGTGGCGTTAATGACCTACTTATAGGTTTATTCGATAAGGATGACGGAGGAGTTTTGTTCTATTGTTGGTTTGATTGGAATGGTCGTAAATATGAATTCAAAGAAATTGAAGGACTCGATTTTGGGGAAGGACCAAAACCATTGAAAGAAGAAATGCGTGAATCCATGACACAAGAGATCTATCAAAAATTAATGGAAAAATCCCTCATCTTCTAGTGAAAAAACTACTGATTCTTYTAGGYATTGGACTCTYGAGCTGCGTATCGGGTGTTGAAATGAAAAGTGTTCACTACGAATACTTGCTGAACGATGGAAACAGTAAAGTGTGGATGATTGACCAAATGATTGTTGGCAATACAAATGTTTCCGCATACCAGGCTCATGAAAAGGAATTGCTCATTTTCTTTCAAAATGGACGCTTCCAATACATTCCCGTCAAAGAACTCGGTCACAAAACGGGACTAGTAGGAAATTATTTCCTCGATTCAGAAGAGAAAGAACTGAAACTGTACTTTAAAGAGGATATTTGGCAATTCAAAATGGAAGAAATTTCTGAAGACAGCATCTATCTAGTGCCATTGAAAGAATCTGATGCGAATTTCTCCATGCAACTAGTTCCCTTAAAAGAACTGTTTTTCGAGTAAAATTGTTTGGGCGTTTTAACAGGCTTTCCGCTCTAGTTCCGTCAATAAATGACGGAAGCTGCCACTTCTATCCCTAACGCTTTGAACTTCCCGTTCAGCGTTGCAGTCTTCGTCGACACATCTCCTCTTTGAACGTTTTTGAACTTCCCGTTCAGCGTTGCAGTCTTCGTAGATACATCTCCTCTTTGAACGCTTTCGAACTTCCCGTTCAACGTTGCAGTCTTCGTAGATACATCTCCTATTTTAACGCTTTCGAACACCGCCGCAGAAGAGAAAGCACTGCTTTCGATATCCAGCGAAGCTAATCCAAAACTACCTACAACCTACGTAATCCAATTATCTAACGATCCAACAAATCCAAAGACCACCTACAACCTACGTAATCCAATTATCTAACGATCCAGCAAATCCAAAGACCACCTACAAACTACGTAATCCAACCATCCAACAAATCCAAAGACCACCTACAACCTACGTAATCCAATTATCTAACGATCCAAAAATCCAAAGACCACCTACAAACTACGTAATCCAACTGTCCAACCATCCAACAAATCCAAGACCGCCTACAACCTACGTAATCCAAAAATCCAAGACCGCCTACAAACTACGTAATCCAAAAATCCAACCGTCCAATAAATCCAAAACCACTTACGTAATCGGAAAATCAGACGATCCGACAATCGGAAGATCGACTTTCAAACGATCTACTTCCTCACAAACGAACGAACAACAGTTCCCTGATCCGTAACTATTTTCACGAAGTACGATCCACTGGTCAACGAAGAAACGTTGATTTCACTATCCGTAGTCGACATCAAGCGTGCTCCGCTCAAAGAAACCAACTCAAGCGATTCGATGTTCGCCTCAGATAGAACCATTAATACATCAGAAACAGGATTTGGATAAACCGTCACCGCAATTTCTGCTAATTCATTGATCCCAACAGGGTCTTCAATTACAGCACGGATATCATCAACGTATAATGCAAAACCATTATTCGTTGTGTTCACAAAAGCAATATAAATCGTTTGACTAGCATAACCATTAGCACTCAAGTCAATATCACGCGTAAACCAAGTTGCGTATTCTTGTTGAATCAAACCAACAGTATCCGTGAAGCTTGATATTTGATCATCCGTTGTAGAAACAAGCACACTGTAATTGTCTGGATAAGAAGGATCATGTGATCGTGCTTCCCAGTAAAGGAAGTTTCCGAAAGCACCCAAAACGAGTGGAGGAGTAATCAACCAACGACTTGCCGTTCCTGTCGGGTCAAAGTATGATGTTGAGCCCATTACTGTATCCGAAGTGTTTGAAGGATCAGCCATACGCGTCCATGCTTCAGTAAATTGAGCCGTTGCAGCATTTGGTGTCATTCCATCATTATCAACAATCGTGAAAGCTACTGGAGCTCCACTTTCGAAATCTTCATTAAAAATCTCCGTTTGAGCGATTGATGTTATTGAACTGATGGCGAAAATGCCGATAATTAATCCTTTAGTCATGGTGTAAAAATAGTGTTTTGTGTATTATTCCGCGAGTGTGATAAGTATTTCTTTATATTCTTGGTAGAACGCATCAAAAGCAATCAATTTCCCTTTCAAAAACGCTTGAATCTCAGGTAGATCTGTATCGCTATAAAAATTCAAATCTGTCCGTTCCCAATAGATTCGAGAAACATTTCTTCCTGCAAAAACGCTGTCAAATTCCGACCAAACTCCAGAAGATCCCATTTGATCTTCAAGTACAACTCGTAATTCAGTCATCTGCTCCCACAAAATAGAACGAACTCCATCGTCTTTTGGTTGAATATCAAACGAAAACCGTGTGAATTTCCCAGTTGTCTCCATTCTTAAATAAGCATCCTTGACGCCAAGAGGGTAATTGATCCAGTTGACCCTGCGACCAGTGGAGGAACGAACATTGCGCATTTCCTTCTGGAAAGCTGTCCAAAATTTACCATTGCGTTCTTTGAGTTCTTCTTTTGAAATCATTCCTGCAAATGTGGTGAGTTTTTCTCGTTTTCAAACGAAATTTAGTCTTTTTTGTAACTTCAGTCACAGTCGATTTTGAATCAAAGAACTAATTTCGAAAGAAAAAAGTATGCGCACCCTTTTATTTATTGGAGTTTTATTGATGGCCTCGTGCTCAGAGTCACAAGAAAAAGAAGATCAAGCTGGATATCAAATTGTAACTACCATGGAGTTCGAAGAAATGTTGAGTGAATCAGATATTCAAATCGTGGATGTGCGAAAAGCCGTTGAATTCAGTCAAGGAACAATCAAAGGAGCGATCAATATTGATGTATTGTCTTCTGATTTCAGAGCAAAGATTGAAGAGCTCGATAAATCAAAGAAAACCTTGATCTTCTGTAAATCTGGTGGACGAAGTGGACGAGCTGGTGCAATGATGGAAAAAATGGGCTTCGAAACGATTGTCGATCTTTCTGGAGGATACGCTGGTTGGCCAAGGAAGTAGCTTGAGAGGAAATGAAGTTTGATCAGAATGTATAAATCCTCAGATAACATATCGATTCACGAAGTTAACAAGCAGCTCGTTTTCAATAAAGGACTTTATCACCTTGATGTAATTGGAGGATGGGAAATTGGAAAAAATGGTTTCAGAGTTAAACTCGTACATGAAAACGGGGATGACGTAGTATTTCCAACTTGGTCTTGGCCCGTTACGAACAAGTATGGTTGGACAAAAGGAAAAAGAATCTTCGATTTTCATGTCCTAACGGAAGGGATTTATACAATCGATTTCTGGTCTTCAGAAAACTTAACCGTTCGTCCCACAGGATTTAGCTCATTTTCTCTTCTTGGATTATTTGATAGGAAAGTCGAAAATAAATTGATTTCAGTTATCTTTTATCGGAAATGAATAACTTCATTTATATGATTCGCTGTTTAACAATGAGAATAACTTTACTCTTTCTATTTCTATCCTTCGCTTCGTTCTCGCAAGACTCCGATTCAACTTCTTATGATACTTCGTATCGCTTATATAAGTTCAACAATGCTGATGAGATGGTCGATACAAGGGTACAGTTCATTGCTATTGAAATTGAACCTCCTAAACGGATTCGTAGAGCACCTTCTGGCGGTAATTATCCTATTGGCAGCAATTACGACAGCACGCACAATGTCGATCCAAAAGTTGCCACTTTAATAGCTGTAGGCTTTTTACTTTTCATTCTCTACATCATCTTTCGAGTTTGGAGAAGTTTGAAATCCGATAAACAGAATAAGAGACACTAGTAGAACCCAGAAGGGAAACGAATAAAATTTATTCCATAAAACTGAATTCAGCTACATGCATGGTTTATACGATCAATCGAAGTGGTAAATTAGAAGATATGGATTCCAATTGTAAAGGTTTTACCAAAAGTCAACTGAAATCTTCAAATGGTCACGTGTATTTCAGAACTCGACAAAGCAAAGAAAGCCTAGATCTTTTGTAAATCTGGTGGACGAGCAGGTGCAATAATGGAAAAAAGGGCTTCGAAACGATTGTCGATCTTCTTGGAGGATACAGCGGGTGGGCAAAGAAGTAGCGTTTTGTGCAGTATAGTGGGGTGGCACGGAAATTGTTAAGTTTTTGTTAACAAAACCATATTCACCATGAAGCACTTGTTATTCCTTTTCGTCTTCGTTCTAAGCGGAGGAGCATATTCCCAAGAATCATTAAATGATCTTCCTGAAGAGCGTTTAGTTAATCTCACGTCTACAATAATCGATTATGAAATTCACAATGACAAGCTAGTAGCATTAACAAGGAAAGGCAGTAAGTACTATATCTACTTCTCGGATACGAAAGGAGCGAAACTACTTGAATCGCTTGAACTTTTCTTTCCTACAGGTCTTGAAATTGACTGCATGAATAATTTATTTGTCGTTGGAGTAGATAGCGCTGTTCAAATTAACATTACAGACTATGTTTCGCGGGTGCAGAGTTTAGATCTCAATACGTACAACGCTAGTATTCGGACTTGTCAAGCATATTTTGAAACGAACTTAGTTCGGACTTCCTACGGGAACACTCTCGTCTATGAACCTCTTGAAGATTCCATGTTCAAAGAGCGCCCAGTTATTCAGACCATTCAAGTTTGGTCAGATTCTGATTATCGACTTTCAAGTAAGTCTCCCCGTAATCGAAATACGAATCAGACAAAAGAATTAGGATACAATAATCAATTGAATATTCACGATGATGTACTTTCGAATCCCTATCCAACAGGAAGTTCAAGATCTCTTAAGATTACTAAAATGACTTCGTTAAGTACTCCATGCGGGTTAAGCGCATTCCAAAGGGGGGATAGCTTATGGGTAATTGCTGAGAGGTCCGAAATTTTACTCGTCTATTCTGATTCAGGAAAGTGCGCTAGTCTTGTTAGAATAAATGGTCTACCATTTAAATATCGTCTTGAACAAGATCAGGAAACTTCTGAGGTATTTATTCTCTCAACCAATTCGAGTACTACCAGCATCCAGAAAGTCAATCGAAATGGTGAATTGGATTCAATCGGGACCTTACGTAAAGGAATGAGAAAAAGTGATCTTAAAATATCCAATGGTTATCTCTATTTCAGAGACTCAAAAGGAAAAGGTGAGTCCATCAAACGAGTTAAATTGAATTGATCACGTCACGTGAACACCAATCGAATTATTCACGCTATCTTTGCGCATGACATTTAAGGAACTAAATCTATTGCCTGAAATTCTTAAGGCAGTGGAAGAAATGGGATACGAAAAACCAACTCCCATACAAGAAAGAGCAATACCAGAAGCAATGAATGGTAGAGACGTACTCGGCGTAGCTCAAACGGGTACAGGTAAAACGGCCGCATTTTCCATTCCAATTTTACAACAGATACATCAAAATCAACCTGAAAAGGGAAGAAAGCCAATTCGCTCATTGATTCTAACGCCTACGCGTGAATTAGCAGCTCAAATTGGAGATAATATTAAAGCTTACGGGAAATTTCTTCCATCAAAATACACAGTTATTTTTGGTGGAGTTGGACAAAACCCTCAAGTAAATCGTTTGAGAGCAGGAGTTGACATTTTAGTCGCTACGCCAGGTCGTTTACTCGATTTGATGAATCAAGGACACATTTCCTTGAAGCATGTAGAGTTTTTCGTTCTAGATGAAGCCGATCGTATGCTCGATATGGGATTCATTCATGACATCAAGAAAATCCTTCCTAAGCTTCCACAGACTAAACAAACGATGTTCTTCTCAGCGACAATGCCACCGGCAATTGTGACTTTGACGAAAACATTGTTGAATAACCCTGTGAGTGTTACTGTTGATGCGGTTTCATCTGCAGCAACAACGGTTAAACAGGAAGCATATCACGTCTTGAAACCAGACAAAAAGAAATTGCTGCTTCACCTTTTGAAAAACCCTGAGATTGATCAAGCATTGGTTTTCTCCCGTACTAAACGTGGAGCGGATCGACTTTCGAAGATTTTGGCAAAAGCAAATATTACTTCTGGAGCAATCCATGGTGATAAAGCACAAGGTCAGCGTGAACGAGCATTAAAAGGGTTCAAAGATGGAAACCTTAGAATCTTAGTTGCAACAGATATTGCTGCACGTGGGATTGACATCGATTCCTTGTCGTATGTTATCAATTACGATATTCCGAACGAACCAGAAACGTATATTCACCGAATCGGGCGAACGGGTAGAGCTGGAGCGGAAGGAACTTCAATTTCATTCTGTGATATCGACGAGCGCCCATTCGTGAAAAGCATCGAAAAATTGACTGGAAAGAAAATTAACTTCATTCCAAATCATCCGTTTGAAATTACAGATGCTGGCATCAAAGAATACAAGGAGATGCAAGATTCGTTTACAAAACAAAACGAAATTCAGATGCAAAAGCGTCGTGAAGCGAAGAAAAAAGCCCGCGAATCAGGTAATACTGGAGGAGCAAGAAAATCTGGAAAAAGAAGAAGATAAGAAACTTAATAATAATGTAAAAGCGACCTATCCCGATAATTATCGGGATAGGTCGCTT
>NVXP01000119.1 GCA_002733985.1 Fluviicola sp. | reverse complement strand
TGACAGGAGCAAATGGTGCTGATGGAGTTGATGGTGCAATCGGACCACAAGGACCAACGGGTTTGACAGGAGCAAATGGCGCTGATGGAATTGATGGTGGAGTAGGACCACAAGGATTCATCGGATTGACAGGAGCAAATGGAGCTGATGGAGTTGATGGTGCAGTAGGACCACAAGGACCAACAGGTTTGACAGGTTTGACTGGAGCTGATGGCGCAACAGGGCCCCAAGGATTAATAGGTTTGACAGGAGCAATAGGACCTCAAGGACCAACAGGTTTCACAGGAGCGAATGGAACGAATGGAGCTGATGGAATTGATGGAGCAGTAGGCCCACAAGGACTCATCGGATTGACAGGAGCAAATGGAGCTGATGGAGTTGATGGTGCAATAGGACCTCAAGGACCAACAGGTTTGACAGGAGCGAATGGTACTGATGGAATTGACGGTGCAGTAGGACCAACTGGAGCAACAGGACCAGCTGGAACGTATACAGCAGGAACTGGTGTTGATATAACAGGTGGAGTGATTAGTGCAGTATCAACAGCACCAGAATACCTTTTTGTTCAACCGGATGCTATCGTAGCTGGTTATGTTGGTTTTGGATCGGCAAGTGCTGTGAATAATATTCCTTACAATTCTGTAACGGATGAGTTTACTTTGAAAGCAGGCAAAACATATATGCTAGAGGGTGCGGTTTACATGCATACGACAACTTCTTCTGTAACATATTCTTTTGTATTCTATGATAAAACGAATAATGCAAGTATTGGAGCTGAGGCTTATCTTAGAACTTCAGATTATTCAGGAGCAGTAATCATCCAACCAATGATGAATGCAATTATTACTCCAGTTACTGATATTCAAGTAGGAATTAAAGATATTTATGGAGCAACAGGAGGGTTCATCTCTTCAAGAGGATTCTTCAAAGTGTTAGAGCTTAAATAGAATAGCTTGCCCTTGGGAACAGGGTAGAATCGTTTCCCAAGAATCAATTAAATACATAAGCGCATCTCAATCGGATGCGCTTTTTGCATGCAATTGAATAAGGAACCCTACTCTTCGATGTTTAGAGTGATCTGTTCAATAACTATTAAAACTTAAGTACTGCATAGCTAGTCCCTAGCCTAGGACTTATTGGGCTATGTTAATGAATAATGGCTAGGTTCATTTTGCTGTTTGCTCGTATAAGCTTTGCAAAAGTCATGAATACTATTCACCGAATCTTGAATTAAGATGTCTTTGAAATCAATAGGAAATAATATTGATACGTACGGAAATCAAGTGTGTTCTCATCGGTTTCTTGCACGTATATTTATATCAACAGTTCATAAGGACGAGTCGATGTTTGGACAGTTTGGAATTCGGATGTATAGGAGTCATTAGAATTCGGGATGTACAGGAGTCAAAAATTGGAACGATTAAAGTTCCACAAGCATCGGAGTCGTTTTAAAATAGTGGTGGTTAGGTGAAGAAAGTTGCATTTTACTAAATGCAACTTTTTTCTTGTCATATAGGATAGCTGATTCAATTACAATTAGTTGCTAATTCTAGTGTTAAGTTACGACCTGGTGTTTTAATTTTTCATTTGAAATATAACCGTAACCCTGTCAGTAAATCAGTTATAATCAATATATTGTTAATGAACGGTAAGTTTTACTTAGCGTGTTTACGTTGGGAAACGTATCTACTACATTGGGAAAGTTAAATGCACAATCTGCATGAAAAAGCCCTATCTTTTATAGACTATTCTACTCCTGTATAGTGCCTTTTATAAAACCTCATGACAATGAAAAAAATTGAAGACCTTACCACGGAGATGATTTCCAAAATATCAGCTTTAAAAGAACTTGCCTTAGAAGGTGTATCAGACGGCAAAAGATATCAGAATTTTTGTTTGGAGAATGCATTCAAATGTATTGAATGGAATTACAAAAAATGCGGTTACCATTCCCCCGTCATCATTGTCACGGAGAACCCCTTAGAAATGCAGATGATGTTTAACTTCGTTAAAGCGATAGACCAAGACTCAAGATTTTCGAATTTTGAATCATTCTATCCTCAGCTGTTTGAGCAATTGGCAACGCAAGAACTTAGTCGGTTTCAGACACCCTTAGCTTTGCGATTGCGATCAATGCAACTCTCTAAATTGGGCTCACGTGTAAGTTCTAATTTAGATTCTAACTTTATTTATAGATTAGACGAGCAACTACATGCGCAATTGTATTCAAAAGTGTTCTCGCAATTGGAGTGTCAATTAGCGTCAGAATTGAGCTCTAAATTAGGGGATCTTTTACGTTCAGATCTACGCTTCATGTTAGGGGATCAATTAGGACAGGCATTGGACGAACAAATCGATGCGGAACTGTCAAAACAAACAATGGGACTTGGGGACAAGCACTTATCGTATTTGTTTACGACAAACTTTTATTCAGATTGTATCTACACCTGGTATGAGTTTTTAAGAAATGAATTTCAATTAGACTTAAATATTGATGAACATTTTCAGGAGTGCTTTAAACTGCAGAAATCATCTGGAATTTGTCAAGCAATATATTCTGAAGAACTGTGCGTAATTTCCAAATATCCTAAACGCATTCATTGGAATGAGAAGCGTCAATTGCACAATGAGTTTTCATCGGCAATCGAATGGGGGAGTTATTCCGAACGAACAGGGTTAAATTGCTCGTTTATCAATGGCAGTGTCGTTTCATTAGAGAAAAAGTCTTCAGCTGTTGTAAGTGAGTTGATTACTAAGTCTAAAGGTGGTTTTTGGGGGAATTATATTCCTGTTTCCAGAACTGCGTAGAGAAACTTGCAGCGCATATTTGGATTGTGATTAACTACGAGTTAGAGGTAAGGGATGAACTTTCTCCGGATACGGGATACCCAGACTGTTCCAATCATAAAATTGGCAAAATAAAATATCCCCTAAATTTGATTCAAAATTGTTATGCCTGAAAATTGGCATTATGTTCAAGTTTCGATAAGCTTTAAAAAGTGAGGAGCAGGAATCAATTGCTTGGAGAGGTTTAGAAGTATACCTCTAACATAGACGCGCACCTCATGCTGGGTTTATGCTTTACAAAACTGGGTTGCTCGAAAATGATTATCTTAAATTTCTGAAATTATTTCATGCTGGAAGCCGCACGATGGTGTGGCCTTGCCCGTTATGTAAGAGCTGGTAGTAATGCAAACGGTGCAATTACTGTCAGTAATAGTAAGATGACAGCGGTCCACTTCTGGGACATTGAGACTTCCTCTTGTTGATAACAAAATGTGTAAATCGAACTTACTTTTTTTCCAATAGTCTTCATACCTATTAAGATAGGTGGAAGGTAGCGCAAGAGAAATGAATAACTTTCCATCGATCATATTGAATTACCCAACGTGGATAAGCCACCGACTTTTGTGGATTGGAAACCTGTTTCTATTTGACGGGTTAAATCCCGATATTAGTTTGCTGACGCAGTACTTGCATCAACTCTTCTTTTCTTCTCACGGACACATAAACAATAGAAGCGTCAGACATAATCAATTGTCCTCCTTTCCCACGTAAGTACCTTTTCGCGTAATTAATATTAACGATTGTCGACTTATGTACTTTGACAAATTTATGAGCAATTAATAATTGTTCGAATTCCTTCATTGATTTTGATACCAGAATTGATTTTCCATTGGCGAGATGAAAAGTACAATATGCGCGATCTGCTTGACACTTGATTATTTCATCAAAAGAAATGAGAATGAGCCCCTCATCACAAGGAAGCGCTAGCTTTTCGAATACACTAGTACTGACATTTAGTGCGTCCAAATTTCCATTTTTCAACAGTTTGGATCGTTTATCTAGGCGAAGTCGAACACTGTTGAGAACATCCGTGTGGCCAAAAGGTTTAAGTATATAATCATCCGCACCCAAGTTCATTCCTTGTCGAAGAAATTGAGGTTCTACCTTTGCTGTTAAGAATAGGAAGGGAGGAACTGCAGTATCCTTTAATCGTTGATTTAGAGCCAGGAGTAGTTCAAAACCGTCCAGTACAGGCATATCAACATCGCATACGACAATATCAGGACAATCTTCAATGATTGCATCGTACCCAACTTTTCCATTGATTGCTGTTGAAACTCGATATCCAGATAATTCAAATATTTCTTGCAATGTCTCCCGGATGTTTTTGTCATCCTCAACTATTAGTATTTGTTCCATAATTCTAATTTAAAACGTTAAAATAAATTCTGTTCCTTCAAGGAGTGTGCTTTTTACTTCGATCGACCCTTGATTTAATTCGATATATTCTTTGGCAATAGTTGTACCCAGTCCTGTTCCTGAAACTTCGGCAACATTGGAAGCTCTATAAAAAGGTTCAAATAGATTTATTATATCCTCCTCAGGAATTCCGAGACCATAATCGATGATAGATAGCTGAGTAGATTGTGCATTGTACACTAATTTCATCGTTGGTGCAGGTTTGTTCTCTGAATATTTAAAAGCATTACTCACGAGATTTGAAATAGCATGAGTGATGAGGTTCGCATCTAATTCTAAGGTAGACGGCTCTCCGATAACTGTTAAAGTCATGTTTCTGTTATCGTCCTGTATTTCATTGTAGTTCACAATGATTTCTCCACACAAACCGACCAAATCGATTGGTTCTAATTCGAGAACAATACTGCCCAAATCAATTTTTCCAAGAATTAGCAAATCATTCATCATGGCAGTCATCCGACCGATCTGAGTTATTATTCTATTGTTGATTTTTTCAAACGTTGTTTTCAAAGCATCATCCATTAGCCCCTTTTGCATGGACAAAATCCCCATGTTTGACTGGATAACTGTTAGTGGAGTTCTGAATTGATGAGATGCTGTTGAAACGAATCGTGACTTAAGTTCTCCAAGAATTTTTTCGTTCTCTAAACTGATAGAAAGTTCTTTTTGTGTTCGTTGTAGGTCTTCAGTTCGTTCGGCAACTTTTGCTTCTAATTCATTGGTGAAAGCTTCTTTTAGCTGTTCAGAAGTTTGTAGTTCGGTGTTACGAATTTTTTCATTTTTGTAAGCCGAAATAAGAGTTGAGCATGTTGCTAAAAAAGGAC
This sequence comes from Fluviicola sp., assembly GCA_002733985.1. GTDB lineage: Bacteria > Bacteroidota > Bacteroidia > Flavobacteriales_D > Crocinitomicaceae > UBA4466. The sequence continues at coordinate 8,831 of NVXP01000119.1, read as the reverse complement.
GGAGTAATCGCACGTTTTTATCATTATAGCCGAATTTTTTATTTGCTACGGCAATAATTCCAACCAGTTCATTTTTACTGTAAAATGGCAGTCCCATAAAATTCTCTAGATTAGAACATGAGGAACCTGTAACCTTAATTTCATCAGCTTTGTTATAAAGTATGGGTTTACCGGTAGTCAGCACTTTCTGTGTTAATTCATCGAATGAGTTCTGACAAAACCCTTGGGGAGTTATTTCCTGTAATCCCTGTTCTGATAGTGCTGCTCTAGCATGGGGAATCAAAGTTAGTTTACCGTTTTGCTTTTGTACTTCGCCGATATATCCAAACCTGCTGTACGTAATCTTTAGTAAGGTATGGAGTATTTTTTCGAAGAAAGTTTCTGGTGTTTCTTCGCCAATAAATGCGAATTGAATTTCAGAGATCCCTTTAAGGATTTCCTGAATTTTCTTTTTTTCTGTGATATCGGTCAAGCTGGCTGTTAGGAATTCAGGCATGCCATTTAGACCTAACATTACTGTTACTGCCGTATGACAAGTGAATTCTTCTCCGGATTTTTTTACATAGCATTTTTCTAATTCAAAATGTGAAATTTTACCAGAAATTAATGCCTTGATCTTTTTTTGCGTTTCAGTACGGTCATCAGGATGAGATATGTCTAGAATGTTCATGCTGAGTAGCTCTTGTCCCGAGTACCCAAATAATTCGATAAAACGTTGGTTTGCTTTTAAAAAATTACCCTGTAAGTCAACCAATGGAATTCCACAAGGGGAATTTTCATAAATGGAACGAAATTCCTCTTCACTCTGAAGCAATGCATTTTGATCCTTCGTTTTTTCAGTTATATCTAAAATAGTACCCAGCGCACTTTTGAGATTACCATTTGTGTCAAATTTGAATTGTATCTTGGTCTGTACCCATTTAACTTCTCCAGTGTTGGCACATATAATGCGATGATCAAGTTTGTATTTCTTGACCTGTTGTAGTGCTAAGTTTAAATTCTCTACCACATAGCTCAAGTCATCAGCATGAATAATACTCATCATGTAATTAATGGTTGGAGCAATATCAAAATTAACCCCACATATACGATATACTTCGTCTGACCAAAACACTTCGTCGTTTGGCAAGGACCAGTTCAAATGACCTAAGTGCGCAATTTTTTCAGATTCTTCGAGTAGTAAGGTGTTCCGTTTGACTTCTTCTTCCAGCTGATTTCGTTCAGTGATATCTCGCGAAATTACTTGAATATGTGTTGATCCGTTATATTGAATTAACGCCGATTGAACCTCCATGATGAAAATACTTCCATCCTTTTTAACGCGACTTACTTTCTCTATTTTCTGAGTGGAAAAAGCCTTTGAAAGGCCCAAATCATCTAATTGTTCGATATGATTGGGGACAACAAGTTCAGAAGCAACTGACTTTCCGATGATTTCATCCTTGGAGGAGTAGCCATAGAGGTTTAAGAAAGAAGGATTGACATTAATAATGACATCATCTTTATAGATGAGTCGAGCGTCAGGGGCAAGCTCAAATAGGTTTTGAAACTCTTCCTTAGATACAAGAAGTTTTTTCTCTGTGATATCTAAGCACGCTCCAAACATATGTCCTGGGCTGCCATCTTTTTTACGCACCAATGTAGCCCAAGTCTCTAGAAAGCGTATTTCTCCATCTTTTCGAATGATACACTCTTCATAATGTATTTGATTCTCACTTCCTTGAAGGAATTCCTCCATCACCGAACGAATCTTTTCAAGGTCTTCTGAGTTTAATAATTCATGGTACTTTTCGGTATGACTTTCATATGAGTCCTCTAATTCACTTTCATCTATTCCATAGATTCGGTGCAATTCTGATGACCATTCCATAGAATTTTTAGCAATATCCCAAGACCAATGTCCTAAGTGGGCCAAACGTTGAGATTCATTCAATAAGATGGCATTCTTAGACAGTTTTTCTACGGCTGTTTTTTGCTGTGTAATATCCCGAAAAACACTTTCGATACCCAGTTGATTCCCCTGTTTGTCCGCATATGGCTTTGCATCAACCGAGACTATTTCTATAGTCCCATTTTTTTTATAGACATGTGTTAGAAACTGTTTGCAAAATCCTTGCTCATTGATTAGTTGCATTCGACGTTCATAATCCAGAGGGTTCAGGTAATAGTCACTTTCTTTTTCTCCCAAAACTTCTTCGGGAAGATATCCAAAGACTTCAAAGATTGACGGACTCACCGTTTGGATATAACCATCATTATCGACTCTTACAACAACATCACTTATGGAATCAAACACTTCCTTATCGTTCGAGTGATTTTCTTTTAACATCGAGATTTCAGCAATCAGCTGTTCTCTCGTCATGTTGTGAATAGACGTGTCTCGTTTAGGCATAGTTGTAGCGTTTTTCTTGAATAGAACTACACTGTAGTGACTTATAGGACTTTATGATCGAATAAGAGAAATGACCTATTGGTAGACTCTCTTAAATGACTTTTGAACGATATTTCAATTAGTGCAATAACTACTCTTAACGTAAAAGGGAGAGGATTAAATATATCGAAAATTTGTTAACTATGCCTGCTTTATTTCTCATCATTATAGCTGAAGTGAATATTAGAGCTTTGAAACTTTGATGAAATTTGTAGGAGTTTTTATATAATAGAAGCCCGTTGGTAATGTTGAAACATCAATAATTAGGCTATTCGAGTTCTTTACAATTATGTGTGCGGTAGAGCTGAGGTCTAGCCCAGATGCACTTAGAATAGTAAAGTTCTCCAATTCATTTGTGCTTCCCTCAATAGTCAAATTGCTAATCGCTGGATTTGGGTAGGCCAACAATTCCGATGTTTCGACCATGTAATTAAAGTTGAATGATTTGATTGGAGAATATTCAATACCACCATCGATGTCAACAATTTTCAAACGATAATATGACATGCCTGTGTATGGCTCGTTATCTATCCAAGAGGATTCACCTTGTACCATTAAGTTCTGCCCACTTTCAATTTGATGAATGACTTCCCATTCACTCAAATCTAATGAACGTTCAATTGCGAAAAGAATACAGTCAACTTCTAAAAACATTGACCATTTGATTAGTGCATGTCTTTCACTTGTTTCGACATCAAAACTTAAGAACAGCGAATGAGGAGCATTAGAATCGGTAAAGATTGAGTTTGCGCTCGAAGGATGTTTCTTATCATCAGAAGCAACATTGTCTAGTTGACCAAAACTGCTTGTTGAAAAAAGTGAGATCAGAAATATAAATATTAAGCAGCGTCTTACTTGGGAGCTTACTGTAATTTGAATGTTCGTTTGAGTTTTCATGATGTGTGGTATTATATAGTAGAATGTATTAATTGTCCTCTGGTTTTTAACGAGAGTTCTTCCATTCGTGCTCGATGAGTTTCCCAACGTAATGTTAGTGGTGTGAAAAATGTAAGACCTTTTGAGTAGTGACAGTTTGAATACGCGAAAATCGCTTATTGACCAGCGTGCGGGCTTGTTTGTGCGGTGCTAACAGTTTGAACTRAAGYRGGATACRCGAAGATTTGTAAAACCCCCACGATAGGAAGATACTTGTTTCAAGCTTTAAAAAAAAGAGATAGGTTCRCATTAAACCTTGTTCGAGYTGTGGTATAAAATAACGGAATACGGATCGCACATCGAGTGCTAATTATTTAACCTTTTAGTTATGAAACAAATCATTCTAATGTCCGTATTTATTGCGTTGTCAACGTTCAGCATAGCTCAACGTTCAAGGAACTGGACTATGGGTGTAAATGTTTCATCCTGTCTATTAAATGATGACAGACTAACCCTCACAAAGTTTTCTTTAGAACCAGGATTTCAATTTAATGAACGCTTATATGTCAACCTTAGTTTTGCTTATGTTGAGAATGGAAGAAGAGCTCTTCCTGAGTTTGCCAAATTTCGAGGATTAATGAATTCACTTTCAATTTCTGTGCGTTTATTAAAACCGGAGTATACGTTCAGTCCAATGATCAATGTGGAATTCGGAAATATTTTCTTGTCCAATGCAAAGGGGAAAATGATTTGTCGAGATTTCGTTATTAGCGATAATGTTCAGAATGAAGTAATGGGGACATTTAGTAATTTCCGTTACTTCGCTAAGATCAAATACATGCTGGATATTCAGTTTTTGGGACTTAATTTTAGATTTGGACCCAATTATAGCTTGTCTGCGGTACAGATGTTTGAAATAAAGCCAGATCATGAATACAGTAACATTCTACATGGTTTTGGTGTTGAAGTTGGGTTTCTCTATACATTTAAGGCGAAGAAAATAAAGAGTACAGTGGCCGAAAAGTGAATTGAGATGTTTAGAATTGAAAAATAGATACAGCAGAATGTACTTTAGGCGGTGTTGTAAACTGTTATTTATTTTGCACCCTTTTTTTTAAAAGCATTAAATGTGAAATAACGCCACGTAAGTAAGTTGTTTAGGATTAGTGATGTTCTGTAACAGTTCGTCGTACAAAGTGGTTTTCTTCTCTCCAGGAGATTGAAATCAAGAGGTAATCCTAGTCCTCGAATATTTCGGATAACTGGAAGTTGATCCTGTAATTTTTCATTATTGAAACAAAATGTGACTTGTTTGATAACTAAAATAAATGAATTATAAAGCATTTCATGGAAATAAATCCAATAACTAAATCGATTAAGTTTAATTAAAATGTGCAAAACGTTCATTTCCCTCGAGTTATGCCGAACATTTATCGTTCATTATAAGCAGTCGACTTTGTTTTGTTTAGTTCTGAAATTGAATTTTTGTTCATTTCACGTTAGTTTAATGAAATTAAAGTTTGCTACCTACAGCTAAACTAGAACAAACTGTTATTAATCAGTACGATTATGAACTGCAACTGCCTTTATCCAAGATCCCGATTGGATTCATTCATTTTTTTAATTTTCATAATATTGTTTGGAGTAAACTCTAATGCTCAAACAGTATCTTTTTCGTCATCCGGATCATGGACGGTTCCATGCGGTGTCACAACTGCCACGTTTGAAATATGGGGCGGCGGCGGTGGCGGAGGTGGTGATGGGAGTAATGGGTTTCCTGCTGGTTCAGGAGGTGGCTCTGGAGGATATTCCACAGTAACTTTTGTCGGGCTTGTCGCTGGAAACACCTATACATTTGTAGTTGGAAATGGTGGAAATGGTACCTCTGGAAATACTGGAGGTGGTCCGTTAAATAATGGTGGGTCAACGACATTAACAGGTACTGGAGTAAGTTTAACTGCTAATGGAGGTAATGTTGGGGCTCCAAATGGAGGTGCCGGTGGTACTGGAGGTACTGCATCAGGAGGTTCGACGAATACGACAGGTAATGCTGGTGGTGTCTCAACAGGAACGATTAGTGGAACTGGATCAGGTGCTCCAAATGGAGGAGGTGATGTGTCTGGTTGTAGTTCAACCGCTTGTACAGGAGGGAACGGAAATGCAKKTGGWGGAGGWGSTGCWGGTGGAGGACCSCGAGGTGGAGGTTYKAAYTCTACYGGWGGARATGGRGCTTCAGGTGGYGTGACAATTTCTTTTRCATCAWCGATCACACTCCCAAATGCAGGARCTGATATWTCAGYATGYGGTACWTTAACAWTGAATGCTAATKCRCCTGATGYTGGTTGGRYMGCAKCKTGGTCMGTYRTATCTGGAACAGCCACAATTACTAGTCCGTCATCACCAACGAGTACTGTTACGGGGTTATTGCCCGGCGGTTGTGCAACACTTCGTTGGACCTTCTCTATGGCTGGATGTCCAGATGCTTTTGATGATGTTATTCTATGTCCACCGACTATTTGTAATGATGAACCGTGTAGTGCATTTGCATTGCCCGTAAGTTCAGGGACATGTACTTATACGGCTGGTACAAATATTGGCGCTACTTTATCAACTGGAATGGCAGAGCCTGGTTGTGCAACAGTAAATGGACCAGATGTCTGGTATGCGATTACTGTACCTGCTAGTGGACAGGTTCAGGTGTCTGGACAATCTACGTTTGATGGTTTTGACGAATTATTAAGTATTTATGACGGGCCCTGCTCGAACCTTGCTTTTAACGGTTGTGTTAGTGGTGCAGGAACAAATGCATACCCTCTTACATATGCTGGAGTTCCAGGTTCTACAATTTATTTGCGCGTTGCTGAAGGTGGTACAGGGGATGCTCCTGAAGGAACCTTTAGTATTTGTGCGGTTGAAGCAACAACTGCTGGAATTTCCGAGGTATTGCCTGGTGATACTACAACGATAGCTTGTGGTAGTACGTTAAATTTTTATGATACCGGTGGACAAGGAGGGACTACTTCGACTAATACCTCACAACCGCCTCCTGCAGGTAATTATTCAAACAACACAGGATCAATTTGGGTTATTTGTCCCGACGATCCAACCCAGATAGTTACCTTGAATTTTTCAGCATTCACGCTTGAATCTGGATTTGATAAAATGATCATTCTTTCGGCTGATACCGTAATTGCTCAATGGACTGGTTCTGCTGGAGCGGGAGATATTGTGTCTGCTCAGGCTCCTGGCCAATGTTTAACAGTCGTATTTCAATCAGATTATAGTTTTACTGCTGAGGGATGGGAAGCTCTCGTCTCTTGTGAATCAGTAGTTATTCCACCGCAGATTACTACGGCTTGTGAAGTTAATAATTGTAATGGTGGTTGTGGAGTATGGATATGTGGAGATGGGATTTATGACACCGCAGCCGGTGCTGGTGCCGGAATTGATGAAATTAATGAAGTAACTGGAGGTTGCTGGGGTTCGGCGGGTGAAGTTGCTACTAGTTGGTTTTATTTTACAGTAGATTCACCTGGAAGTCTGGCATTTGAATTCGTACCATCAAATAATGGACACAATATTAATTTTGCATTATATGGTCCATCTACAGATGGAGTGCCTCCGTGCCCATTAGTAACTGGAGATGCTCCAATTCGGTGTAGTTTTGCGTCTGCAGGAGGAATAAATACAGGTCTACAAGAAGGACAAACTGACTTCTATGATATCATTAGCGGAGATGGAATGGCGGCACCAGTTACTGTAAGTGTTGGAGAGACATATGCTTTGGTTGTTGATGTTTACCAAAATGGTCAACCGCCTACAGAAACTGAAATTGATTTTACTGGTACTGCAGCATTAGATTGCTCTCCCGTTTTTTTAGGTATAAGTTTAGCTCAATTCAACGGTATTAACCAAGGTGCTTCTAACTTATTAGATTGGACAGTAACAAGCCAAATGAACAATGATTATTTTACAGTTGTTAGAAGTTTTGATGCCAAGACTTGGGAGGTTGTAGAATCCATTGATGGAGATGGTACAACACTTGCGACGATGTACTATTCATTATCAGATCGAAATCCTTATTTCCCTTTAACATATTATAGACTTGTTCAGACTGATATTGATGGTGAGAAAAGTTATTCCGACGTTATTTCGATTTCAACGAACAAAGGGCGAACTGATCAGTTGGTGAATACTATTTTTCCAAATCCAGCATCTGATTTTACGACATTTACATTTGAAGGAACCGATGCTGAAACTCCAATGAATATTAGGGTCTTAAATCAACTGGGTCAAATTGTGTTTGATGAAAATTATACTTCGTTAAAAGCAGGTTCAGGTGTAACCATAAATACAAGTAGCCTTGAACGGGGTATATATCAAGTTGTATTTACTCAAGGTGACCAAAAGCAAATTGAGCGATTATCGATAATGAGATAAATTTCCGTCGAATGAGATAAACACCAAACCCACGATTCATCGTGGGTTTGGTGTTTATCACTACTTAGTGAATTCAGTCGGTACTTAATAACGAGATCCTCTATATCCCTTCAGTTGCTCTTGATTGACGTAATAGACACTCATCCTTGTGCACTTTCTTCATTACAGCATCAAATATATCCATGAACAAGAATTGGGTTTCCTAAAAATTCAGGATTCCAGACAATGCAGCTTTCCAGAAGTCAGTTAGTTTTTAAGATGCTTAGGTCATTCACCTTTCGGAATAATAAAATTGAAAACAGGTCACAAAGTTTCATCTTTACGAACCCTTGTATAGAGTGATGTTACCCATAAATTATATCAGCTCGTATTTCAATTGATTTCAGATCTCTACTACTGTTGTCTTTCTTATTTAATAGCCTTATAATTTCCAATTACGGAAGCTTCAATTCCTTATTTGCGTACACTAGATACAATCGAATTATGAATGCCTATTCATGGACTTGACAACTTTGGATCAGCAACGAACAAACAACCCTTCGGATCAGGATACATCCATGTTTGATCAATGGTTATTCTGATGCCGTTTTTCCTTAATTCGAGATTCAGTAAAATTCAATTATCAAATAGGGTACGATGTTTTAATAGATAGTGCTTCAGGGTGTGGAATTCATTCAATTCTTGTTATTTAAACAAATACACGTCCATATAGTGAAAAAAAATGAATTATAAAAGGATTCGACAGGTATAATATTCACCCTGAACAAGTTAATGTTAAGCGAGTACCGTTGAATATTCATTTAGCCCAAATAGAGCATTCCGTTTATTGTTCATTATAACAATGTAGACTTCGTTTTTTATATGTGATTGAATGATCATTGTGTTCAGATCATGTAAGGGAATTGAAGTATACCATACTACATGAATTTAGAATAAACTCCTACTAATTGAAACGATTATGAACTTCACTTACCTTCTGCTAAAGTCCAGACTGGGCTCCGTAATTTTTTTAGCTTTTACAGCATTATTTGGAATAAATACTAATGCTCAAACTGTATCCTTTTCATCATCTGGATCATGGATC
>NVXP01000004.1 GCA_002733985.1 Fluviicola sp. | reverse complement strand
CTTTTGGTGCAACAGGAGTAACTACCGCTGGAGCACTTTCTACTGCTGCTGATTCAAAGCCAGCTGGTTTCTCAGCCGAAGTATCAATCAAACAAACAACAGCGCCAACTTTGACAACGTCACCGTCTTCGGCTTTTAAAGTTATAATCCCGCTTTCTTCCGCAGGTAACTCAAGCGTAGCTTTGTCAGAATCAATTTCTGCAATTGCCTGATCTTTTTCTACATAGTCTCCATCAGCTACCATCCATTGTGCGATTTCCACTTCTGAAATCGATTCTCCCGGGCTTGGTACTTTCATTTCTAATACTGACATGTCTTTTTCCTTTAAATAAGTATGTTAAGCGTTCACTTTCGCGTGCGCAAATAATTCTTTGTATAATTGTTTTAATCGGCGTTTGTGTAAGTCATGTGATCCCTCAGCAGCTGCTGCAGAACTTTTTCGACTAACTCCAATAAGATTCCAATCACGAAGTTCCATAGCCATGTAAGTCCAAGCTCCCATGTTAGATGGTTCTTCTTGTGCCCAAATAATTTTTTTCGCCTTGTACTTCTCCTTGATAGCTTCCAGTTGTTTCAAAGGAAGAGGGTACAGTTGCTCAACACGTACAAATGCCATGTTGTTTGCCTCAAGTTCTTTTGCTTTCGCAGTTATTTCGTAATAGAATTTACCAGAACAAAGAACGAGTGTGTCAACATCAGAAGCTTTTGCATTTTTGTCATCGATTACCTCTTGGAATCGCCCTGTTGCCATTTCATCTAATGATGATGTTGCATCTGGGTGACGTAAAAGCATTTTCGGCGAGAAAACAACCAACGGTTTTCTAAATTCTCGCGTCACTTGTCGACGGAGAAGGTGGAAGTGATTTGCAGGTGTTGAAGTGTTCACAATTTGGATATTCAAATCAGCACATTGCTGTAAGAAACGTTCCATCCGCCCACTTGAATGCTCAGCACCTTGTCCTTCGTATCCATGAGGAAGTAACATCACCAATCCACTTTGCGTCATCCATTTGTCTTCACCAGCTGTGATAAACTGATCGACTATGATTTGTGCTCCGTTGTAGAAATCTCCAAATTGAGCTTCCCAAATTGTCAGTCCATTTGGACAAGCAATCGAGTAACCGTATTCATAACCCAAAACGCCATATTCTGAGAGGAATGAATTGTAGATTGTGAATGGTGCTTGTTTGTCTGAAAGAAGGTTTAATGTTACCACTTCCTCTTCAGTATCTTCTGTCTTCACCACAGCATGGCGGTGAGAGAATGTTCCACGTTCTACATCTTGTCCACTAATTCGAACGGGATGGCCCTCTTCTAAAAGAGTAGCATATGCTAACATTTCTGCTGCCCCCCAATCTAGTCGGTCTTCTTTAATTGAATCAAGGCGTTGTTTGAAGATTTTTGAAATCTTACGGARATATTTTTTCCCTTCAGGGAGCGTGGATAGTTTTTTACCTAGGTCCAATAATGTTTCCTTTGCRACTCCAGTTTCTGGCGATTGATCAAAATCTTCTTCCTTACCAGCGCGATATCCTTCCCATGACTTCTGAAGAAAATCATATGCCATTACTTTTTCCTGCTTGCGAGATTCAGCAAATTCATCTTCAAGATACTCGTTGTATTTAGAACTGAATTCCAATGCTTCTTCCTTGGTAACATGTCCTTCTGAAATCAACTTACTTAAGTAAATATCACTTGGATTTGCATGTTGCGCAATCAGGTTGTATAAATTCGGTTGCGTAAACTTTGGTTCGTCGCCTTCATTGTGTCCGTATTTTCGGTAACCCAATAAATCGATGAAAACATCACTACTGAAATGCTGACGATAAACCATCGCCATTTCCATTACTTGAATCACTGCTTCAACGTCGTCAGCGTTCACATGGAAAACAGGACTAAGCGTTGTTTTCGCAACATCCGTACAATATGTTGATGAACGACCGTCTAAGTAATTCGTTGTAAACCCAACTTGGTTGTTGGTAACGATATGAATTGTTCCTCCTGTTTTGTAGCCATCTAATTGAGCCATCTGAACAGTTTCGTATACAACTCCTTGTCCAGCAATCGCAGCATCACCATGGATTAGTACAGGACATATTTTTGAGAAGTCATTGTCCAAATCATTGTCAGCCATTGCGCGAGCAATTCCTTCAACTACAGGATTTACAGCTTCTAGGTGAGATGGATTTGGAGATAAAGTCAATGCCAATTCTTTGCCATTGTCAGCTGTGATGTATGAAGTATAACCTTGATGGTATTTCACATCGCCATCAAATCGGTCGTCTGATTCAAATTCTTTCCCTTCGAATTCAGAGAAAATATCTTTTGGTCGTTTTTCGAAAACATTTGTGAGCGTATTTAGTCGTCCACGGTGTGCCATTCCAACTACGAAATATTCAACACCTTCGACAGCTCCTTTTTGAACTAGAGCATCCATCGCTGGGATAAGTGCCTCTAATCCTTCAACAGAGAAACGTTTTTGACCAACAAACTTCTTTCCTAAGAACAATTCGAAATTACTTGCACGGTTCAGTTTTCTGAAAATTTCACGTTTACGTTCGCTATCGTATATCGGTCGATTCCTTAACTCAATATGGTTTTTGAACCAAGCAACTCGGTCCGGCTCACGCATATACATATATTCAATCCCAATAGATTGACAATAAGTATCCTCAAGTTCTTGAATAATGTAACGAAGAGTTTGCGGACCTTCACCAATTTCTTCACCCGCTTGGAAAACAGTATCCATGTCCGATTCGTCCAAACCGAAATTCTCAATAGCGAGAGTCGGTTCGTACTTACGGCGCTCACGTACTGGATTCGTCTTAGTGAACAAATGTCCACGATTACGGTATTCATTGATGAGGTTAATGACTTTAAATTCCTTCAGGAAATTCTCCGGAACTGCTCCACCATCTTCGTAGTTCGTTTGGGCAAAATCAAATCCTTCAAAGAATTTTCTCCAACCTTCATCCACGCTTAGTGGGTCTTCGAGGTACATCTTATATAAATGATCAATCGCATTTACATCTGCATTACCAACGTATGATATCTTGTCCATGTTTTTTGTAAACAATTATGGATTAGCAAATTTAGACAAATTGGACACTTAACGTTGCAATAACATTGAAAACTTAGGGTGAAACGTGTTGAAAAACTGAAAAGTCGATGAAATGAGATCGATTTCCTGTGAAACGAACCTTCAGCTTGAGAATTTCTTTCGCAAGAACACTTTGTATGCTTCACGTTTGAGAACGATTTCCGCTAGATTTGAATGGAAATCGTCAGAATGTACAAGATCGGGAAGAATTGACTCGGGTAAATCAATTTGATAAAGCAATTGTGAGAACAAAGTCGAACTGGAAGATTGAAGTTCCTTCAAACGAATCGAAATTTCTCGAATGAGCGTATCAATTTCTATGGGAATAGATTGAAAGTCAGATGGGAAATCAACTCCAGCGGTGCCAAAATCTTTCACTATTTGACGCTGCGTTTTTAGGACAAAATCCTCAGATTTCAATTCTTGGTTTAAGACTTCTGGGTTCATCTTAATAATTTCGCTTAGTTTCATCCCTTTTGGTTCGTTTGTTTATCAAAATACAAATTGAGATGCGGGAATCATAAATTATAGGATAAAAAAAGTCCCACTAAATCGAAATTCAGTGGGACTTTGAAAGTAGGTATTATTAATCTTTCACAAGTTTAAGTGTGCGTTGGATTTTCTCACCTTGAACATGGATTAGATAAACGCCTTTTGCCTCGTTGCTTAAATCAATACTGATAGAAGAACCAGTGTAATTCATTTCACGGTGTACAATTTTGCCATCTAAAGTAGTTAGTGTGAAATCAAGCGAACTGTCAAAATTCGCGAATGAAATCGTCACTAGCCCGTTCGTTGGGTTAGGATATACCGAAATTTGCGAAGACAAATATTCTTCGTTGAGACTAGCACATCCATCTACATAAATTCCAGTTGAATCGGAGTTTACACATCCAATTGAATCCGTGTACGAGTAAATAACCCAATTATATCCTTGATTAGCTTGCGCTGGATCAAAATTAGTTCCACTTACGCCAGAACCAGAATAAGTTCCAGAAAGTGGTGATCCCAAAGGAAGAGCAATTGCTGAATTGTAATCACAAATTGTATCCACTGTGAATGATGATAAAGTAACAGTAGGTAAAGGGTTCACATTAACATTAAACGAACATGAATCTTGATTTCCTGCAGCATCTGTAACGATGTATGTAACAACAGTTGTTCCCGTGTTAAACATAACGGTATCAACATTCGAAGCTCCTGCTCCTGTTGTAGCACCTGATAAAGTATATGTCACATCTTCTCCACCACAATTGTCTGAAGTTGATGGAGATGTAGAGTTTAGCATTTCACCTTCACACGTTTCTATGTCACTTGAACAAGTAATTGTAGGGATTTCTACGTCTAAAACCGTTACCGTGAAAGAGCAAGTGTCTAAACCACCTAGATTTTCTGTAACAAAGGTGTTAACAGTAGATCCTACTGGGAATGCAGATCCACTTGGCAATCCTGCGATTTGAGCAATTGTAGGTGGAGTAATACTTCCAACCCATGTAATTGTGATTTCACCATGTCCAGCTTGAATTCCTTGAGTATGCGTTACGTTAGTTGCAGAAAGATCGGTATAGCTACTTCCGCCACCGCCACCACGACAGTTTCCGCTTCCAGCACCACCGTACCAGCCGCCACCGCCACCGTAACCTTCACATCCACATGCAGATGGAGCACCGCCAAATCCGAATCCACCGCTGCAGATAGGGTTGTTCAACGAACCGCATGTTCCATTTCCGCTTGCCGTTTGTGTACCAGGATCACCTCCAGGATTTGCAATTGAAACACGGTATCCAGCACCTCCAATGAGTCCTCCGCCAAGTCCTCCAAAAACTTCTTGACCACCCCAAAGTCCACCACCACCGGCACCACCAGCAACGATCATTCGATCATTTAATGTAGTACCACCAATGCGAATATCAGAAGCGCCACCGCCACCAATTCCAGCTGTTTCGCCATTTCCACCACCGTTGAATCCGCCGGTAAGTGTTGTTGGTTGTTCACCAACATTTATATAGATAATGGCTCCAGGTGTTACCGCTAAATCTGCTTGAACCGAACCACCGTAATTTATATTGGTAGTCGGTGAATTAGTTCCACCTTGAGCACCTTTCGCTTCTACATTAATACTTGTTACGCCAGCAGGGACCGTGAAAGTTTCCTGAGCACCAGTATATGTAAATACTTGTGTGTTTGTTGGAGCACAAGGGTCCGTTGAGGTAGGAAGAGAATAGATTACGATTGCATCACACATGGATGAATCATTATTGCTAACAATGTCAGTTGGGCAATCAATAACGGGACATTGTGCAGAGCTTAAAAAGGAGAACGATGAAAAGAGAACTCCAAAAACAATTTTTGATGTAGAATTTAACATGATTTTAATTTTGTGAAGTTTGAATTGAAACCTTGAAATTCGAATAATCTCTTTCGTCGTTTATAGAAATAAGGTAAGTCCCTTTATAGATAGAACTTCCGTTTGAATCTATTTGAAGTATTGCTTCTTGCATTTCATCTTCAGTGATTCTTAGTCGCTCACCATTTTGAGCTATACTCCAAATGAAATTCTGAGCTGTTTCGCTCGTGTTTTCGAATTGGATCGCCAAAAATGTTTCTCCATTGCACGTGATGGTAGAATAGGAAATGGAAATATCATTTTCCTGAGACATTTTAGTCCATTCACCTACCGTTTCACAGGGTGATATTTTATCAATTGGTGTGGATTCATTCGCCTTGGCTTGCCAAGAAGTTAAACTTGTGATCAGTACGATTACTAATAACCGTAACTGTTTAGTAGAGTTTTTTCTCATAAAATATGTAGTTAGTTCCTCAAAACTAGTGATTTTTTTCAAAAAATCGACTTGAAACAAGATGACATACGGAATAATCTGATCGATACCCACGAATTGAGTACATCATAAGAAAGTAAACACGAAAGAGTGGGCGTTTCTAACTAATCCCAGAACCTGCTTCGAAATCTTTTTCGGGAGAAACAAAGCTCAATTTACCATCAGCGTTTTCAGCCATTAAAATCATTCCATTCGATTCAACTCCTTTAATTTTTCTTGGAGGCAGGTTCATCAAAACGGTAACAGTTTTACCAATCACTTCTTCTGGAGAATAGTGCTTCGCAATTCCTGAAACAATCGTTCGCTTGTCCAAACCAGTATCAACCAATAGCTTCAATAGTTTGTCCGCTTTTTTGATTTTTTCAGCTTCTAGAATTGTTCCCAAACGAATGTCCATTTTAGTGAAATCATCAAATGAAGTTTCATCTTTTTGCGGTTCAAACACTGTTTCAACAGTTCTGCTTGCATTCAATTTTTCCACTTCTGCGTCCACTTGACTGTCTTCAATTTTTTGGAATAAAATATATGCTGATTTTGTATCAGTAACATGTCCAGAAGGAATTTGATGAATCGCTGAAGCGTCTGACCATTCTTTTGTCGTGAAATTCAAGAAACTACCGATTTTTTTCGCTGTAGAAGGCAAAAATGGTTGAAGAACGATACTCAAGTTCGCCGTGATTTGCAAAGCGATGTACATGATCGTTTGAACACGTTCGGCATTTGCAGGATCTTTAACTTTCTTCCATGGTTCGTTATCAGCGAGGTATTTATTTCCGAGTCTTGCCAAGTTCATCGCTTCTGCTTGAGCATCACGCAATTTGTACTTGTAAACGAGTTCACTGATGCGTCCAGGGATCGCTTCAATTTCCATTAAAACTTCCTTGTCTTCATCGGTATATGCTCCTGGTGCTGGAACGATTCCGTCGTAATATTTTTGCGTTAACACAACTGTTCGGTTCACAAAATTTCCAAGAATATCTGCCAATTCATTGTTGATTCGTGACTGATATTCTTTCCATGTAAATTCGCTGTCCTTCGTTTCTGGAGCAATTGATGTCAAGACATATTTCAATTCATCAATTTTGTCTGGATATGCCTCAATGTATTCGTGAAGCCAAACAGCCCAGTTCCGAGAAGTGGAAAATTTATCGCCTTCGAGGTTCAGGAATTCGTATGCGGGAACATTATCAGGAAGAATCAAACCTTCGTGGGCTTTCAGTAATATAGGGAAGATGATTGCGTGAAATACAATGTTGTCTTTCCCAATGAAATGAACCAACTTTCGATCTCCTGTCCAGTAATCTTTCCAGTCTTTATTGTTCTCAATTGCCCATTGCTTCGTCGCTGAAATATATCCAATCGGCGCATCGAGCCAAACATAGAGTACTTTACCATCACCTCCTTGAACAGGAACTTTTACACCCCACTCCAAATCACGTGTCATCGCGCGAGGGCGTAATCCACCATCAATCCAAGACATACATTGACCAACAACTTGGTTTCGCCATTTTTTAGGATCGTGTTGTTGAACGCCATCCAGCTTTCCTTCTTTGATCCAACTTGTCAACCATTCTTCATGGCGCTCCATTGGTAAATACCAGTGGGAAGTTTCCCTCATTATTGGTGTTTTACCACTCAATGTCGATTTTGGATTTTTTAGGTCATTTGGACTCAAGGCTGATCCACACTTCTCGCATTGATCACCGTAGGCATTTGGGTTTTGACAAGTAGGACATTCCCCAGAGATGTAGCGATCCGCTAAAAACTGGTTGTATTCCTCGTCGTAATATTGTTGGCTCGTTTCTTTTGTGAAATGGCCCTTTTCATCGAGTACTTTGAAAAAATCTTGTGCCGTCTCATGGTGGATTTTCTCAGAAGTTCGGTGAAATATATCGAATGAGATGTCAAAATCATTGAAGGCCTTCCCGATGATGCCGTTGTATTTATCAACGATTTCTTTTGGAGTAGTTCCTTCTTTCTTCGCTCTCAGCGTGATTGCAGCACCGTGTTCATCACTCCCGCAAATAAACGCTACGTCATGATTATTCATCCGAAGAAAACGCACGAAAATATCTGATGGGAGGTAAACTCCTGCAACATGTCCTAAATGAAGGGGGCCATTGGCGTATGGAAGGGCGGCTGTGACCGTGAATTTGTCTTTGCTCATAACTGAGAATCACTTTAATATTAGAGGTATATGAAAGGTTGATAATGATTCAACCTTTCATTAAAGTGCAAAGATAACTGAAATGCCGAAATTTCAATGTTAGTGAACGATTGTTCTTTTTACAATTTGATCATTATTCAAGTAAATGTTGAGTAGGTATTGGCCAGCATCTAATTTGGATAAGTTGAGCGTTGCTTTTTCACTGTTTTCGAAGTGGTATGTGGCAACTAGTTGACCTGAAAGTGTAAAGAGATCAACCCGATAAATTCGTTCATTGGAATTAGTAGCCAAATTAATTTCATTGGAAGAAGGGACAGGATAAAGGCTTAATAAGCTAGCGTTGTTTTGCTCAGTAATACTGGCGCTACTCATGTCTTTTTCAATTAGAAAATAAAGTGAAGACGGAGCATGCAAATCATTCCAAAGAGAAGTGTTGTTTCCAGTTAAACGCCATGTTAGGTAGTTCTGGTCGCCTCCAGAGTTATCTGGTTCAGGTGGAGAAGTTCCCCAAGCTGAAAAAGCACCACCTACTGCTGAACCATTCGATTGTCCCAACCAAAATGAAGTTCCTGAGGCATTGTCATCTCCGTCCCACACCCAATCACCTTCTGTGTTTTTGTCTGTTCCGCCTAACCAAATAGACGCGGCTCCAAATACATCGATTGTGCCGTTTGGAGTTATGTTTTGATCGGTAGAAAGCCATTGATAAACCGAGTCATGTTCTTGTTGAGAGTTGATCTCTGCTAAATAACCGCCTCGTGAAACTGCACAGATAGCTGCATCTTCCCAAGAAAGTGTTTCTTGAATGAGTTCATAATCATGGCCGTCATATGAAAAAGTGACAACGTTCGGATTGGGTACGCATTGCGCATTAACCTGACTGAATACAATCAATGAGGAGACAAAAAGAGTGAGCTTAGTCATGATCTTTAGTTTAGTAAATGTTTGTGCATCCGTTTGAACGACTTAGAAACAATTACCTTACAGTAGATCTATAGTTCAATTTCCTTTTCAACAAATCGAATATCGAAGGATTCTAATTCCTTTAAAATTGGGGTGTAAACTTCAGGTTGAACAGGAAGAGTAACCCCTTTCGTTTTTAATTCTCCAGTTAAGATCATTTTTGCGCAAATCGCAGCAGGAAGCCCAACTGTATTTGACATAGATGTATACACTTGATCTTCACCAATGTTGACCATGTGTGACGAAATCTGGTACTTTTTCCCGTTTATTTCATATACAAACTCATGAATCATTACAAGCATGTCTTTATCCCCATCATTTAAGGATAATTTGAACACTAAGATTTCCTGAAGTGCTTGAGCTGGAGTTGGATTCTCAATTTTGATTAATGGTTCGTCATTAAAAACGCCAAGCCATTCAAAGCGATGGTATAAATGCATACGATCCTCTCGAAGGAATTCTTTGAGTTTTTCTTCAACAGTTTTTGTAGCATGATAAGGAAGAAACGAGTTCATGAATGATCTTGGAGTGATGTTCTCCTGAACAGTCATCTGGTAAGTATCATCTGTCATTCCTAATTCGATGAATACATTCCAAGCTTCGCAATATCCTGGTCGTCGTAAAGTTCCTCTGAAAATAGTTGGAATATCGTCCAGACCATATGTTTTACGATACGATAGAGAATCACGGTTTGGATATCCTACGAAATCACCAAATCCTTCAACCGACAAGTTGTCCAATCGACCAAATAATCGATTGTAAGGAATATACTTGAATCGTCCATGGCGAATAAATGATGCCGCTCCACCTTGTCCGGCAAGAACTACATTTCGTGGATTCCACGTGAATTTGTAATTCCAAGGGTTGTCATCACTTTCAGGTGCGATTAAACCTCCGCAAAATGACTTGAAGCTGGTTATTTTTCCTCCTTTTCCCTGAACAGAATGAATAATTTTCATTGCACTCATGTGGTCCAGTCCAGGATCAACACCAATTTCATTCATAATTACAATTCCTGCGTCTTTCGCTTGTTGATCAAGCGCCCGCATCTCTTCAGATATATAAGAAGGTGTAATTAAGTCAGTTTTCAACTCAATACAGTCTAGTGCTACTTCATAGTGAAAACGCGCAGGAAGCATAGAAATGACCAAATCACATTTTTCAATTTCTGGTCTGCGTTGTTCTGCATCAGTCGCATTAAATGAAGCAGCCTCACCATTTTCATGCTCGGCGATTTTTTGCTTAGCGAGTTCTAAATCCCGATCGACCACTTTTACTTTCCAGTTTAAATCGACTGAATGTTCAAGCAGGTAACGTATAAGAGAAGAAGAAGAAAGTCCGGCACCAAGAACTAAAATAGATTTTTGAGAGAATTGTTGCATAGCGTCAAAAATAGAGAATCATTTGAGCTTTGAAAGCGTTAAATTAAATTCTTTTTCATCCTTGGTTTGTTAAAATTCATTTAAGAGTACAATATAAGTGGCTTTTTTGATGGAATTACAATGAATCTGGCAGAACATTTGTGCTTGTTGAGAAAACAGTTATTTTTGTTATCCAATTTAATTTGAAACTATGGGAAGAGCATTTGAGTATCGAAGAGCCGCAAAAGAGAAACGTTGGGATAAGATGTCGAAGTTATTCCCGAAATTAGGGAAGGCGATTACACTTGCTGCAAAGGAAGGCGGCCTTGATCCAGATACGAATGCAACTTTGCGGACGGCGATTAAAAATGCCAAGTCTGAAAACATGCCGAAGGATAATATCGAAGCGGCAATCAAACGTGCTCTTGCGAAAGATGTAGAAGATATTTCTGAGATCCTTTACGAAGGAAAAGGTCCTCACGGAGTTTTAGTATACGTAGAATGTGCAACTGACAATCCTACTAGAACAGTAGCAAATGTTAAATCATACTTCAATAAAGCAGGAGGGTCGATAGTTTCAAATGGTTCTTTTGAGTTC
The DNA here is from genome assembly GCA_002733985.1 of Fluviicola sp. Classification (GTDB taxonomy): domain Bacteria; phylum Bacteroidota; class Bacteroidia; order Flavobacteriales_D; family Crocinitomicaceae; genus UBA4466. The sequence goes on along the minus strand of NVXP01000004.1, from coordinate 76,563 downwards.
ATGTTCAACAGGAAATGTGTGTTTGAGTTCGAGAAGACGGAAGAAATGGATTTGGAGGAGATGGAATTCGAATTGATCGATGCAGGGCTTGAAACAATTGAGGCTCAAGAAGATCGCGTTTTCGTTTATGGAGATTACAAAGCCTTTGGGACATTGTCTACGGGTCTTGAAGGTATGGATATTGATGTTTTGAAATCGAATCTTCAACGCATCCCAACATCAACAACTGAATACAGCGATGAACAATTAGAGGACATTGAAAAAATGTTGGATAAAATTGAAGACGACGACGATATCCAACAAGTATTCACAAATATTGCCTAGAAAGGGCGTATTTATTTGAAAATAAACATAATAAAATCGATTTTTGTGAGTTCTTCAGCATGAAGAGTACAAACTGCGACGAAAAATACATGAGAAATATACTCAAAATAGGAGGTGTGTCATTGGTGATCTTATTCGCTGTGGTAGCTTGTTCTACAGAAAAGAATACGACTATTTCAAGGAATTACCACAGTCTCAATGCACATTATAACGGGTATTTCAATGCCAAGGAGTTAATCAAACAATCAATAGAAACGTATCAAACCTCGCGAGAGGAGGATTACTATTCATTGTTGCCTTTAAATCCAGTTCCGAATGAAAAGGAGGTTCCAGGAATGTACCCTGCAATCGATACGGCAATTGTGAAATGCACAAAGGTGATTCGTGATCACTCTATGCCTAGCAATGATCGACCTTCAAAGAAAAAAGTAGAACACAACCGTTGGATTGATGAAAATTGGACCCTAATCGGAGAAGCTCTTTATTACCGCCGTGATTATGAAGGGGCGATGAAGAACTTCAAATTTGTTCGAAAATTCTACAGCAATGACCCATCATTATTCGTGGGAGAACTGTGGATGGCAAAAACGAACATGGCAAAAGGTAAATTGACCGATGCGAAGTTCAATTTGGACAATCTGGATCAAGCAATCGCTGAACAAGAAAGTGGTGATCAGGAGAAAATAAAGAAGAAAGGGAGTAAAAAGGAAATGAAGCCAGCTCAATTCCCAAAGAAAATACGGTTTGATTTTGAAAAAACTAAGGCAGAGCTAGCCTTGATGAAAGGAAACAGTAAGGAAGCAATTCAGTACTTGGAAGAATCATTGAAGCATGCTCGGATTTCTGATAAAGAAGGAAAAGCACGGGTACACTTTATTCTTGGTCAATTACATGAAGAGCAAGGAAACAAAGCGGGTGCTGCAGAGCATTTTAGTAAAGTTATCCGTGGAACATCTTCTTATGAAATGGCATTTAATGCACGCTTGAAGCGAACGTTTCTTGGTGATGGGGATAAAGTCAAAAAGGACTTGCTCAAGATGTTGCGTGATCAAAAGAACGCTGAATTCAAAGACCAAATTTATTATGCCCTAGCAGATTTAGAAATTCGAGATGGAGATATAGCACAAGGAAAAGTTTACCTAACGGAATCTGCATTTTATTCAGTGAACAATACGCGTCAAAAAGGAATGGCTTATGAGCGTTTAGCTGACATGAGTTTTGCCGAAAAGAATTATGTTGGTGCCCAAAAGTACTACGATTCTTGCGGACGTGTGATTGCTGATACCTATCCAAATGCGGAGGCGATTCGCAACAAGGCGATTAAATTATCAGATCTGGTAGTGGCTGTTGAAACGGCTCAATACGAAGATAGTGTTCAGCGGATTGCAGCAATGAGTGAAAATGACCGTGAATCTTTCTTGAAAAAATTGATTAAGAAAATTGAAAAGGAGGAAAAAGCACGGAGAGAACGCGAAGCAGAACGTTTACTTGAGCTTCAGCAAAATGAAAACCTATTCGTTCAAACTGGTACAGGGTCGAAATGGTACTGGAACAATGCCAAGGTGAGGTCTCAGGGATACGACGAATATAAACGAATGTGGGGTGAGCGTGAGAACGAAGACGATTGGAGACGATCGGATAAAGTAGCTGCCTTTGCAGCTGATAATCCAGATTTTGAAGAGTCAGATTCCTTGGATCTTGCGGTTATTGAAGAGGATACCTTGTCTGTGGAGTTACTAATGAAGGACATTCCTCTGACTGATTCTGCACTTGCCGTGTCCAATGAACGTCTGCTCGAAGCATATTACAATGCAGGTAATCTTTACAAAGACCAACTCAACGAAATGAAACTTGCTGAGAAGAACTTTAATAAGGTGCTTGATCGAAACATTGAAAATAAACACAACCTCTTATCAGCGTACGAATTGTATTCGATGTACCAAACTACGAATTTAACAAGGGCTGAAGAGATGAAGAATTATATCTTCAATAATTACACGAACAGTGATTACGCAAATTACCTGCGCGATCCTGATTTCTTTATCAAAAAGAAAGAACGTGATGCCTTGGCTGAAGATTCGTACACGCGAGTTCTTGAGCGTTACAACAAACGATTATATGGACCTGTGCTTGCGCAAGCTGAAAAAGTGATCAACGAAGAGAAGGATAATATTTTCCGATCAAAGTACATGTTACTCAAAGCAATGTGTTTGGGACAACGATTTGACCAGAAAGACACCTTATTACCAACTCTTAATCTCCTATTGGCAGAATACCCAGGAACACCTGAATCTCAACGAGCTCAGGAAATGATCAACATTATTAAGAATGGATATTCCGAAAATATAGAAGTTGATTTCACAAATAAATCGCCGTACACGTACAATGATCGTGTGAAAATGACCGTAGTTATTTTTCCAGATGCTAAGAGAAGTTCCTCAGATGTAAAATCACGAGTTACTGATTTTCACCGTGAATTCTTTAGCCGTGCTCGATTGAAAGTTAAGTCGAAGGTATTCAAAGAAGGAAGCGTTATTTTGGTCAGTGTATTCGAGAATGAATCCGAAGCTACGAAATACATTACCGCATATAAAAACACACGAAAGTACCTTCTTGATTTGCAAAATGCACACATCATGATGATCACTCAAGAAAATCTTATTACCTTATTGCAGAAACAAGAATTGAAAGAGTACGATTTGTTTTACGAAGAATATTATTAAGCTATGAAGAAGAAAGTTGGAGTTATGGCAGATAGTCCAGATCGCTTAAATGTGATTGTGGAAGGTTCGAAAATCATAGGTGATTTTATTGCAGAGTCGAATGTTCGTATCGATGGAGAGATTCAAGGAAACGTTTCATCATCAGCGAAGATAGTGATTGGACAAACAGGAACAATTACGGGTAATTTGATTTGTGCAGATGCTGACGTAGAAGGTCGAATTGAAGGTACCTTGAAAGTTGAAGGACTGTTGACACTTCGTTCGAAAGCTAAGGTTACTGGAGAAATCGTTACAGCTAAAATTCAGATTGAAGAAGGAGCTGAATTCTCAGGACAATGTAAAATGAGCAATTTCAGCTCTGAAACAGCTACGAGCCGTTCAAAAGAGAACTCACTTCAAGAAGACGTCGTTTACTAAATTCAAATTGACTTATGAGCGACGAACAGAAGAATAAACCATCTTCATTTTCCCGAGTTGCTCGGCTTTCCGGAATAGGAATGCAAATGGCAGGAACGATTTTTGTCTTTGCCATGATTGGAAAATGGCTCGATGGAAAATATCCAAGCGATAAAAAATGGTTTACAATAGGACTTGTGCTCTTAGCAACTGTCCTTTCCATGTACAATATCCTTCGTCAGGTGAATGCGATGAATAAAGATGAAGATGATCGAAAGAAAAAATAGATTCTTCATTGTCGGTTTGATTCTGGCGCTGATAATTGCATTTTCAATACACGTATATCTCCATTCAGTATACAGTTTCGCTCTCTTTGGGAGCTTTATCATTGCGTCCTACCTCTTTAATTTAAGCTTTGTCCTTCTGGAAGTATGGTTCTTAAAACGCCGTCAAATGAAGGAAGGGGCAAACCTCGGAAATGCATACCTTGGATTGAGCATGTTCAAGTTTCTAATTTTTTTCGCCGTATTTCTTCCTTTGTTTAAAATGGATGGCATCACTGATCATTTCGAATACTTCGGTTTTTTCATTCCTTACGCCATATGTCTCGTTGCCGGAACCGTCTTTTTGATTCAAATATTGAAGGAATCAGACTTGAAGACGAAGTAAATTTCTTTTCTCATCCAGCTCATTTGAATAATTGTTCGAATTTTCTTCGAACTCTAGTTCGAATGAATTTAGATTTTAGCCTGAATTATTAGCTGGGCTATGACCATTTGGGCCAATCGTATCTTTTTCTATAATTCATCATCCAAATATGACAGTTCAGTAAGATTGATTTCTTGTTTTACCCAATCAGCCCTAAGTTTGAGTCAAACAAAGAATAAGGGATTATGAGACAAGAGTTACACGTTTAGCAATACTCTTCTTAGGAGTTACTGCAAGCCGTTCAGGATGCACGAAAACGTTACTACAAAGAGCGGTTTACGGTGAAAGTGCGGAACTTACATCTATACAACATCTGGAAAGTACTACCTTTTGGACAATCCAGTTGATCGAATTGAGGCAATTATTGATCCTGTTAAGTTTTTTCGAATCAATAGAAAACGGTGATCCACATTTCTGCGATTGAAAAGATGGTAGAGTTTACCAATTCTCGTTTGAAAATTGGATTGAAAGAACCTTTCGACAAGGAATTGATTGTTGCTAGAGAGAAAGTCAAAGTCTATAAGGAATGGCTCGAAGCTTAGGAGCTATTAAGTTCGTTTCGTAGTGAGAACGTTTTTTTCTCAACGTAACTCCCCGTTTAATCTGTTTGGCGATGATTTATCTTCACGGAGCGTTCTTTCTCTTTTATCCAATAAGCAGAAGGCTAAGATCAAACATTTAATAGCTTGAAAGAGAACTTCTAAATAAATCAATAACACGTTTTCTAGGCAACTTCTATTTGAGGGAAACAGGAAGATTTCCAGTAAAAACTCGTGGAATTCTAATGCGATTGAAATTAAATTCAAAATTAATTTCGTTTCCTTTTTGCGTTCACAGTTTTATCCGTACTTTTGCACCGATTTTAATCAACTAGAAGGTTCGTAGATATGAACAAACTTTGGAAAATTTTACTTGTAGCGGTGGCGTTGATTCCTGCTGTTTCTTTTGCAAAACATTCAACGGAAGGCGAAGCTCATAAGGCTGAGTTGACAAAAGAAGAACACCGCAAATTGAACACGGAATATGTAAAGCATCACACGCTTGATTCGCACGATTTCGGATTATTTACGAACGAAGAAACTGGTACACATATCGGTTTCCCACTTCCAGTAATTCTTTGGGATGACGGATTGCATGTTTTTATGTCTTCTGCATTTCATGCTGAGGAAGGAAATGAGCACGGTGTTGCCGAGTCAAAAGGTAATTACTACCTTATTGGACATCACGATGGCAAGATTTACTCGTGTGACGAACACGGAACAATCTTAGAGGATGTGTCAGAAGACGCGGACGGAAAAGAAGTTGTTTCTGAAATCAAACCTTTGGATCTATCAATCACTAAGAATGTGTTCAGTACGCTCTTAATCTGTTTGCTTATGTTCTTCTTGTTTAGAAGCGTTGCAAAATCATATAAAACAGGATTGGCTCCAACCGGAGTTGCAAAGTTCTTCGAGCCTATCATCTTGTTTATTCGTGATGATATTGCGATTCCAAACATTGGTGAAAAAGCACACAAGAAATACATGGTTTACCTGTTAACGGTGTTCTTCTTTATCTGGTTCTTGAACCTCGCTGGTATGACGCCACTTGGGATTAACGTAACAGGTAACATTGCTGTTACAGCTGGATTGGCAATTTTCACATTCCTGATTACTAACTTTTCTGCAAAGAAAGATTACTGGATGCACATCTTCTGGATGCCAGGAGTTCCAGTTCCAATGAAAATCATGTTGATTCCAATCGAATTGGTGGGAATGATAGTTAAGCCTTTCGCCTTAATGATTCGTTTGTATGCAAACATGTTGGCAGGACACATCGTATTGGGAAGTTTGATCGCAGTTGTAGTATACTTCGATTCATACCTTGCAAAAGGAGCTTTCGTTGGATTGACATTCTTTATGAATATTATTGAATTGTTGGTTGCAGCGTTGCAAGCATATATTTTCACAATGTTGACTGCTCTGTACTTCGGTTCAGCAGCAGCGGAACACGCGCACGAAGAAGCGCACTAATTAATGTATATTTTTAACCCTAAATATAAATAAGGATGGAATCAGTAGAGATAATGGCAGGAGCTGTTAAGTTGATTGGAGCTGGATTAGTTGTAATCGGTGTAGGTGTTGGTATCGGACGTATCGGTGGATCTGCAATGGATGCAATCGCACGTCAGCCAGATGCTACAAACAAAATTCAAACAGCAATGTTGATCGCAGCAGCGCTTATTGAAGGTATTGGATTCGCTGCATTGTTTGCAGTATAAGACAAACCAAACTTTTCTATCTGTCGCAACGGTTGGTTGCGACAGATAGATTTTTAGAGTTAATTGAAACAAATAGAACATGGATAAGTTATTAGAACAATTTTCATTTGGATTATTTTTCTGGCAAGCATTGTTGTTTATCGGATTACTTTTGCTTTTGAGAAAGTTCGCTTGGAAACCAATCTTAGGAGCGGTTAATGAGCGTGAGGAAAAAATTTCTGAATCGTTAGATCTTGCTGAGAAGACGAAACAAGAAATGCAAGCACTTCAAACGCAAAACGAAAACTTGTTGAAAGAAGCACGTGCTGAGCGTGATTCAATGATCAAAGACGCGAAGGAAATAGCCAGTAAAATGGTTGAGGACGCAAAAGGTAAAGCGAAAGAAGAAGCAGAGAAAGTAATGGTAAGTGCTCATGAGTCTATCAATTCTGAAAAAGCAGCAGCAATTTCTGAATTGAAAACACAAGTTGCAGCATTCTCAATTGAAATCGCTGAGAGATTAGTTCGAAGTGAACTTTCTGCCGCTGACAAGCAAAAAGCATTGGCCGATAAGTTGGCTGAAGATATTAACCTGAATTAATCATCCAACGATGAGGAATACAAAAGTAGCAGCGCGATACGCGAGAGCTTTATTGGATTTAGCAATTGAACAAGGTAACTTGGATTCCGTTTTGGGAGACATGATGGTGTTCTCTGCTACGGTAAAAGATTCGAGTGAATTTGAGTTGTTGTTGTCTAATCCTATTGTTAAGGCAGATAAAAAAATTGAGATCTTTAAATTGGTGTTCGAGCCTTTTGAGAAATGTACTCACGATTTTATCGCTTTGATTACAAACAATGGACGTGAAGCAATGCTTGGAGATATTGCTGAAGCATTTGATGCTCAAGTGAAGGAGCATAGAGGAATTGTACCAATGACGTTAACGTCTGCGGTTCCTTTAGAGGCTAGTACACGTGATGCAATCATTGCGAAAATTCAATCTTCTGTAGAAGGAACATTGGAAGTAGAAGAGAAAATAGATGAATCACTAATTGGTGGTTTCGTGGTTCGGATGGGAGATCAGCAAATCGATGCTTCTGTTGCGAGTCAATTGAATAATTTAAAACAACGTTTAACACGATAATTTTGTAGGGTTGCTTTATATATTGAAGCGAGCCAAATAAAACTACACAAGATGGCAGATGTAAAACCAGCAGAAGTTTCTGCAATACTAAAAGAGCAATTATCTGGATTTCGTTCAGAAGCAGAATTGCAGGAAGTTGGTACTGTACTCCAAGTAGGAGATGGTATCGCACGTATCTATGGACTGAAAGGAGTTCAATACGGTGAATTGATCGAATTTAATGGCGGATTGCAAGGAATTGCATTGAACCTTGAGGAGGATAATGTTGGTGCCGTTCTTCTTGGACGTTCTACTGGAGTAAAAGAGGGAGATACGGTTAAACGTCTCGGTCGTATTGCATCAGTAAACGTTGGTGAAGGATTAGTTGGTCGTGTTATCGATACACTTGGTAACCCAATTGATGGTAAAGGTCCAATTACAGGTGAATTGTATGAAATGCCTATCGAGCGTAAAGCTCCTGGTGTTATCTTCCGTGAGCCAGTAACTGAACCACTTCAAACGGGTATCAAAGCTATTGATGCAATGATTCCAGTTGGTCGTGGACAACGTGAGTTAGTGATTGGCGATCGTCAAACTGGTAAAACAACAGTTTGTATTGATACAATCATCAACCAAAAAGAATTTTACGATGCTGGTGAACCAGTATTCTGTATCTACGTAGCGATTGGTCAAAAAGGATCAACTGTTGCTGGAATCGTTAAGAAATTGACGGATGCAGGTGCAATGGCTTATACAGTTATTGTTGCTTCTAACGCATCTGATCCTGCTCCAATGCAGTTTTATGCTCCGATGACGGGTGCTGCGGTAGGTGAATTCTTCCGTGATACAGGTCGTCCTGCATTAATCGTATTTGATGATTTATCAAAGCAAGCAGTTGCATACCGTGAGGTATCACTTCTTCTTCGTCGTCCTCCAGGTCGTGAGGCTTACCCAGGAGATGTATTCTACCTTCACTCAAGATTACTTGAGCGTGCGGCGAAAATCATTAATGATGACACTATTGCATCACAAATGAATGATCTTCCGCCATCATTGAAACCATTAGTTAAAGGTGGTGGATCATTGACAGCACTTCCAATTATTGAAACACAAGCGGGTGATGTTTCGGCATATATCCCAACCAACGTAATTTCGATTACAGATGGTCAGATCTTCTTAGAAGGTGACTTGTTTAATGCAGGTATTCGTCCAGCAATTAACGTAGGTATCTCGGTATCACGTGTTGGAGGTAATGCTCAGATTAAGTCAATGAAGAAGGTAGCTGGAACATTGAAATTGGATCAAGCTCAGTACCGTGAGTTGGAAGCGTTCGCAAAATTCGGATCGGATTTGGATGCTGCAACGAAATCAGTATTGGACAAGGGAGCACGTAACGTGGAAATCTTGAAGCAAAAAGAAGGTGATCCTTACCCAGTTGAAAAGCAAATTGCTATCATCTACGTTGGAACAAAAGGATTGATTCAAAACGTTCCAGTTAAGAAGGTGAAAGCATTCGAAACAGAATATTTGGATTTCTTAGATGCGAAGCACAGAGATGTATTGGATCAGTTAAAAGCTGGTAAGTATACTGATGCATTGATGGAAGTACTTGGTAAAGTAGCTAAAGAAATCGCTTCTAAATATTAATTGATTGAAGGTTGAGAATGTGGTCGTTTGATCACATTCTCAATTCAACAATTCAACATTCTTATATTTGTTCAAATGGCGAACTTAAAAGAGATAAAAAACAGAATCACCTCAATTTCATCAACGATGCAAATCACGTCTGCGATGAAAATGGTTTCTGCGTCAAAGTTGAAACGCTCGCAAGATGCAATTACGCAAATGCGACCGTATTCAGAAAAGCTTCAAGAGATTTTGGGGAATCTGAGTGCAACATTAGACCTTTCTGAAAATGCTTACGCTGATCAACGCGAAGTAAAGACAGTTTACATCGTTGGTGTAACGTCGAACAGAGGTTTGTGTGGTGGATTTAACAACAATATCATTAAGAAAGCAAAAGCATTGATTGCTGGTGAATACGCCGGGAAAGATGTGAAAGTGATCTCTGTTGGGAAAAAGATCAACGATGCATTCAAACGAAGCGAAGTTAATTACCGTCCTGACGCAATTGGTGCTGCTGAAGATATGTTCAATGACTTGACGTTCGAGCGTTGTTCTGATCTAGCGCAATTCTTAATGGATGAGTTTGCTGCAGGTAAAGTGGATAAAGTAGTTGTTATTTACAACAAGTTCAAAAACGCAGCAGTACAAATCGTAACGGATGAGCAACTCTTGCCAATTGAAGTTACTAAATCTGAAGAAGGTGGATCATCTACTGGAGACTACATCTTCGAACCTTCGAAACAAGAAATTGTTGAAGAGTTGATTCCTAAATCTTTGAAAACGCAATTGTACAAATCGTTGTTAGATTCTAGTGCTTCTGAACACGGAGCACGTATGACAGCAATGCACAAGGCAACTGACAACGCAGGTGAAATGAAACGTGATTTAACGCTTCTATACAACAAAGCGCGTCAAGCTGCAATTACAAATGAAATTCTTGAAATCGTTGGAGGTGCGGAAGCATTGAAAGGAAAGTAAACAATATCGAATTATATTTTTTGAAGCCCCGACGTTCTACCAAGAGCGTCGGGGTTTTGTATTTTAGAGAAGAAAAAATTAACGAATGAAACTAATTGTATCCGTTTTTCTGATTCTAACAACGATACTTCACGCGTCAGCGCAAGAGACATACCCTCTAGCTCCGAAACAAGATTCCAGCGATAGCTCAATGATTATTGAAGAAGTTAAATCGGAAATTGTAGATTTTCCAGATGTCGATGCATCATTTCCAGGTGGGAATCATTTATTAAAATCTTGGATCAAGACAAACTTAGAGTATCCGGAAATTTCGCGAGAATTAGGTGATCAGGGTAGAGTATATGTCACTTTCGTTGTTGAACTAGATGGCTCAATTAGTAATACTAAAGTTGTGCAAGGTGGAGTTACTGATGAACTGAATCGTGAAGCCATTCGCATAATTGAATCTATGGCACAATGGACTTCTGCTCAAGTGAAAGGAAAGTCTATCAGAACACGATGTCGTGTGCCAGTTGATTTCATTCTTGGAATGTAAGCTTAACGCTCCACGAACTCCATCATACTTTGTATATTTACGCAAAACAGTATTTTCATCGGATGCGCACATTAATTACCCTTCTCACCTTTGTTCTTATCTCATGGATTTCATCCGCGCAGAGCTACAAAACCTTTGAAAGTGATTACTTCATAATCGGGGACTCAATTCTTACAGAAATAGACATCGTTGCCGGTCCGTATTACCGAGGTTGGAACGTGAAAGGTGATGACAAAGACCGTCTTGTACGCTTCTTGGAAAAGAACCCACGCTTATCGATTGGAATCAATGTATATTCTGATACCAGAGGAACAGAGAAACGTAACCTGGAGACTACTCAGATCATGTCTCAGTCATTTATCCAATGGTTGACGACAGATGAAGGGTTTAATCCGATCCGATTTTCAGGGAAAGGCTGGGGAGAACACAAACCGATCGTTCCAGAAGAAGAGTTTGCACATTTCCGTGGTGAGGATCGCCTCAAGTGGGATTCCATTCACAAATTAAACAAGCGCGTCATTTTGGTAATTGAAGATGTGGAGCAGAAAATGGATTGTGCTTACCGAACAACGGGTATTCCTGAGCTGGAAAAATATTACCAGATTGAAGAACTAGGAATGATCAACCTTGGAGATCGATTTCGTTTGGATTTTGTGATGTTTAAATCGAAAAGTGCTGAATTGCAAAATTTCGATGAAGAGCATGATAAATATGCCTCCTTAGCTGCATTTATTCTTTGCCATCCCGGTGTGAAGTTTCGGCTTTCCGTGCATTCACAATCTAAAAGATCTCATACAAGTACTCATCTGTCAAAAGATCGATCCAAGGAATTACTCAAGAACTTAACAGCAACATTTAATCTCTCCGATTCACGATTATCGGCCATAGGAGTGGGAGGAAATAGCCCGATGATTCCTCAACTGATTCTTGATGAGCTCGAGCATGATCCAAAGAAACAAGCTGAACTCAGAAAGCTGAACGAACGTGTGGAACTTGAAGTGATTGGAATTGGTGCATTCAATGATGCTGTAACGAGCAGTCAATTGCGAATTCATGATCCAGAAACAACAATCGAAGTTCTATATCGAGGGTACACACATCATCATATTATTCAGTCGTATTTCGATTTTGACTCAATTCAACCCATTGCCAGTAACAATGATCTTGATTGGAGCGTTACGAAAACTGCCCCAAAGAGATGGGATTTGACACTTTCAGTTCATAAGGAAGCACTAGACGCTGTACCTTTGTCCTTTTTGGGATGGTCAAACGGGAAAAGTCAATTTATTTATACGCATGCCTATGTCGCAGCAGATCTTGGAAATCCATCTGTATTTATTGGAGAACAAAAAATTTCTGAAGTCGATTTGAGCCATTTAAAGGACGAAGATCTGTTTAGCCAACCTCAGTTCATTTTGAAATACGATACGGCGATATATCACCTTAAGAAGACCTTTGAGATCGATTACATCTATATCCAAGTGGGAACGCATAAATACATCGTGGAAGGTGGCAAATTATCCAAGAAGGTCATGAAATCCTTGAAACGAGCGAAATTTGAAACCAATGTTTGGTTCGCTGCAGTAATTTATCAAGACGATATCACCTTAACTATTGGTCAAGGTTATGACAAGAAAAGCGGGAAGCGTAAATCCAAGACCAAGTTCTATCCTGATTTTATCGGACGAAATAGGATAAGATGATTTCAATTTTCAATCGTTCGCGTGATTTAATTACCAAATTATTTCTTCTCTTATTTGTTGTAGCGACTTCAGCTTGTAACGAAAGTGGACGTTATGAAAGAAGCAACGGTGATTTAGGAAAAAAAACATTGGCAATATACCTAGCTCCACTGCATTACGATACACTTTGTAATTCAATTCAAGATAGGCTCATTTATCCAAAAGAGGATTCCTCAAAACATTCGGTTGTTGACCGAGAAATACGGCTGCAGTTCGAATACTCTGGTAAGTTCAAGGAATATATGGAACATGGGACAATGAATGTTGAACCTTGGGATTCAACTGTCAAAATTGAAAAAGTCAACGATAGTACGTTTATATTAAAACCTCATTTGGTGAAAGAAGGTGGTGTAATTTCAATGTTTTATGAACCAGTTTTCGATCATCCATATTATTTTACATGGTTTAGAGATGAAGAAAGCCGAACAACTGAACCAGGTAAAAATGTAAGGATCTTCATGAGATCATATATTCTTGACTAGAAAGGTTGTTTTTACGCAGACATCTACTCTTTCCAACGATCCGCAGCCCATTCTTTTCGTTCGAATTTCTTCAAATACGTCCAAACAATAATCCGACTCGTTTTATTTCCCTGTCCCATCGGTATCATTCGTTGTTCCATCACGCCAATTTTTTCCAATGCAGCTTTAATGTGTTTAACATTTGATTGCTTTGAAACGAGCGTTGAAAAATAACAACACGTTTTTGCAAACTGTGAACTCTGCTGAATCATACGAAGGATGAATGCTTTTTCACCACCTTCTGTCCACAACTCTCCAGATGTTCCACCAAAATTCAACTCAACCTTCTCTACTTTCTCTTGCTTGAGATTGTTCAATTTGCGTTGCGAAGCATCGTGAGCATCTTCTGCCGAAGAGTGAAAAGGAGGATTACAAATAGTGAGGTCGAATTTCTCACCCTTTTGTATAGCACCAAAGAATGTTTCATCCGCTTTTGCTTGAAGTCGAACTTCAACTTTCCCCTCCAAACTTGGATTTGATTTCACAATTGATTCAGCCGATTCTATCGCTTTTGGATCAATATCTGTACCAACAAACGACCAACCGTACTCACTATTTCCAACGATAGGATACACTAAGTTCGCTCCAGTACCAATGTCCAAACATTTCACATTGGAGCCTGTTGGAATCTTTCCAAAATTACGTGCAGCGAGAATATCAGCAATATGATGAATGTAATCAGCTCTGCCCGGAATAGGTGGACACAAATAGCCCGCAGGAATATCCCATTCCTTGAGACCGTAATGATGAATGAGCAAAGATTTATTCAAGGCCTTAACTCCGTCAGGATTAAAGAAATCTACCGTCTCGTTACCGTACTTATTCTTCGTAATGAATTTCGATAACTCAGGAGATGCTTCAATGAGCAACTTGAAATCATAATGCTCCCGATGTTTATTTCGAGGATGCAATCGTGTTTTTTCAGCTGGCGTTTTCTTTTCTGACATGGAATAATTGAATGTTACGCCGCAAAGTTACTATAATCCCAGCCAGTATTCTAGTATCAAGGGATTACATTAGTCACAACTTAATAAGTTCGTGATTTTAAACTATTCAAGACCTGACTATTCTTTTTTCATAAACTGAATCTGGTTATAGCTTTTAAGGAGCAACTTCCGTATATTATAGTAGATAAAAATAAATCTATGCGAAGTATCATGAATATTTAACAAAAGAAACATGAAAAATATCATTATCCCAACGGATTTCTCCAAAAATGCCACAGAGGCACTCGATTTTGCGATTAATAATTTTAACGATACTGATACGTGTTTTTGGCTAATGCATGTATATGGATTGCCCTATTCTGGAGCAGTGGTGTCTATCGATTTAGATAATCTGTTGAAAGAAGACCGCGAAGAAGATTTGAGAGATGAATTAAAGGCTACACGAGCAAAGTTTCCTGGGTTGCAAATCGATGGTTATGCATTGCAAGGTACGTTCATTGACATTATTTGTAAGATTGTAAAGAAGGAGTCAATTGATATGATTGTGATGGGGACAACTGGAGCAACAGGTGTCAAAGGTGTTTTGCTTGGAAGTAACGCGGCAAATGTTGTCAAAAATTCAAAAATCCCGGTTCTCTTGTATCCAAATGATTGTGGAATTGCGTCAATGAAAAAAGTCGTGCTTGCGACAGACTTAGAAATCGTAAAAGGGTACGAAACATTCCAGCCTATTCGACAAATTGTGAAGAAAACAGGAGCGGAGTTGGATATACTTCACCTGGAAGATGTAGAAGATCAGCCAATTGATAATGATCGCGAGGAACTATTGCTCGACACGATTTTTATGGACTTACCACACGGATTTCACGTGAAGGAACTGAAGCATGCAGAAGAGGATATTTTGGACTATGCACACGATGTAAGTGCTGATTTAATTGTCGTAGTCGCAAGAAATTACAACTTTTTTGAGCGCATTGTTCACCGAAGTACTTCAAGAAAGTTAAGTATGCTGACCAATGTTCCTTTGCTTATTCTGAAAGAACATTAATCGACGCGAATGACGACCGACGATTTATTCTCTTCACCAAAATCATCGTCGCTGTCATATTCCACCGAAAGAAGTTTGATGATATGGTTGTTGTAGACAACTGAATCAATTGTTGTTTCTCCTAAACCAAGCTCAACGTATTGCTCATCGTCGAGTTTTAGTTTGACTTTTACATAGCCAGCCCAAACGCAATATTCATCAGGTGGACAACGGGATTCTTCCAGTAATTCAACATACTGAACGTCCATTTGACCATTGTCCATTGTTTCAACTAATATGATTGAGTTGAAACCAATTGAAACATCTTCATTGAGTAAGAACACCTCTTTTTTACAAGATGAAAGGATAAGTGTAACACTGAAAACCAGAAAAAGTACCCGTTTGTGCATAATGCGAAAATAAAGTGTCCTGAAATTACAAATTTACTTCGTTAAAGTAGCTTAAAATACGACTCATTTCTTGTGCCGCGTAGATCTTCATTTGGAACTACTTACTTTTTCACCATAAGAGCGGTGTTTTTGAATGTTCAGGAATCGAAGAGTTTCATGTAGTACAGACATGATTTGTTAAATTACCACAACCAAGGAATAACGGCTTTTCGTTTCGTCGGATATTCTTCAAAATTTTCACGGTACCATTCATGGTGATTGAGCGCGCGCGGTAATAGGTTCGAAAATGTCCAAATCATGAAAGTCAAGGCTGGTAAGCTCCAAGCAATGATTACAAATCCTGCCCACTCAATTATTTCTCCAAAATGATTCGGGCATGAAATGAATTCAAACAACCATTTCCTGGGGATTTGATACCCTTTTTGTTCTTTGCGAAGTGCAATCAGTTTGCTGTCTGTAAGTTGATTGATTAACATTCCTCCGGCGAAAAGCACCAATCCTAAAATTACGTTGATCGACAAAATTTCGCCTCCTTGAAAATCCATGTATCCGATGAAGTATCCATT
Organism: Fluviicola sp.; assembly: GCA_002733985.1. Taxonomy (GTDB): domain Bacteria; phylum Bacteroidota; class Bacteroidia; order Flavobacteriales_D; family Crocinitomicaceae; genus UBA4466. The sequence goes on along the minus strand of NVXP01000004.1, from coordinate 60,697 downwards.
TAGAAATCCATTTATTCCATTAAAAAATACGGCACTGAAAATGATGACGATGGGCATTTTCTTCCCCGTTGTTTTGAGACGAAGAGGAAAAATAATTGTTCGATTGAAATAATGCAATGACCACAATCCGATCAATAACCATTCAACAGAATCCTTTTCACTCGGACCAAAAATCGCAAGGAGAGGACAGATTAAAAAGGCGGGAAGCTCCATCAGAAACCAACCCCAACGATTGTCAATCATACTGCCCCATTTTTCATTCGCGTGTCTACCATATGGAGCACGAATTTTGAATGCAATCAATACAATCAGGGTGATTAAGGCTACAAGAATCCAAACATAGTTAATGAGATTGAACGAAAAATCAGTCATGCTTGTTCAAGTTTGAAGTGCCGAAGTAACGAATCATTTCTTCTTTATTTTGACTTTTGAATGCTTTGTAAGGTTCCGAAAGTGTTCTCAAATACCATTTTGCAATTCCTGCGAATGGTCGAGTAAAGAATCGCTGTAAGGGGTGAACGCCAGCATGAAAACGTTCGAAATATGAATCCATGTTGTCGGATTGAAAGTGTAAAATAGTTTCTAGGTCGTCACCATCCATATAGTGTCCACAATGAAAATTGCACCTTGCGAAGGTATATTCTGGAAAATTCAATTTCCCCATTCCAAAACTCGTGAATGCACGGGATAAAAAACCATGGTAGCTGATTCGACATTCTGATCCACCTCCAAGGTTGAAAATTTTCTGATTTAATTGCTCCAAATGATCTGGTGCATTGAGGAATGCTCTTGCTGTATCTCGAATTGTGCAAATTTCCATTGCTGTATCAAGAGGAACATGAAAAATGATTCCAGAAACTTTGTGATTTCCAACTCCCATGATTGCGCTGAGACGTAAAATCGTCCAATTCAACGTTGAATTTTGAATATCCGCTTCAGTTTGAATTTTTGCCCTTCCATACTGATCAATTTGCTCCGGATCCAGTGAATCTCCAACACGAATTTCGCAAGTTTTAAGTCGATCTCCATACACCGCTACCGACGAGCTGAATACCAAAAATGCGTTTGGCGCATGTTCTTCAAGCGTCGAGATAATGTTACGCGTTCCTTCAACATTGATGTTAAATGACCGCGCATCGTTTTCATGAAATGCTGGCGGAATTAATCCTGCGAGGTGAATCACTACTTCCTGGTTGGTACAAGCTGGAATCAAACTCGATCGATCCATCATATCTCCCCAAAAAATAGAGATCAAATTTGAATACGAAGCAAGCAATTTTCGATTCTTCTTGGAATCACGAACGAAGACGGAAATTCCGTCCAACTGATTCGTTGTTTTCAACTGTTGAAGAAGCTCAATTCCGATATTACCACTTATACCAGTAATCAATATCTTTTTCGGACGACTCACCAATTAACGGTCCATTGGAGGTAATGTTTCTCCTAGCCATTTGTAGAATTCGCTGTGCCAGATCAAGCTGTTTTGGTAATCGAGTACCCAGTGATTTTCTTCAGGGAAATACAACAGCTTACTACGTAAACCTTTCAGTTTAGCTGCCTGGAATGCTTCCAAACCTTGTCCAATTGGAACACGGTAATCTTTTCCACCTTGAATGATCAACATCGGTGTATTCCATTTGTGAACATGTTCAACCGGATTGAATGGTCCATATGCATTTTTAACGTCTGCGTTATCTTGTTCCCAATAAGCTCCGCCTAAATCCCAATTAACAAAGAAGAGTTCCTCCGTTGTTCCATACATGCTTTTCCAGTTGAAAATTCCATCGTGAGATACAAATGTCTTGAAACGATTGTTGTGACGAGAAGCCAAGTAGAATACTGAATAACCACCATAACTTGCTCCAATACAACCCAAACGTTTCTTATCAACGTAAGATTCTTTCGAAATATCATCAATTGCAGAGAGGTAATCGTCCATGTTTTGTCCCCCGTAATCTTTCGAAATCTGTTCGTTCCATTCAACACCATATCCTGGCATTCCTCGTCGGTTTGGTGCGATGATGATGTATCCGTGAGATGCCATCAATTGGAAGTTCCAGCGGAAAGAATAAAATTGGCTCAGCGCTCCTTGTGGTCCACCTTGACAATATAACAATGTTGGGTATTTCTTCGTAGGATCAAAATTTGGAGGGTAGATCACCCAGCAAAGCATGTCTTTTCCGTCTGTAGTTTTCACCATTCGCTTTTCGACCTTACTCATGTTAATGTCATTGTAGAAAGCAGTGTTTGCTTGCGTCAACTGGTGCATTTCACCCGTTTTCAAATTCACGGTGTACAGTTCAGTCGCATGATTCATGTCTCCACGCGTCACGACCATAGAGCTCTCTTTGTGACCAACGATTCCTCGTACATCAAATTGACCAGAAGTAATTTGTCTAGGAGCAGTAATCTTGTTTGCTGATTTTGGCAATTTAACTTCAAACAATTGAACCGTTCCAAGAACTGGAGCTGTGAAATAAATTGTTTTTCCATCATTACTCCACTGGAAACCATTTACTGTTCCATCCCAAGCAGCTGTTAAGTTGACAGGGAGAGAATCAATCATAATGAGGATGTCATTTTTATCTGATTCATATCCTTCGCGTTTCATTTGCAACCAAGCCAATCTCGATTTAGATGAAAACGCAGGCTGCGTATCGTAACCTAGATTAGCTTTGGTAATGTTTGTCGTTTCGCCAGTTTCCAAATTGTATTCGTAAATATCGGTGTTCGTACTTACGGCATATTCGGTTCCATACTTTTTCTTTGAAACGTAGAATAGTTTCTTGCTTTGAGGACACCATACATAATCTTCTGATCCACCAAATGGCATCGTTGGACAATCGAAAGGCTCATCTAACATAATATCCACACTCTTTTCCCGTCCCGAAGTTGGTTCAATAATCAAGTGGTTGTAAGCGCCATCTTCCCAAGAATCCCAGTGACGGTAGTTCAATTGGTCGTAAATCATCATATTCGATTCCTTCAATTCAGGATAGAAATCAGTTCCAAGTACTTTTTTCAGCTTTACGCTTTGAACGGTGATTTTGTACCTTCCATCTGGAGATATATTGTCATCGTTTAGAAACACCATCGGATCTTTAATTTGAACCGGACGACCGCCATCTATACCAATGGTGAAGTATTTTTTCGACTTTGAATTCGAAGCGATATTAACTTTCGAAACGGAATAAACTACTTTCGAACCATCTTTTGAAATTCCCATTGGGGAAACGCGGTTCAGTTCTATCAATTCTTGAGGTGTAATCCCCGTTTGTGAAATCCCAACGAATGCTGTCAACAATAGGAAGGCACTTGAAATGTATTTGATCATCATCTGTTCTTAAAATTGGTCTGCGAAAGATACACATAGATTTTGTAAATTGCTCGAGCCAACACAATCGAATGAAAGTCATCAGTTTACTTTTTGTAGTTAATTTCTTTTCAGTTTTCATTGGAAGAACCCAGTGCAACGGTGCTTTTTCACTCTGTTCAAAAAAATTCAACGAAGTTGCGTACTTAACTACGCACAACGCATTTAACGCTGCGCAAGACAATTTCAACTTACCCAATCAAAATTTAGATATTACTGGTCAATTGAACATTGGTGTCCGAGCATTCATGCTGGATGTCTACAATTCGTTTGGAAACATTGTTGTTTATCACGGTTCTATTGTTTTGGGTTCGAATCCATTGGAAGAGGAATTAACGAAAATCAAGGTGTTCTTGGACAATAATCCATCTGAAATTGTTACCGTGATTTTGGAATGTTATGTGAGTGCAAATGACATCGAAACGGAAATGAATCAATCTGGTTTGTTGACGTATGTTTACGAGCATCAGTCGGGAACGCAATGGCCGACCTTGCAAACGATGATTGATAACAATACGCGCTGTGTTGTGTTTTCAGATGTGGATGACGCTTCAGTAGATCAAGCTTGGTATCATTACATGTGGACGAATATGGTCGAAACACACTATTCCAACAATGACATTACTGACTTTAATTGTGATTTCAACAGAGGAGACTCCATCAATGATTTGTTCATTTTGAATCACTTCCTTACTAACGCTGTATTAGGAATTGGAATGGAAGCTGAAGCGGAAATTGTCAATTCAAATCCATATTTCATCAATCGGGCGTTGCAGTGTCAACAAGAAAAAGCAAAGTTTCCAAATTTCGTCACGGTTGATTTCGCTGAATTGGGAGATGCAAAATTGGTGGTCGATCAACTGAATGGAATTGAACCGCTCAACATCGCAGAATCGCAATTTGAAAACAACTTTATTGTCAGCCCAAACCCAACTCAAGGATGGGTAAGTGTGCAATCAGAAAAGTACGAATTGAATGAGTTACGTGTGATTTCTTTGACGGGGAAAGATGTGACAGATCAAGTTTCTGCTATGCAAGTTGAAGTAAATGAATGGAACCTGAATTGTGATTCACTCGAAAGCGGCGTTTACTTGATTCAAAGTGGGTTGTTCTCTGCAAAGTTGATCAAAGAATAAGGACTAAGAGGTACAAGTCACACCTTCAATGCACTACATACATCTTTCATAGACCACAAAAACCATTTACCCTTAAACGTTAGGCCTTACGATCTTTGTGGTCAAAAAATATTCAGATTATGTATTCGGAATTCGCAAACCAATAGCGATTTCATGTGATCCCTGAGAAACGGAACTCAGTTTATTGAGCGAATAGCCATACGAGTACCCAATGCGGTATTTTTTGGCGATGATTCCGGTTAAATTCACAATTACGGCATCTGAAGTACGGTAACCAATTCCGGCCTCAAGGATGTTCTTCCAGTTGTAGCCGACATTAAAATCTTGGCTGTATCTCACAAAATCCGTTCGCAATTGAGATTCTAAGATCAGGTAGTTCTGATTGAGAAAGCGGAGGTGATACCGGATGTTTCCAAACAGATGCGTTCTATTAGAGTAGGACTCAGGAATAGCAGGAGTAACAGAATTACTAGAATTGCCAGAATTATTAGAATTACTTGGGATTTGTGTTGCTGAAACTCCAGCGATGAGGTTCTTCCCATAATAGGATATTCCTAAATCCACAGCATAATTTTGGCTTTTAAAACCAACTGGTAAGGATGGATCATGGGAAGTTGTTGGAGGAGTCCAAGTAGGACTTATGTCGAAATCTTGAAAACTGAAAGCTGTTCCAAAAACTAACTTTCTGGTTTCATCTAATTTCAATTGATAATTGTAATTCAATTTTATGCGGTGACTTCGAGTAAAGCCAATTGTTTCAGATACGTAATTGACACCCAGGCCATGTTTATCAGCTAGATTCATCCCGTAATTAGCAAACAAGGTCGTTGGAGCGCCATTTACTCTATCCCATTGCGATCGGTAAGTTACATTGCCTTCATACTTTTGATTTACGCCGCTCATTGCAGGATTGAAGTAGGAATAATTGTTCCAGTACATTCCACTGATCGGTTCTTGTTGACCAAACGCGGAAAAGGAAAGTAGAATACAAATGCTTAGTAGATGTTTCATATGAAAAGTGTTTGTCTTTGCTTAACGCCTTTAATTAAATAGGATTGCATCTGTGACTATATTTAACATTTAACATAAAAAGAGCGTGTAGCAATTAAACAACTCATTGCTGCCAAATATTACACGCTCTTTCATTTCGGATCAATATTCTTCTTTAGTATACAGGCTTATCCTTTTCGTGTTCAATTGAATACGTGAATCGAATGTTCTGTTTTTCTCCAGCCTTCATTTTCAATTTTCATGTGAGTATTCCGTTTGTATCGTTCAAATAGGTTCTTAAATGATCTCGTTTCGGATCACATCTAATCGGTAATAATAAGCTCTTTGTTAACCGTGCCTTGCTGAGTTTGAAGAATCAAAAAATACGTTCCTGGAGCTAAGTCACTTGCATCGATAACTCCTTGATCAATATCAAAATTCACCTTTAATACTTTGCCAGTAAGGTCAATAATCTCAACGTTTAGAATGTCTATTTCCGATTTGATGTAAACTATTCCACTAGATGGTGTAGGGTAAATAAGAATGGATTGATTGAAGGCCAAATTGTTTTCCAAATTCGCTAAGGGTCTTAAATCATACATCATTACCGTGCCTCCTTCAGTTGAGAGATCTTTATATGCAACGTAGGCATAGTCGTCGAAAATTGTCATTCCTGAATAAAGAGCTCCTCCAACAGAAAAATTTGCATTCCCTACTTGAATCCATGAAGTTCCATCAAATTTCATGACGTTCGTCTTTGTTGCATGATACATGACGAAAGGCTCTCCGTTATAGATGGTTAAATTGACAAATGAGCCTGGGTTCGGTGAAAATCCTGCATTCCCGACCAAATTCCAGTTGACTCCATCGAAATTCATAACGGTAACATGTCCACCATTTGAGTTGTCTTTATATGCGATGTAAGGAACTCCATTATTTAGTGCTAGACTAACCGTATATAGTGGAGATCCACTGGTAAATCCTGCAGACCCTATTAACTCCCAATCCAAACCGTTGAATTTCATAACGGTAATTTTGTCGTTGTACGCAGCATCTTTAAATGCTAAATATGGAATTCCGTTTTCAACGATGAATCCTTCAGAATCATTTCCACCAGCAGTAAAACTGGGTAGTCCAACATACACCCAATTTACCCCATCAAATTTCATAACAGACGTGTTTGTGGTTCCCTGATTCGTGCYAAAAGCAACGTATGGTATTCCATTATCAACTTCAATCTGCATGGATTGGATGGCTGCAGAAGTAAACCCAGCGGTTCCAACAAGTTCCCAATTCGTCCCATTGTATTTCTTTACCGTTGCTTTATACCCCGCATTGATATCACTGTATGCTAAGTAAAGCTCTCCATTGTAAACGGCGAGACATTTCACAAATAAAAGTCCAGAAGCATTACCAGACCCTGCGACTTCATTCCATCCGTTTCCGTCAAATCCAAACACCTTAGGGGCATTCCCTGGTCCTCGATCTACCATATAAGGAGTTCCTGTCAAATCGTCTACAACAATTGTGGGATAAGCTCCTTCTTGAGTGAATCCAATGCTTCCAACTACTTCCCATAATTGTGCCTTGGTCGCAAATGTGAATACTGAACAAATCACGCCTAATGCGATGTTAAAAAATTTAATTTTCATGTGATAAGTTAAAAGTGGTTTAAATTTAATGCTCAACATAAAAAGAGCGTGTAACATTAAACAACTTATCGTTGCCAAATGTTACACGCTCTTTCATTTCGGATCAATATTCTTCTTTACGACACGGGCTTATCTTTTTCGTGTTCAATAGAATACGTAAAACGAATGATCTGTTTTTCGCCAGCCTTCATTTTCAGTTTCCATGTGAGCATTCCGTTTGTATCGTTCAAGTAGGCTCCATTTCCGTTTACCATTTTGATTTTTATGTCTTCGTTCTTTGTAACCGGGATCAAATCTTCCAAGGTCAGATCTACAGCAGATCGCGTATTGTTTCGAACTTCAATTTCGAAGGTGTATTCTTTCAAAATACGTTTGGACAATCCAACTTTTCGCTCTTCTTCGCTAATTTTCTTACGGGTTGAAACAATTCCTTGATCTCTTCCAAGTGTTAATTCCATCGTGTCAGACATTGCCGAAGGATCAATCATTGTACTTCCAACGATTGTTTGTTTGAAATAGATATTTGCTTTTCCAGGCAGTAAACTGAGGTTTTCCCAGTCGCCAATTTTCGCTTGCAAGAAGCCATATTTGTTCATTCGAGGAAGCATGTAATGGTAGAATTTGGCATCTACCTTTTGGTTCATAACAACCATCAATTTTTGACTTCCATCTGCCTTGATTGAATACGGCAATCTCACCTCAAACTCAACATTTGAGAAATTCTGATTGATATTAGACAAACTCTGTCCTGGTACGTAGGTCAATGAAACATTCTTGTATTTTGAATTGGATTGCATTTCTCGTTGCGCGCTCATTGCCTCCACTGGAGATGACATGTTCTGGCTGTAATACATTTCATTTGAAATCTCATTGGTAACATCACCTCGGTTGGATATAGGTCTAGGCTTGGGTTTGTTAATGGTATAATCCAATCTCCATACTCCAGCGGTCGGTTTAACAGCTGAAAAAGTACGATCGTATGTGGAAAGAATCAGTTTCACATTGTCCCAATCTTCTCCAGAGTTTTGAAAAACATGTGCTTTGTAGGTAATATTAATCGGTTCGGTTGTCGAGTTTGCACGTAAATCATATGCAGGAATCCATCCAGCATTATTAATGAAATAGTTCACTTTGATTTTTCCACTAGTCGAGTAGTCTGAGTAAGTAGTTACGACAATATGGTAGCGTGTTTTGGCTGGCTTGTTTGGTTGTTTTGATTTCTGAACGTATGTTCTCAACTCCTGCAAGCGAACTTTGTGTTTTGCATCACGGATTCCAGCTTTGTGTTTTTTCTTTTTCCAAGCCACGACCAGTTCATTGATATCGTCCAGTTTTGCTCGGTAGAAAGTCACAATCTCTTTGAATTCAGGTAAAGTATCGCTCGTCCCGCCAGATTTGATCAACTGACTTTGCATGATCATGCTTTTTTCACTTGCGAGGTTGTTCAGCTTTTCATTGATGCGCTCCAACTCAAAAGTGAGGAACAAAATGCTATCCTCCAATCGTGTAATTTCCCTTTGGGTTTTCGCCGGAACGATTACTGCTTGAAAATTTGACGGGGGAACGTATTGCGTTTGCAATTGAACGTCCAAAATGAGGAAATTCCCAACAGCCGTTGCTTGAAGTTGTTGCTGTGTTATGTAAGGCGAAACATCTTTAATCACCACTTCATTTACTCCCTTTTTAACTGGGACTGTGCTGGTTTGACGAAAGACTTGTGCACCGCTCAAAAATACGGTCGCTTTGTTGATTTTACTGCTGAGGGTATCTCCACAAAAGCCATAACTCGAAGTTAATAGTGCAATGGCAAGGATCAATATTGATTTCATCTGTTCTTAATTTGGAAGCTAGTACAGCCAATTCCAAATCGCGTTCACGAGAAATTCAATATAAATTGAATAGTAGAGCTTACCCGTAGGGTAGTTATTATTAAAATATTCTCAAGAAACCATCGTGGTATTTCGGTTTTAACCTTGCTCTAGGTAGAATTTAACTTTTTACAGTCGGTGGATCGAAGGTTAATTCAATCTCCGAGAATTAATTAGATTCAAATTAAACCCGTTTGAACGACGTTTTCTTGAGAATATGAAGATTATCCTGTAATAGAGCTGTTAACATCATAATTCCATTGTCCAGCTTTTCGAGAATGAACAGGTACTTGATATGTTCGATTAGTGCGATCATCCACTACGGTAATATGCATCTTTGAAGCCAGACCACTAAAATGTGCATAATCTCTTATCGTTACCCTTTGTTGGCGACTAGCTATTGCAATTGCTTCACCCTCAGGTGTTAAGTTGCCAATGTGCAGCTTTAGTTCGTCCAGAACAATATTGGCTTCTCTATTGGTCATTGTGTATTGTCGATTATCCACAAATCCAAACCCTTGCCTACCATTACTTTTCTTCTGACCCACAGAATTAGCAACGACACGACTATTATTCTGTTTCGGCTTTTCTACTTGTGCGTACATAATTCAATCATTTTTAGTTTTGCCTTATTGGCGATTGAAGGCTTTCTTCAATTGCCCATCTTATACTTATCACACCAATGCATACTCCTACCCAAAAAAAGGTGTCGGTAAACAATTGTGTATAATTTAATTATTCAATAAAAGATTTTTGTGCACTCTATGAACTTCAAATGGAACAGTTTTCAATGGCACTAGATTTGTTGAATAGTTACCCTAAATATACACTATTACTTCATTTTTATTATAATAATAAAATGGCTATTTCTATCTGTCATTGCTTGGTACGTGACTTGGAATTAGTAAACGGTTCTTCTTGAAATAGTTGCAAACGCTAAATCATGGTTTTCAAGTAGTCCGACTTGTCGTTTATTCTATTTACGTGTAACAACGGTAGTTTTTGTCTTTTAGAGATAGGTGTTTCTGGGTGTTAATTTAGAAGAGTCCTTCAAAATCGTCATCGTGTTCAAACGCTTCATGATTTTTCGTTTTTAACTTGGCTCCTGGAGGAATGTATTCTTTTTCTTGAACAGGATCGAAGGTCGAATCTGGATCAGCAATCGGTTCATATCCAGGTGGAGTAGGAGGTGGTGTCCATCCTTCTGATGTTATACGATTTACACTTGGCTGAATGATCCAAAATCCAACAAAGTTGAACCAAAAAAGAAAGAAATACCCGATGTAATCATTCAATTCAGCTTCGCGTCCCAGTTCTATTGATTTCAATGTTTTCGCACAAAAGTAAAAGCCATAATACATGCAGAACATGGCAAAAAGCGCGAAAGGAAACATGATGACCATTCCGAAAAACATGGAGAAAATCAGTTGAATTGCATCAGCGGGATTTGATGTGTTGGACACATTTTCCATTCGGGAAAACATCATGAAAATAAAACTCAGATAGACCACAACGTAAATAATTGGAACTATGGTAAAGGCTCTGAATAATTTAAAATTCATTCGAACACCGTGTGGGAGTTTGTCTTTCAATCCTGAACCAATGGACCATTGCCATCCATATGTGATGAACATCACAATGAGTATCATCGGGATGAGAAACCAGAAAAAACGACTCATGCTCGGTGGTCGATTTGTCAAGATCGATTCTCTCATTATGTCAGACATGTAGATCATCATCAATAATTGAAAAATGATAACACCTCCAAACATAAACGTGAACAATTGCCAGTGCTTTGCGCGATGAAAAATAGAGTTCATAGGATGATTTGGTAATCAAAGATCGGAAAAAATGAACAAAAAAAAGGGGACTTCGAAAAGCCCCCTTTGATCGAGTTGTGGGTAATCTCTTAAATGTTCAACAACTTTTTTAAATCACTAGGAGATTTAAGCATGCTGGTGACATTTTTCATTGGCAATTCTAAGGTATGTCTATCTTCTAAATCCAACATAGAGAATGCCCGCTCATCGATTAAGTAAATTTCTTTGTCCTTGGTGAAAAGCAAGATCGCGTTTCGACCATTTTTGTTTAATGTTAGGTGGTTTGGGTGAAAGCTGAATGATCCATTGTATGAAAGATCCATTACGCATGTCACGTGACCGTTGTTGATGAATTTACCGGTTTGTACATCTCGGTAAACTGGATTTATGCTAGCACTTTCTCCAATGCGATACACTTGATCACAATTGTAAACTCCGAAGTTGGGAGAATTCAATCCTTTGACCAAAGTAGGATACGTGTGGCCTGGATCCTTGGAGCCTTCAGCAAGTAAGGTTGCGTTTACATTGTTTGCTTGTGCTTGTCTTTTGCCTCCCTTCATTTTTCCTCCGAACCGATGTGCGGCAACGAATTTTCGYTCGAATATTTTTTCTTGGAATGCAGCCATTTTTTTTGTTTCGATGACAAATGTTCGCGTAGCTGAATCGCATGAGATAATTCCTTCGGGCTGATTATCTTTCTCCAAGGCTTTGAAGTTGTTCCATGCGTTTTCGTCCAGTGTGGCTTTCGTTGTTTTGTTATCAACTTGCTGCCACTGAACAGTCAGGTTTGGCATTGCTCCGAAATGAACAAAATCATTTTGAGGAGCTACTTCAAGAACGGTCACAGTTTCGCCTTGATTTATTCCAAAATCCAGATCGTGTTGTTTTTTCCAATCACCAGATTCATCATCCATTGAAAAARMKSYARMATCATCAACTATTTTTGTGCAGTTAAAATCGACCTTCATGGGTTTGATCAATTTCAGTTCTTTCCCGTCTTTCTCTGCACGAAGTTCATACATTCCGATCGAACTAAAATTCGCGTCGTCATATGCCATCGGCAATCCAGAAAGTGCAATTTCCGCAGGATTTCGATATTCCGTGTAGTACAATGTGTAATATCCTGAAACGGGTTTTCCATCCATATAGGAAACCGCGTTTGATCCAATATTTATTTTGGTTCCAGACGCGAGAACGAATGATCCCCCGTCGGGATAATGGACATTGAATTGATTTGGTTTCCCAGAAAATTCAGAGAAGAATTGACCCAATTCCGTGTGATCCAATTTATCTCCGTAGTGAATCACAAAACCATGAAAATAACTGTTTGCGGCATCGCGAGTTGTTGCGCCCGTTTGTTCCAGCCATGTCCAAGAAGGATGATCAGAATTAATTTGGGGTAAGAGTTTCTTTAACTGAGTGATTCGTTGTTGATTCAGTGACTTTTGATTGAAATTTGCGGATTCTGCATATTTGGTGTACACCAATTCCACATGATGGATTGTTTTTCCAGACAATAGATCAATGTCTTTTTGATCAATGATGAATGGTTTTGCAAAATTTGTAGGGAGCTCGATAGTTTGTTTTTGAGCACGCTTGTATTGAACAATTTGTTTCGTCGGATAAGGTGTAGCCATTCCGAAATTCGTTCCCAATAAGAAAAGAGATAAAATTAAGATGATTGCTTTCATAAGCGTTATTTTTAGATGTCTACATAGAGATGTCTAAAAATGAAAAAGGTAACGCTAGAAAATGAATTATCTCTTGAATTTATCCTGAAACCTATCCCAGCGGGACTTTCCGACAATCGGTTCTACTAGTTGGCCAATGTAATTTTTTGAAAAGTCCTCGCGAATCCCAACAGCTTCTGGTTCATGATCGGGACAAACATATGTTCCGAAGAGAAGGTCCATCAGAGGTGAAATGTTGGCATAATTCCCTGCGTTTTTGTCCAAATGATGATGCCAATGGTGCAATTCTGGAGAGCCAATTATTTTCTTTAATGGACCGATGGGTAAGCGAACATTTGAATGAATATAAATCGCCCAAATACCGCGAAAAGCAATTACGCCTGCAAGAACTTCCATTGGAAATCCTAGGATAAACATCGGTAAATTGATCAAGCCAACAGTATAAATTGAATCGAGAGGATGTTCGCGATGTGCAGCTAACCAATCCAAACGTTCGGCACTGTGGTGTACTTTATGAAATCGCCACAAGAATGGGATTTTGTGTTGCAGTCGATGCCCCCAGTAAATCAGGAGATCACTTAAAATAATGGCTTCAATTGCTTGCAACCAAATTGCTTGAGATTGTAACATTGTTCGAAAATCACTAGGAACAATTCCTGTTAACCAATCCGCAAAATAGGATAGAACAAAGTAGACGACGCTGCCCCAAAGCAAATATTGTCCAAGAAAATAACAGAGATCCAACACCCACGCTTTGCGAAAGATGGCTTGCCCTTTTTGAGCAGGAAACACACGTTCCATTGGTACGAACAGAATGATTAGAAAAACGAAGCTCAGAAATGTTCCAAGAAGCAAATACAGGAATGCCATTTTACCTCAATTTGTACCTGAAATAAACAAATATTCCGATGCCGACGAAGACAATTCCCAGAACACCTAAACCAACCAATCCCCAATAAACCCCGGATGTTTTTCTGATTTCCTCTTTTTCACCAGACTTGATAGAATGATCTTTTGTAGGGTCACTAGTTATGTCTTGCTTAGTATCGGAAGCTGTTGGGCTAAACTTAGGTTGAAGTTTGGCGATTTGTTCAGGGTCCTCTTTGAATAATTTACTCGCTGTCGGCTCAACTTTAATTGGGTGGAGCATCGATTTGGAGGAAGATACATACTCCTTTTTTATATCTTCTACATCAATTTTGAACTCATTAGGAAGCATCATCGATTTTGAAGAAGACATTCTCAGTTCTTTCTTCTGCTCTTGCTCGTATTTCTTTAAATCAATTGCCGGAGCCAAAGATTTTGATGACGGCATGATTTCATTCGTGTTTTGTTGATTTATTTCAAGGTTTCCAGTTGAATTGGGAGCTTGATTTGCATTGTTCAACTCGCCGCCATTCGGGCTCGTGTGAAGAGCGCTACTTGCAGTTGTTGAATCAAAAGCACCTGTGCGGTACATCACAAATCCAGTAATCATTGAAATGAAGAACCCAAGAGTCAGTACTTTGATCGCGTTTTGAATCATTGTAATAGGATTTAATTGTGATTAATAAGATACGAAAAAATTACTTGGATTTCAAACGCAAAAAGATCGAATATTTCATCCCCTCAAAACTCGACTTCGCTTGATAGAAAATATAACTGACTGAATCGGTTTCAATTCGCTCAAAATTTCCACCCATGTGTTCGTTTTCATTTGGTCGAGCATACGAATTTACAAAGATTGGATTGTTTGGATGTGGATTAAACGATTTCCCCCCATCCGTAGATATAAATGCACCTAACTGAGCATCATTTACGTTCCCAGATCGATCCAAATAATTCCGATGCGTAAAGTGATGATGCCAAAAACTTTCTTGAAACTTTTTTGCTCCAGCGGCCATGAGTAAAACCGTATCTCCATTTACTTCAATGTAATTGGGCTCTGCTGTGAATCCAGCACTTCGCCAACCGACATGTTGATCTAAAACAGGATCTGAATCCATTTTCCAATTTTTCAAATCAGTGGAAATTGCCCGTCCGATTTGTTCGTAGCCGTTTTTATTACGACCGTCAAAAAATAGAATAAAATCGTTTGCTCGTTTCGCTATTTTAGCACAAAAAATACGTTGATCATTCCAGGTTCCTGATTGTTGAGGTGAAAGAATGGGGTTTGGTGAAATGTCGTATTCCCCAAGTAAATTGGATGTGGTCGCCAAACCAATGTGTCGCTTACCAGCTTGATCTTCTCCGTCCATGAATATGAAATATTTCCCTTCATGCTGAATAATTTCGGAAACCATTGGGGTTTGATGCTTTGATGTCCAAGAGCAACTCGCGAAATCACTTGCTTTAAGAATTGGCTTGCCATCATTTCCAGCTCTCCAGTGAATGAGATCAGAAGAAATTGCAGCGTAAATTTGAATTGTATCCGAATCTACTTCGTTAACGAGTGTAATCCATAATTTTCGTTTCTCGTCATAAACAATGGAACTAAAACCAATGCTTTCTCCATTGAATTCAGGCCAAAATTCAGGTTTGATAATGGGTTTGTTATTTCGTTTAGAATAGTTCGAAGGACTCAAATTCCAAAACACAATTCGTTGTCCAACTCTAGGGAATCCATCACCACGCCAACAATCTCCAAAGTAGATTTTCCCAGTTTTCACATCAATTTTCTTGATTCGTCGTTGATTCTCAACTCCAGCATCGAAATAGGGTTTTCCTGTTCCCCAACCAACAGTCCATTTATTGGAATTCGATTCATGGATGGCGAAATCCTTAGGAAACTTAAGCGTTATCGATGAATCAGATTCATTGAATGAAAGAACTCTTAGCTGTGTTCCTTCGATGAGGTTGTTTTGCTCCAAATTGGTGATCATACAAGGTTCACTCAAGAAGAAATCAAACTTTTTCCCTTCTGGAAGGGAAGAGCAACTCGAAAGAGAGATAATACAAACGATGTACAGAAATATCCGCATGATGTTATTTAGCGTGAGAAAGATACTGTTTTCGAGCTGATCTAAGAGAAATGATGATTTACTTTATCGCTGGATTTTTCGCATCTTTCCAATTCAATCTTCAATCGAACACATGAATTTCTTCCTTCGTGATGTCTGGAAACAATCGAAAATCGTTTTTGCGTTCTTCGTTGCGTTCATTCTTGGTACGATCTGGTGCACGTTTTCGAAAATTGAGATTACCCCATTCTTTTTGTGGGCGCATTATTCTGACAAGCAAACTCCAACAGGGAAATTTGAGCGAATCTACATTAAAGTGAATGGTGAAATCCTTGATTTACCAAAGTTCAGTCGTGCGACCCGCGAAATGATTCAATTGCCGACGGAGTATTTTGTTCAATTGGAGCGAACGGATTACAATACGAATACGCGACAGCTAATTCAAAAGAAATTTGCTTCGATGATGTCTCAAAAATCGCTTCAAAAAATGGAGGGTCATTTGTGCAATTCGAAGGAGGATAAAAACGCGTATTTGTATTGGATGGCAAAATACATTGAGCGAGTTACTGGTAAACGCGTGCTGACCTTGGAAGTCGGAACCTGCGAATTGCTGTTTAAACCAGATGGTACCGTTGCAAGAGAGAATTTCATTTTCGTGGCTAAATTTTCTCGTGCATGATTCATTTTTTCAATGACATAGCTCGAACGCGACTCACACGGTGGGTCTTTGGATGGTTGTTTCTTGTCTTGCTCTATCAATGGTCGGCAAATTTGATGATCAGCCAGTTGGAATCACCAGTTTTACTTCGTGTTGATTTGGACTTAACGTATTGGCTTGTTCATTTAACGGGCATTGGCGAATTCTTCCGATCGAGTTATTTCGCGGCTTTCTCGTTTGATTTTTTCTTGACGGTTTTATGTCTAGTCGCAGTTCTTTTCCCAAAGCGGACCATCGTTCCAATTCTTACTGGATTATTTTTCCTTATCTATTGTGTCCTACTGAATTCATATCAATGTTGGCACTACCATAATTTGATCACACTCATTTTACTCATCGTTCCATTTTGTTTCCGTTCACTAAAAACCTTCTCAATCCTTTTCGCTGGATTGAGATATGCGGTCGCTTACATTTATGCATCTGCCGCAATTTGGAAGTTAGTGCGCGGTTCTGTTTTCAATGAAGGTCAAATGAAATGGCTCATCCAACACAACTATGTTGATCGCTTGGCGGTTGAAGGGTATGAACTCAATTTTTTGGAGAACATGATGTTTCAATTGTCCAATTATTCGACCTTGTCCTCTATTGCTTTGATCATTGGTGTTGCAATGGAAGCGTCATTTTTAATTGCATTTTTTACGCGCAAGTTCGATCGACATTTGATTATTATTGGTGTAGTTTTTCATCTCATAACGGCTGTTTTGGTTGACGTTTCATTCCTTCAATTGTGGATTTTATTCCTTGTTTTCCTTCCGCCAGATCGTATCACTTCCTCCCCGACAACATGGTTTCAACGTCAGAAAGCGTAGTGTTTTTTGCTCTGAGTAAAATCAAAAAGTGATACAATAAGTCTGCCGATTCATTCAAGAACAAATCACGATTATCGTCTTTCGCTTCGATGACAACTTCTATGGCTTCTTCACCAACTTTCTGCGCTACTTTGTTGATTCCTCTTTTAAACAATTGGTTCGTATACGAATTTGGATCATCCGAAGAAATTCGTTGATCAATCGTTCGTTCAAGTTCATAGAGGAATCCTTTTGAATCCGTTTCACCAAAACATGTTTTTGTTCCAGTGTGACACGTTGGACCGATCGGATTTACCTTGATCAATAGCGTATCTGAATCACAATCGAGTTGAATGGAAATTACGTCGAGGAAATTGCCTGATGTTTCACCTTTTGTCCACAAACGTTGTTTTGATCGACTGAAAAAGGTGACTCGGTTTTCGCGCTTCGTTTGTTCAAAAGCTTCAGAATTCATGTAGCCAAGCATGAGTACATTGTTGGTTGTATTGTCTTGTATGATGACGGGAATCAACCCATCATTTTGATTGAAAATTGGTTTCATCGTATTGGAATTTGAAATGTTTTTAATTCGTTTTTGAGTGCTTGAAGCTCGACTTCTTGGTAGTGAAAAATGCTAGCAGCAAGTCCTGCACTGGCTTTTGTTTGCGTAAATAAAAGTTTAAAATCTTCGATTGATCCTGCTCCGCCCGAAGCAATAACTGGAATGGAGACGATCCGCGCTATCTGATCTGTTATTTCAAGTGCAAATCCGGCTTTTGTCCCGTCGTTATTCATTGATGTGAGTAGAATTTCTCCTCCACCTAATCTGGAGATTTTCTTGCACCAATCGATTGCTCGAAGTTCAGTGTTCAGTCGACCTCCGTTCGAGAAAACGATCCAATCCTCGTTGATTTTTTTAATATCTACAGCAACGACGACGCACTGTTTTCCAAATCGATTTGAAATTTCTTGAATGAGTTCTGGTCGACGAATTGCTGCGGAGTTGATACTGATTTTATCTGCGCCAGCTTGAATGACTGCTTGTGCATCTTCCAAACTTGATATCCCTCCACCAACAGTAAATGGAATTGTAATTTCCGAAGCAATTTTCTCGACAAGCGAGCAGATCGTTTTGCGTTTATCATTAGTCGCGGAGATATCGAGAAAAACGATTTCATCAGCGCCTTCCTTGACGTAGCGTTTTGCCAATTCAATTGGATCACCAGCGTCGCGAATTCCTTCAAAGTTGATTCCTTTTACTGTTCGTCCATTTTGAATGTCGAGACAGGGAATAATGCGTTTCTTTAACATAGTAAACTGAGTTGTTTGAGTGAAATTCGACCTTCGTAAATTGCTTTGCCGATGATCACTCCTGAGCAACCGAGTTCCTGTAAAATTATAAGGTCCTGTACGGATGACACGCCACCACTAGCGATCAATTCAACCGATGTTTTACGTAGTATTTCAGTGTAGAGCTCATCAGATGGCCCATTTAGCATTCCGTCTTTCGAGATGTCAGTACAAATCACTTCGGTGATACCTTCTTCTTCATAGTTTCGAATAAAATCGATCACATTCAAGTCGGATATTTCAGTCCAACCTTGTGTTGCGATTTTCCTGTTCAAACAATCTGCACCAAGGATGATTTTATCGCCGTATTTTTCAATCCAATTACTGAAAACAGTGGGTTTCTGGATAGCGATACTTCCTCCCGTTACTTTTGTTGCTCCAGATTCGAATGCAATTTTCAGATCTTCGTCACTTTTTAATCCACCGCCAAAATCAACAGTGAGATTGGTTTCGCGTGTAATTCGTTCCAACACGGGGTAATTGATGATTTGTGAAGCTTTTGCTCCGTCGAGGTCAACTAAATGCAAGTACTGAATGCCGGCATCCTCAAATGATTTTGCTACGTCAACAGGATTTTTATTGTAGATCTTTTTGCTTGAATAATCGCCTTTTGTGAGACGAACGCATTTTCCATCGATCAGATCAATTGCAGGAATGATTTTCATAATTCTAAAAAATTTTGAATGAGTTTTGATCCAATTTCAGCCGATTTTTCTGGGTGAAATTGAACGCCGAAGAAATTGCTTTTTTGCAGAGCTGCGGAAAACGGTTCGATATAATCACAAGTCGCGATGGTGTCAGTGCAAACTTCTGCGTAGAAGCTGTGAACGAAATAGAAGTCATCATCAGAAGAAATCCCATTAAATAATGGTGAGGATTTAATCTCGCACGAATTCCACCCAGTATGCGGAACATTCAAAATGGGCTGAAATTCCTTTACTGACGTATTAAAAATTCCGAGAGCATCTGTTGTACCTTCTTCCGAAGAGTTACAGAGTAATTGCATCCCGAGACAAATTCCAAGGACAGGCTGTGTCAATGTTGGAATCAAGGTGTCGAGTTGGTATTCTCGAATTTGATTCATGGCAAAGGATGCGTCTCCAACACCAGGAAAGATAATTTTATCCGCCGCTCGAAGTTCATCAGCTTGATTCGTCAATTTGGACTCAATGCCCAATCGTGTCAGTGCGTTTTGAACAGATCGAATATTCCCCGCTCCGTAGTCGATAAGTGCAATCATAGTGTTCCTTTTGTACTTGGGATTGAAAAATCATTGGTTTGCGCAACGGCCATTCGAATTGCTCGCGCGAATCCTTTGAAAATTGCTTCAATCTTGTGGTGCTCGTTTGTTCCTTCGGCTTTGATGTTTACATTGCATTGGGCTCCATCTGAAAACGATTTAAAGAAGTGCATGAACATCTCCGTTGGTAGTTCTCCAATCATTTCACGGTTAAAATCGGCTTCCCAGACAAGCCAAGAACGTCCGCCAAAATCGAGGGCAACTTGTGCTAAACAATCATCCATTGGAAGAAGGAATCCATAACGTGCAATTCCCTTTTTCTTGCCCAAAGCCGAACGAAACGCTTCACCAAGAGCGATGGCAACATCCTCTATTGTGTGGTGTTCATCGACATACAAATCTCCCTGAACATTAATCATCAGATCAATTCCTCCGTGCTTTGAAATTTGATCCAACATGTGATCGAAGAAGCCAATTCCTGTAGAAATGGATGATTTTCCCTCACCATCTAGGTTTATTTCAACTGAAATGTTGGTTTCTGAAGTGTTTCTGATGATTTTAGCGGTGCGATCTTGTCCTTTCAGAAAACGATAAATTTCTTTCCAAGATGAAGTGGACAGGTCCGCATTTTCATTCGAATCTCCGATATATATTCCTTTCGCTCCCAAATTTTGAGCTAATTCGATATCAGATTCTCGGTCACCAATAACGAATGAATTTTCTAAATCGTAATCTCCTTTGAGGTATTGAACCAACATGCCTGTTCGGGGCTTGCGCGTCGGTGCATTGTCTTCTGGAAAAGATCGATCAATGAACACTTCGGCGAATGTAATTCCCTCATTTTCGAATGCTTGAACGATTTTATTTTGAGCAGGCCAAAATGTGTCTTCTGGAAAAGAATCGGTGCCAAGGCCATCTTGATTTGTGACCATAACCAGTTCGTATTCCAATTCAATCACAATTTTTGAAAGGTATTGAAAAACTTCTGGATAGAATTCTAGCTTTTCGAGAGAATCAAGCTGATAATCGACAGGTGGTTCAATAACAAGTGTTCCATCTCGGTCAATAAAAAGTGCTTTTTTCATGATTATAATTGGTTTAATTCGGTGAGAAGCAGGTTGTTTTCATTTTCTGTCCCAATGCTAATCCGCAAAGTATTTGGAATTATTTTTGAGCGATTGCGAACGACAATTCCCTTTTGGGTGAGTTTGAGATAAACGTCATTGGCGTTTTCCATTTCTAGCAGAATGAAATTTGCATCTGTTGGATAGATTCGCTGAACGAGTGCAAGCGCGCTCAATTCTTTGAGTAATCGGGTTCGTTCTGATGTAATGCGTTGAATTTGCTCATTGACTTCAGACTCATTTTTCAAGGATTCAATTCCTGCTTGCTGATTCAAGGAACTCACATTGTAGGGTGGCTTTAACTTGTTCAACAATGAGATAATCTCAGAATTGGAATAGGCAATTCCCAATCGAGCAGCTGCTAATCCACGCGCTTTACTAAAGGTTTGTGTAACGATGAGGTTTGGGAATTCACTGAGGCGCTTGTTCCAAGATTGAGCATCTGCAAAATCAATGTAGGCTTCGTCAATGAGGACAATACCATTAAATCGATTGATGATTCCTTCAATTTCAGAGTTGCGCAATAAATTTCCGGTTGGATTGTTCGGTGAACAAATGAAGATCAATTTCACGTTTGAGTCATCGAGAAAAGGAAGCGTTGCATTCAGATCAATTTGAAAATTTTCATCCAGCGGTATTTCAATCAATTCTACATCATTTATTTCCGCAGAAACACGGTACATTCCATACGTTGGCGAGAAAGTAAGCGCTTTGTTTATTCCCGGCTGTGCGAATAGACGAAATAGCAAATCGATGATTTCATCACTTCCGTTTCCAATAAATATTCGATCAGTTGCGATCTTATTTCTCTCCGAAAGTAATTGCTTCAACTCTCTTTGATATGGGTCTGGATAACGATTGAGATTCCCGTACGGATTTTCATTTGCATCCAAGTAAATTGATGCCTGCCCCATAAATTCATCTCGTGCAGAGGAATACGGGGAGAGTTTCAGGATGTTTGGGCGAACCAGTTTTTCTAAGTCAAACATTATTCAATGATTTTAATCGGATGGATACCGCATTTTTGTGTGCAATCAATTGCTCTGCTTCCGCCATTATTTCAATTGCAGGACCGAGGTTTTGAATTCCCTTCGCGCTCAGTTCTTGGAAGGTGATTTTCTTCACGAAGCTATCCAGGGACACGCCACTGTAGTTTCGTGCGTAGCCGTTTGTTGGAAGCGTGTGATTCGTTCCGCTGGCATAATCACCTGCACTTTCGCAACTGAACTTTCCGATAAAGACAGATCCAGCATTGGTAATCTCAT
Source organism: Fluviicola sp. (assembly GCA_002733985.1). Lineage (GTDB taxonomy): Bacteria > Bacteroidota > Bacteroidia > Flavobacteriales_D > Crocinitomicaceae > UBA4466. The sequence continues at coordinate 38,743 of NVXP01000004.1, read as the reverse complement.
CGATGAATTCCTTGGCAGAATCAAATGCTAGAATCAAGTGTTCGGGAGCGTAAAAATTGCTGAGTTGAAAACATTCCTTCAATGAATTTAACAGGATAAAACAACTGTTGTTTAGCGCATCAATGACAATTTCTACTCGAGGAAGTAGCGCCAGTTGCACTTCCAATTCCGTTTGAACCTGTTGAAGTATTGTTTGATTTGTTGAGAGCAGAATGACTTGACTATCCGCACCATGTTCGGCTTGAGAAAGAAGATCTGCAGCAACGAATGCAGGGTTGGAAGTTTCATCGGCGATTACAAGAACTTCACTCGGTCCAGCTGGCATGTCAATTGCGACACCTTTCGTTAGAGCAAATGATTTTGCTGCCGTTACGTATTGGTTCCCAGGACCGAAAATCTTATCGACCTTTGGAATAATCTCGGTTCCTTGAGCAAGAGCCGCAATGGCTTGTATGCCACCAATCTTGTAAATTGTGGTGATTCCAACAAGTTGAGCGGCGAACAGAATTGCAGGGTTTATGGTTCCATCCTGGGCAGGAGGGGAGCACAAAACAACTTCTTTGCACCCAGCGATTTGAGCGGGAATCCCCAACATTAAAACCGTGGAAAATAATGGAGCCGTTCCTCCAGGGATGTAGAGTCCGACTTTCTCAATTGCTCGACTTTCTCTCCAACATCTTACACCAACTTGAGTTTCAATGATAGATTTTTCTTCAGCTTGAGCGGCGTGAAATGTTCGAATGTTTGCAGCGGCGAGTTCAATGGCTTCTTTTAATTCGTTGGGAACAAGCTTACACGCATCGGCAATTTCAGAAGCGCTCACTTTGGGCGTGAATATTTCTACGCGATCGAATTGTTTGGTATATCCTCGAACGGCGGCATCACCCATTTTCTCAACTGTTTGAAAAATCGAAGAAACCAGTTCGTCTAGTTCTTGAGCTTTCAATTCTGGGCGTTTGATCAGTGTTGACCATTCTTTTTTCTCTGGATTCAAATACGTTTTCATAGGATCATTTTTTCAATTGGTACAACAAGAATTCCTTCGGCTCCGGCACTTTTCAGTTGATCGATTACATTCCAGAAATCATCTTCTTGGATCACTGAGTGCAGACTCGACCAACCTTCCTTTGCTAGCGGAAGAACAGTTGGGCTTTTCATTCCAGGTAGGATTTGCGTAATTTTCTCGAGTTGAGTGTTTGGAGCATTCAGAAGAATGTATTTGTTCTCACAAGATTGTTGTACGGCATTAATTCTGAAGAGGAGTTGATCCAGAATTCCCTTCTTTTCTGCTGAAAGACGCGTGTTTGAGATCAGGACAGCTTCACTTTTAGCAACGGTTTCAACTTCTTTTAAGCCGTTCATCACCAGGGTGCTTCCTGTAGAAACGATGTCCATGATTCCATCTGCAAGGCCAATTCCGGGAGCAATTTCAACACTTCCACCAATTTCCTCGATGATGACGTTTACTTTTTGTTCTTCGAAGTAGTTTGCGAGAATGTTCGGATAGCTTGTCGCGATTCGTTTTGCTCCAAATGATTTGATTCCTTCGTAAGTTTCTTCTTTGGGAATAGCCAGAGAGAGACGACATGCTGCGAAGCCGAGCGTTTTCAATTCAGTCACATCTTTTTGTTTTTCCCAGACTTCGTTTTGTCCGAGAATCCCGAGATCAGCAATTCCTTGTTCGACATATTGGGGAATGTCATCATCACGGAGGAAGAGCACTTCAATAGGGAAGTTCGATGCTGAAGCTTTCAGAACACGTCCGCCATTTGGGAGTTTAATCCCGCAGTTTTTTAGCAGTTCAAGTGATTTTTCACTCAATCGTCCATTTTTTTGGACAGCTATTTTCAATTTACTCATTGGTCTTTCGTTGTGCCTGAGTAAACGTGATGGAAGAAATTGCTTGAGAATGGGAAACAAAAAAACCGTCTGATTTACTCAGACGGTTTAAATTTATTTGGTTCAATTACCACATATCATTTTCCGCTCGCCTGAATGCAAGTATGAAAATGATGATGATGCAATTGTGTAAATATCATTGTTTCTTTGTTGGGTACAAAACTAGGTTTTTTATTTTGATTGATCCAAATCTTTTGAAATTAAAAATTTGGAGTCCCGAGATTGACGAATTTTTTTGCTTGGTTTTTTATGATGTAACCGATTGAAAATTCGTGTGTTCCGTACGAAGATGAATTACTAAGTTTTGAAAAGGTTCTTCCAAATGAGTAGGCCACACGGTATTTTTCCTTGATGTCCCAACCTAGGTTAACTGCATAATGATCCCTATTAAAGGCTGTTAATCCGAGAGAGAATTTCTTTTTGAAAGTTGTGCTTACGTTTAAACCGAGCTGATGAAAGCCATTGTACGTTGTAAATATTGCGCGCGGTGTTAATTCAAGATTTTTACCAAGTTCGAAACCATAGCTGACGTGAGCATTCATTCCAACTCGATTGCCGCTATTGAAACTGAATGCAGGATCCTCTTGAGGGAATAGATTACTTGTAGATATACCAAGAATTAAGTTTTTCCAAGTGTATGCCGTACCAAGAGATAAATGGAAATAATTATATGGATCTGAACCATAAGGTGCTCCAAATGAATCAAAATATTCTTCTCTGACCTCAGATCTACCTACTCCGGTAGCTACTCCAGTTGAGAGTTTACCAGCCTTTTTTAGATCGAATTGGTAATTGTAGTTTAGTGCGATTTTGTTATTCGTGAATGCGTTGTAATCACCGCTATAATTAATTCCAACTCCATGTTTTCCGGATAGTCGCATGTTGTAATTGGCTTGAAGTTCTTGATGCGAACCTGACAGTGATGGAGCAATCGTTTGATAAGAAATAGCTCCATGCTGTTGGTATTTCAATCCACTCATTGCGGGGTTAAAATTGGAGTAGGTATTCCAGAACATATTTGTTTGTCCAAAGGAAAAAAAGAAGGTGGAGATGAAGGTAATTGTTACTAAATATTTCATGTCTTGCGGTTTGGAAGCTAAAACAGTCGGCTATGTGTTTTTGTTACAGCGCTAGGAAATTTTCACTATTCTCAAGGGGCAAATTGAACGTGCTAAATGCTCTTTCTTTACTGAGTTAATGTTCGGCAATTGCTTGAATGTAAGTGGTTTTGTCCAAATGTTTGCCCGTGAACGAACGTTCTTTATTTTAGGGGCAATTTTTTTTGATTATTTTCTGACTTGGCATGAGTTAAGGCTGTGTTTTGGTTCAATCTATGGGTGTGATTGAACTAGAAATAGGCGAATTTCAATGTTTAGTGTTGGTAATTCAAGTCCAATTCACCTTTTAGCACTTTCACCACGAAAATCATTTGTCCGTAGCGCTCGTATGATGTTTTGATTTCTCGTTGAAGAACGTCCATTATTTCGTCGTAGTCACCTTGGAGGTGAGTACTTGTTGCATTGACCTTCACAGTGATGCCTGAAGCGATGCAGCGATCAATGAAGTCAACAATTTTAGGTTCGTAATCGTCGCTTAGTGGATAGTTACTGATTTCGATTGTTGCTTTCATAAGTTGAAGGTATAAAAAAAGGCTTCCTCGAAAGAAAGCCTTTTAAATTATTTAGTTGAAATGAAACTTAACGCTCGCACGTGTCGTCACATTTTCCCTGATTCATTTTTACTTTGTAGCAGAATCTCCAATGAATTTTCCGTCTTCATCGTACAAAGCTAAACATTTAGCTTTTTGCTCTGCAGAACATCCTTTTTCGTCACACATTGCTGCACACTCTTCTTTGCTCATCTCTGAACATTTAGACATGTCGCAAGCTCCTTTTGTACATTCAGATTTCTTATCACATGATTTCTCTTTTTTACAAGCATGAGCATGAGCAGAACATTCTGTTTTTGCTTGACAGCAATCAGCAGTAGCAGTACCATTTGGACCTTCGCTATGCCCATTACTAATGATTGGAGCGATTACTAGACCAATAAGACACGTCAATTTAATTAAGATGTTCATTGAAGGACCAGAAGTATCTTTGAAAGGATCTCCAACTGTATCTCCAGTTACTGCTGCTTTGTGAGCTTCAGAACCTTTGAATGTCATTTCACCATCTACCATAACTCCAGCTTCGAATGATTTCTTAGCGTTATCCCATGCACCACCAGCATTGTTTTGGAAGATTGCCCAAAGAACACCAGATACCGTAACACCAACCATATAACCACCAAGCATTTCAGCGACCATCAAGTTATCCATTCCCAATGCAAGAGGAAGGAAGGCAATAACTATAGGAAATCCAATTGTTAAAAGTCCAGGTAACATCATTTGTTTCAATGAAGCTTCTGTCGAAATAGCAACACATTTGTCGTATTCTGGTTTACCCGTTCCTTCCATAATTCCAGGAATCTCTCTAAACTGACGTCTCACTTCTTGTACCATTTCCATGGCAGCTTTACCTACTGCGTTCATTGCTAATGCAGAGAATACAACTGGTACCATTGCACCAATGAATAACATAGCTAATACCGGTGCTTTAAAGATGTTAATTCCATCAATTCCAGTAAATGTTACATAAGCAGCAAACAATGCTAAAGAAGTCAATGCAGCAGATGCAATTGCGAATCCTTTTCCTGTTGCAGCAGTTGTATTACCAACGGCATCTAAAATATCTGTTCTTTCACGAACGATTGGATCTTGCTTACTCATTTCAGCAATACCTCCAGCGTTATCTGCAATCGGTCCGAATGCGTCAATTGCTAACTGCATAGCTGTAGTAGCCATCATTGCTGAGGCAGCCATTGCAACTCCGTAGAATCCTGCGAATGCATACGATCCCCAGATTGCACCAGCAAATAAAATAACTGTTGGGAAAGTAGAGATCATTCCAGTAGCTAAACCAGCGATGATATTTGTTCCTGCTCCCGTACTTGATTGTTGTACAATTTTCAAAATTGGTTTCTTACCCAATCCTGTGTAGTATTCAGTAACAGATGAAATAACGGCACCAACTACTAATCCAATGATTGTAGCACCGAATACACGCAATGAAGAAATCACTTTATCAGCTTCACCAAAGAAGCTCATTGTCATTTCTTTTGGAAGCATCCACATAACCAATACGTAACAAGCGATAGCGACCATTGCGATCGAAACCCAGTTACCAATATTTAAGGCTCTCATTACTTGCTTTTCTTTCGCATCATTTGATTTGATCTTCACTAAGAGTGTTCCGATCAATGAGATGATGATTCCAATTCCTGCAATTGCCATTGGCAATAAAATTGGTCCCATTCCATCGAAAGTGTCAAGAGCGACACCATTATCTCTAATCACATAGTTTCCTAAAACCATTGCAGCTAGAACAGTCGCAACGTATGAACCGAATAAATCAGCTCCCATACCTGCAACGTCACCAACGTTATCACCAACATTATCTGCAATTGTTGCAGGGTTACGTGGATCATCTTCAGGAATACCAGCTTCAACTTTACCTACAAGGTCAGCTCCAACATCAGCAGCCTTCGTGTAGATTCCTCCACCAACTCTTGCAAACAATGCAATTGATTCAGCTCCTAAAGAGAAACCAGCTAATGTTTCTAATACGATAGTCATTTTATCCGTAGAGTAAGCTTCTCCGCCTCCCATGAACATGTTGTAGAAAATGATGAAAAAAGCTGTTAGTCCTAAAACTGCAAGACCGGCAACACCTAATCCCATTACTGTACCACCACCGAAAGAAACTTTCAATGCATTTGGTAAACTAGTTTTGGCAGCTTGTGTCGTTCTTACGTTTGTCTTAGTTGCGATTCGCATACCCATATTTCCTGCAAATGCCGAAAATAGAGCACCAAATATAAACGCTACCACTATCATCCAGTGTGTAGAAGGAACAATGTATGATACAATTGCTAAAACAACACTAACTGCAACAACAAATATTGCCAATAGGCGGTACTCTGCTTTTAAGAAGGCCAAAGCTCCTTGGTAGATGTGGTCAGAAATTTCTTTCATTTTTCCATCACCTGCGTCTTGCTTCATTACCCAAGACTTTTTCACCAACATGTACAACAGTCCTATTAAGGCTGCTGCAATTGGCATATAAATGATCATTGATTCCATAATATAGTATAATAGTATTTTGAGGGGGCAAAAGTAGATTTTTATAGCGAGTAGTGCAAGTTTGGGCAAAAAAAACTGAAAAGCCCCGTATTATAGAATACAGGGTAACAGAAATTTGGTTAATCTAAAACGGTAAATATGAGTGAGAATAGCTCTTAACTAGATGGAGGGGGTGATTTTAGAAACAAGCGTCTTTCGATCCATAACTCCACTTTCTCTCCAAACAATTTCCCCTTTTTTGAATAATATCATGGTAGGGACACCGCGAATTTTGTATTTGTCTGCAATCTGAGGGTTCTTGTCGACATCAATTTTTAAAATTCGAACGGAACCTTTTAGTTCAGTTTTTACTTCTTCAAGAATTGGCGCAAGCGTTTTGCACGGTCCGCACCATGTTGCATGAAAGTCAAGGAGAGTTGGTTTATCCGACTGAAGAATTTCTTTGAATGTTGCCATGTAGCAAAGTTAGTGCTTTGGGTAGAATGGAAGTGTACTAGAAGTTACATTCTCTTTTAAAGAAATGAAATCAGAATCCTATCTTTACCCCGTGAAAATTCTTGTCGTTCGTTTCAGTTCAATTGGTGATGTCGTGCTAACAGCTTCTGTTGTGCGTTGTTTGAAAGAGCAATTGCCCAGTTCTGAGATTCATTTCCTTACAAAATCTAGTTTTCGATCTATTGTTGAGCACAATCCAAACATCGATAAAGTCATCACAATTGACTCTTCGATAAAAGAAGTGACGTCTGAATTGAAAGAGGAGAAATACGACCACATTGTTGATCTTCACAACAACCTTCGAACAAGATCACTTGCTTTTCGCTTGCGTAAACCAACAACACGCTTTCCAAAATTGAATTTAGAGAAATGGAAATTAGTGAAGTTCAAGAAGAGTTCAATGCCAGATATTCATGTCGTGGATCGCTATTTTGAAGCTGTGAAATCTTTAGGCGTGAAATCGGACGGAAAGAAGGGTGATTTTTTAATTCCTTCATCGTATGAAGTCGATATGGAAGAAAAATTCAACCTTCAATCGAGGGAATATTATTCTTTGGTGATCGGTGCGAAATTTAAAACGAAACAATTACCAGAAGAGAAATTACTTGAATTAATCAGTAAAATTCAGTTGCCAATCATTCTAATCGGTGGTCCTGATGATCGTGAATTAGGAAATCGTTTGGTCGAATTGTCTTCAAAAGAAAACATAGTCAATACGTGTGGCGATTTTTCGATTCTCGGCTCAGCGAGTATTTTGAAACAAAGTCGAGTGGTAATCACAAATGATACTGGCATGATGCACATTGCAGGGTGTTTCGATGTTCCAATTGTTTCGATCTGGGGAAATACAGTGCCAGAATTAGGAATGTATCCATATCGACCGAACAATGAAGCGAGTTTTTCAATCCACGAAGTGAAAGGGTTAAATTGCCGTCCTTGTTCTAAAATTGGTTTCGAGTCCTGTCCAAAAGGTCATTTTGATTGCATGATGAAACAGGATGTGGATATTCTTCTTGATTCAGTCAGTGAACTTTCTGATTGAATCACCTTATCCTTTTATCAAACGCACCCTCTTAAAATGATTCAGGAATAGCGTTGTTATACAGGTTTCTCTTTGGCATGAATATTGGTTACTGCTAATCAAACCCACATAACCCTAAACATAATGAAAAATATTGCTGTTATTTCTATACTCACATTACTGTTTGCTAGTTGTAAAAAGGAATCAATAAATGGTTACTCAGAGACATTTAGGCTAGGAGAAAATGTTGTTTATACTTTGAATCCATCAAATGGAAGCATGGTAACAAAGATTCTATTAGCAGAGACGGATTTTGTAGCAAGTATTCGAGGGGAAATTGAAAATGAACAAGAGGCGTTAGGAAGGGATATTTATGATTTCCAGGTGGAAAGTGTTACGTGTAACCGCGCTTACACCACTGCCAATGAAACTATCAACTCGAATGATCCGTTGAGTAATTATTTGAGTAGTGTAAATGTCTTCTTTGACAAGAACGATGGTTCGGATCCCATTAAGATTGCAACAGCGGCGACGGTAAACGTTAGCATGGACATTTTACAATCTGATTTATTGGAGTTAACGGGCATGTATCCTGATTACATCATATACTACACGGCTGTTTTTGATCAATTACCAAATGATATTAAAGGCGCATTGATAGATGTCGAATTTAATGTTTCGACTCGTTTCAAGTTCAAGGAGAAATAACTTACTGTGTATTAATCATGCTAAACCAAGAAAGGTTTTACGTGAGTGAAACCTTTCTTTTGTAAGTTAAATGAGATTCAAATCTCTTTTATTCACCTAGGAACAACTTCTTCAATTCAGTCGCTTCAGTCGGTTCCATTTTTCCAGCTAAAATCAAACTCAATTGTTTTCTTCTAAGCGCTCCTTCGAAACGAATTTTTTCAACTTTCGTTTCAGCCACTAATTTTGGAACTTCAATAGGACCGCCATTTTGATCAACAGCCACGAATGTATAAATCGCTTCATTGGACTTGGAGCGTTCTCCTGTTACATGATCTTCAACATAAACATCCACGAAAACCTCCATCGATGAATTAAATGCACGAGAAACTTTGGCTTCTAATGTTACAATCGATGCTTCCTTGATTGGACTCTTGAACGAAACATTATTTACAGAAGCTGTTACAACTACACGTTTGCAATGACGATGAGCCGCAACACTTGAAATTACATCCATCCAAGCCAATAATTGGCCACCAAATAGATTTCCGAGTGTATTCGTGTCATTTGGAAGCACAACTTTTGTCGTTATTGAAAGTGTTTCCTTCGCTGTTTTCGATTTCATACCGCAATTTTGAACAAAATTACGATTTCAAGCCAACCGAATTGAAATCTTATTCGTTTTTTTGAAACTAATTAACCATTTTTTCGAAGAATGGGGAGGAAGAATATTATTTTGCAATCGATTACTTAACTTTGCGTCACTTATGGCAGACATGAATACATTAATAGCTGAATTCCCTGACAATATCACGGAAGCATTAGAAATAGCATCTAACGCGAAAATCTCTACTCCAAAGCATGAAATTCGAAATGTTTTGATCTGTGGAATGGGAGGTTCTGGTATTGGTGGTCGCTTAGTAGCAAAATGGGTAGAAGATGAACTTTCTGTACCTGTTACATTCGCTCAAGACTATGGAATTCCAGGATATGTTTCGAAACATACCTTGTTGATTGGATCTTCTTATTCAGGAAATACAGAAGAAACATTGAGTAGTATTCACCAAGCATTGGAAAAAGGGGCTCAACTTATTGGAATTACTTCTGGCGGTAAATTGCTAGAGTTATGCGAAGAGAATAGCTATGATGTAATTGTTGTTCCTGGTGGAAATCCACCTCGTTCGGCATTGGCGTATTCACTTGTACAGTTGTTGCATATTTTCGCGCAGCTCGGAATGAGTTCGCAAATTCGTTTGACAGAAATGTCGAAAGCCCGTGATCTAATCGTTGCTGAACAAGATTCAATTCGCTCGATCGCGCGAGACATGGCAAAGTTCATTCATGGAAATGTAGCTGTGTTTTACGGAACAACGGATTATGAGCCAGTTTTGGTTCGTGCACGTCAACAATTCAACGAAAACGGTAAGAATTTAGGTTGGAGCCATGTTATTCCTGAAATGAATCACAATGAACTCGTTGGATGGGGCGGTGGAGATGACCGATTTGCATTGGTTGTTTTGGAAACAGAGGACGTTCATCCAAGAAACGCGAAGCGACTTGAGATTACAAAGGCGACAATTGCGAATAAAACGAAAAACTTGATGACCGTTCAATCTAAAGGGAAATCCCGAATTGAGCGTTCAATTTATTTCATCAATATTGTTGATTGGGCTTCACTATATATTACTGATCTTAATGGAGTAGATCCGATTGATATCAAAATCATCGATTATCTGAAAAACGAATTATCTAAATTTTAGACGAACTTTCTAATGACCCAAAAATCCAACGTACCGACCGTCATTTTCAAAGATCTTGGCATTATTGATTATAAGGAAGCTTGGGATTTTCAGGAGAAATTGTTCAAGGGATCTGTTCAACAAAAAATTGACATTCGGAATGAAGTAACGACGGAATCAACTAAGAATTACTTGTTGTTCTGTCAGCACCCTCATGTTTACACACTGGGAAAAAGTGGTTCGAAAGAGAACTTACTTCTTGATGTGGAGGGATTGAAGAAACACGACGCGACGTACTATGAAATTAACAGAGGTGGTGATATTACTTATCACGGTCCGGGACAACTTGTTGCTTACCCAATATTTGATTTAGATCATTTCTTTTCAGATATTCATAAATACCTTCGTTTCCTTGAGGAAGCTGTCATTCTAACGCTAAAAAAATTCGGGATTGAGTCAGGAAGAGTAGATGGCTTAACAGGTGTTTGGATTGATTTTGACGGTCAGAATCCTCGTAAAATTTGCGCCTTGGGTGTGAAAAGTTCTCGGTGGGTAACCATGCACGGAATAGGGTTCAATATCAATTCAGATCTTTCTTATTTTTCACATATTATTCCTTGTGGAATTGACGACAAAGAAGTAACTTCAATGCAACAGGAGCTCGGTAAACCACTCGATATAAGTGCAGTGGCAGAGGTTCTCAAAGTGAAATTGGCCGAGTTATTCGGCTACGTTTATTCCTAAGCTATGAAGCGCATCCTAAAAAAGACAGGAAAAATCTTGCTCTACACCTTTATTGCATTCTTTCTATCCATAAATGCGTTTATTCTCCTTTCGGGAAGATTGTACATGTACAAAGCACTTGCGAACACCTACTTGGTTGGGAAATCAGGTCCGACGATCTACGATAATGAGGCGTTTTACAATGCTACGATCAAAGGAACCAATAAAGAGGAATGGACGAAGGACAAAAAATTTAACTCACAGTTTGTGCCAGCCAATATGCGTGAGTATATCGAATCACTGGGTACAAAGGCATTTCTAGTATTCAAAGGTGACACCTTACTTTACGAAGAGTATTGGGGTGATCACACGGATGAAACTGTAAGTAATTCCTTCTCAATGTCAAAAACGCTCGTTGCTATTCTTGTCGGAATTGCAATTGAGGAAGGAAAAATCGAAGGTTTGGACGTGAGCGCATCCTTGTATCTTCCTGAGTTTCGAAATGACGAACGAAAAAAGATAACGATCCGACATTTATTGACGATGTCTTCTGGTCTGGATTGGTCTGAAAGTGGTAAAAATCCATTGTCTGATAATGCTGAGTCATATTACGGTTGGGGTTTGCGAGAGTTAGTCACTAATCAAAAGTTAATTGACGAACCGGGTAAAACATTCAAGTACCAAAGTGGGAACACCGAGCTTCTTGGTTATGTCGTTGAGAAAGCAACGGGTAAAGACCTCACGAAATATGCGGAGGACAAAATTTGGTCGAAAATTGGAGCAAATGATAATGCTTTCTGGAGTTTGGATAAAGAAGGGGGCGATGAAAAGGCATTCTGTTGTATTTATGCGACTGCCAGAGATTACGCTCGAATTGGCTCACTTCTTTTGCATAAAGGGAAAATTGGTAATGAGCAAATCATTCCAAAATGGTTTTACGATGAAATGATTGTTCCTGCAGAAATGGCAACAAAAGAAGGTGTTCCAAACACACGTTATGGCTTACATATTTGGACGTATTTTGGTAAAACGAATCCTGTTTATTATTGCAGAGGAATCAAAGGGCAGTACATTATTACGATTCCTAAAGAAAATTTAACAATTGTGCGATTGGGGTCCGATCGAATACCCTCTTTCGAAATTCCCGATCAGTTCAAGAATGATGAAGATTATATCCGCCAGAATCAAGATGAAATTGGACATGCGCCTGATTTTTTTCAATATATTGCGCTCGGAAAAATGATCAAATCGCAAACAGAGTTTTAGATTATGCGTGAAGAATTACTTGGCCCCACAGTAGAAGGGGTAGCATTCGCAGTAGTGCAGCAGTTCAATGAGGAGAATGAAAAAGTATACAATGTATATTTAATAAACCTCCGAGAAGACATCATGGAAGGAATTATTGTCACGAGTCAAGGATATGGCAAGAATGTGACTACTGGTGAGACTACTCGTACATCAAAACTGCGTCATAGTTTGGAGCTTTTACTACCGAATGAGGCAGCGAAAATTGAACCCATCATCGAAGAAGTATTTGGATTGTCAAATGAATATTGGATTAGTTTCTGGGTAAACGATGTTCTTTACGACAAAAAATTCGTTTTCGTAGCTGAGTCAATATCAGAGGAGAACATGAAAATCTTACCAATTATCGGCGAAAAAGGTGTGATGATCAAATAATTGCTAATTTTTTCTGTTGCCAAGCACCTTGATTTAAGAACTAACAACTAGGTTTCGTATATTTGTCGTAGTATTTGGAAGAATTTGAATTAATTCATAGGAAAATGACAAAATCATTTTTGATCAAAAGCACGGGATTTGCCGCAATCATCTTCGGGATGTTTGCCTTGACGAGCTGTGGCGAAGAGAATCCAAGTCTTGTTTCTCAGGACCTTGCTGTTAACGACGACTACTATGAATTCCAAGATTTCATAATGACGGACCACGAAATTCCGGGTGTCATTTCTCTTCCGGATGAAACCGCAAATATTGGTGCATCAACTCGACCTGAGGTCAAACATGAAGAGTCGTTTAAATGGGAAATCAGTGTTGGACAAAAATTCCAATTACTCATTGAAGATTTCGGGATTTTGGATGATTTAGTTGGGGAAAAGAAAAAGGATTTAAAGGATCAGAAGTTTTTTAAGATTAAATACTTAATTGACGAATCGGACTTGATCGTTTATGAAAGAACATTAATGGTTGCAGGTTCTAAATACGCTGCTCCAGAAGTTGGAATCGAGCATAAATCGTATCACGTTTATGGTCAAAAAACAATCGAAAACATCATTTATGGTTTGTCTTCTGCAGAAGAGGGCTGCGATAAACACATTGTTGAGCTAATGGCAAAATCGATTAAATCATTCAAACGGTTTAACCGAAAGAGCTAAAAAAAATCGCTTTCAATCGAAAGCACACATCCATGGAAATATCACGTGAAAATGTCCTCGAGATACTAGGTTCAATTCTGGAGCCAGATCTTAAAAAAGACTTAGTTTCAGCCAATCTAGTAGAGGATTTGCAGATCGAAGGATCAAAAATAACATTGAAAGTATACGTTTCAAACCCAGCATTGCATGCACGAAAACGCATGCAAGAAGCATTGGAATTTAATTTAAAACGTGCTTTTGGTGAAGAAATTGAGGTAGCTGCCTCTGTTGTTGGATTGCCTGCAGAAGCAAAAGCAGCTCAACGCAAGATCCTTCCTGAAGTGAAGAATATTATTGCCATCGCATCTGGAAAAGGTGGGGTTGGTAAATCTACAATAACAGCAAACTTGGCCGGTGGATTGGCAAAAGCTGGTTATCGCGTAGGAATCGTGGATGCAGATATTTACGGACCTTCGATGCCAACGATGTTTGACGTGGTTCATGATCGCCCAACGATGTTGGATATAGATGGTGTTGCGAAAATTAATCCTGTATTGAGTTACGGAATCAAAATTTTATCGATCGGATTTTTCACGGAACAAAATAATGCAGTCGTTTGGCGTGGTCCAATGGCTTCTAAAGCACTCACTCAGATGTTCACTGATGCTCATTGGGGTGAATTGGATTATCTGTTAATTGATTTGCCACCTGGAACTGGTGATATTCATTTATCATTGGTGCAAACTGTTCCATTAGATGGAGCGGTGATTGTTAGTACACCTCAAGAGGTTGCCTTGGCTGATGCGCGTAAAGGTGTAAACATGTTTCAACTGGATTCAATCAATGTGCCCATTGTTGGAATCATTGAAAATATGGCTTGGTTCACTCCTGAAGAGCTTCCAGATAGTAAATATTACATTTTTGGTCGTGATGGAGCGAAGAATTTGGCGCACGGAATGAATGTTCCTTTCTTGGGGCATATCCCACTTGTTCAGGGTGTTCGTGAAGCTGGAGATATCGGGAGACCTGCTGTATTTCAAGAAAATAGCCCTATTGCCAAATCATTTGACGATTTAGTTCGTACTTTCGTGGAACGCGTCGCAGCGCTAAAAGACAAAAAACAAGCCCATGTCCATTAATAAAAAAGACATCGAAAAGAAAGTATTGGACTCAATGGAGCAATTACGTCCTTTCTTACATGCTGATGGTGGTGACATGGAACTTGTTGAAATCACAGATGATGCTGTTGTCGTTGTTCGTCTTCTTGGAGCGTGCAGCGATTGTTCAATGTCAATGATGACCTTAAAAGCTGGTCTAGAAGAAGCAGTGAAGAGAGCTGCACCTGAAGTAACATCAGTTGTTGCACTTACTCCAGAGTCTGTTTAGATTCGATTTCACGAAACGCTACGCTAAGGTTTTCCGACAGTATGATGTACATTCTAACTGAAAATGATCGTTCTTAAACAATCGGACAATCGGACAATCGGACAATCGGACAATCGGACAATCGCCACCGGCTGCTACGATTTAACTCAATTCAAACGGATACGTTTTCAATACTTCATCATCTTTCATAATACGAAGCGTGTAGTCACCTGCTTCCCATCCACGAACGCGAATAATAAAATCCATCGTTACTTTCCTAGATCTCAATGGAGTTACGGGCGGGCGTGCAAATCGAACTACGCCATCTTTATCAATTACTTCTTGGCGAATAACAGAAGTTCCATCTGAGGAAAATGCAATTTTCCCACGAATAACAACGGTTTGAGAAACGATATACCCTTGATCATCGATAGCGTGTTGCCTTGGCGATGTGTACCATGTATCTTCTTGGCCGGTGAGTTCTGCAAGATAAGATCTGAATACTTTCGTTTGCGAGTTTGGTGTCTGGATGTGCGAAACTGAATGACCATCCGTGATGGCCCAAACAACATCTTGAAATGATCGCCTATCAATCCTTTTGCCTTTCATATAGACGATGGCTTCATTCAACTTTTTATTTGAGCTTTTGGAAAGTTTAAATTTCCCGCCAGAGGTAGGACTTCTATCTGATGCTTCTGTACAAAATGCCGCGATCATGTGCGTTTTCGATCCTTTTGGTTCCAAGACGAAGAAATCCTCTTCCAACTGAATGAGTGTTTGTTCTTCATCTTCTCCAGGGATATATGTTGTTCCAGCCGGGATAATGATTTTGAGCGAACGACTGGTTGTGTTGGTCACAATCAGTTTCACGGATTTGCCACTGTGTTTACCTACGGAGCTTACATCTGCCTCAATTGAACCATCAGTGATTGCTTCAGTAAGTGTCAATTCGTTTTCAGTAGGCGGTGGATTTTGAGCGGAGATGATCAATATGCAAGCAAGTAATGCCAAAGGCAAAAAGATAATTTTTCGTAGGGAGGAGACTGGTTTCATAGGTCTGATTTATTGTATAGTGGTCAAGCGATCGAAAAGTTACGAAAAAACCCTTCCGAATGAGCTCAAGATTAATCATCGTAGGAATCCATAAGTCCTGTTGGAGTATGGCCTTGTTTCAGTTCTGTATTAAATTGATCAGGATTTATTCGGACATCAATCTCATTTGAAACAAGTTGATGTTCATCTTTTCGCGTCAAAACATAACGAAGCTTCGTTTCAAAAGTCCCTTTGAACACGGGAACGTTAAAACTCCAATATTCGTTTTTGCCAAGAGTTAAGGTATGATAACTATTTCCACACCAGCTAGAAGGTAGATAACTGATTGCGTTCCAAACTCCATTCGAATCTAAAGCCTGAGCAACAATATACAGACGACTATCTTGTGCAGCGTATTCAACTTTCTTTTTAGTCGTATTGACGAGGTACAATTTATGCGCTGCAAGACCATTTCCATTATTCAAATATTCATCAGTATTTAAGAAAAGGTAATTTCTATTTTCTTCGAATTTACTATCTGTTTTTGACGCAAGATTCTGTGAATGTGCTTCTCCATTTGATGGGACATCATTTTTTTTGCTGTTGAACGCTGTACATCGTCCGCGAAACTGAAAATGGATGTCCGAGCTGTCTAATTTAATTGAATTTTCATCGATTGAGTTAGAAGGATCTACCAATTGATTTGAGTCAGTCGTTTGTGCCGTGCAAGAAAATATCGTTGATAATAGAAGAAGTGAAAAGCTTATTTTGATCATAACGCTAGTTTAGTGCACAACTGATTGGTGTAGAAAAGTTACGAAAATTTCGGGGATCTCAATCTGGTTATAATTAATACATTTTTTTTGATTTAAAGGATTGTATTTCCTTTCCATGGATATACAGATGATAACCGGCAAGTCCGAAGGCAAAACCGATTGAACAACCTATGAGTGGAGAAAAAGTTTGATCCTTGATTGCCGAAATGGTGCACATCGAACATTTTAATATCCCCGCGAGGATCAACACGAAGAAGAGCATGGCATTGTAGTTGCTGATTGAGCCTTTGAGTTTCGAGAGGAACATTAATTGCAAAGAGAAAAGGACATACAAAGCCCAATATGCCAAGTGAGAACCAAAATAATAATAGAAAAGATGCACAAGTTTGTTCGGGAAGTCAGGGTTGTCTGTAGCAAATATTGCGCACGAGAATAGTAAAGCAACTATCGAAAAAATCAAATATTGCCCCAATATGTACTTGGCGAAAATCATGTTTTTGAATTCAACATTGATTTTATTATTTACTCTGCTGCGTTTTTTTTTACTGAAAAACCCCTTCCTTCCGATAGCTATCGGAAAAAAGGGGTTCAATATAAAGGGTCTTTCCTTATTTCGCTGCAGCGAACATTTCTGAAACCTTAGTCCAGTTGATCACGTTGAAAAATGCGTTGATGTAATCAGGACGACGGTTTTGGTAGTTTAAGTAGTAAGCATGTTCCCAAACATCCAATCCTAAAATTGGTGTTCCTCCACATCCAAGTCCCATAATTGGGTTATCTTGGTTTGCTGTTGAACAAACTTTCAATTTTCCATCTGTTACACACAACCAAGCCCAACCTGAACCAAATTGCGTAGCTGCTGCTGTCGAAAATGCTTCTTTGAATGCATCAAATGATCCAAATGCACTGTCAATTGATGCTGCTAAATCTCCTGTTGGTAAACCACCACCATCTGGGCTCATTACAGACCAGAACAAACCGTGATTATAAAATCCACCACCATTGTTACGAACAGCTGGAGTATCTGCGCAAGACTTCAAAATATCTTCGATGCTTTTCCCTTCGAAGTCAGTCCCTGCAATAGCAGCGTTTAATTTAGTCGTGTATCCTTGGTGATGCTTTGAATGGTGAATCTCCATTGTACGTGCATCAATATGTGGTGCCAATGCATCGTATGCGTAATCTAATTTAGGTAATTCGAATGCCATAATATTTTTGTTTTTACACCTTTACTGAGGCTTGAACTTCGAATTATTGAAGACAAACAACTACAGCTAAAGCAATTGTTGAATTTGTGTTTTTCCAAAGATACGAATTCATCAAAGACAATGTCAAGTTGAAAATCTAAATGAGGCAATAGGAAAAATCTATATCTTAGTACGACTAAAACTAAAATGATGATAAACCGTCTACTCCTTATTCTGTGCTTAATACCTTTATCAAGTACTGCGCAGATTTGTACGATTGATTTTAATGAAACAGTTCCAGGTATCTACCCAGATACGATGCCTATAGGGAACGTGAATCAGTTTTACGATGAAGATATCACATTTGTAATGCCTTTGGATACCCAAGGATTTGATTTTACGAATTTTCATATTCTATCAATTGCCTTGCCCGTAGGTCTTTCGTGGGAATGCAACAATTCTGCAAGCAATTGTGATTATGATCCTCAAGTGAATCCTTACGGTTGTATCAATGTTTATGGAACACCACTTCTCGCAGGACTATACAATATTGATGTAACAGTAATTGCAGATCTTACGATTGCCAGTGGAATCCCAACTTCATTTTCGGTCTTTATGGAAATTCTTCCAGCCAATGTCGTTACAACCAACAATGGTTTCGGAATGATTGGCGCAACAGGATGTACACCACAAACCGTCGATTTCACAAATAACAACCCTGGATTATTGGCATATTCATGGGATTTTGGAAATGGAAACATTTCTACAGCAGAGAACCCTGCACCACAAATTTATACAACACCTGGAGATTACGAAGTACATTATCAAGCATGGTCGTCAGTGGACACCTTGGAGGTTTATACCCTTACAAATGTTGCCATTCAAAGTATGTCTGGTTATGGAGGTGGTTTTCCTTCATTCGACGACGCTGATGCGTACTATATTATCTATGAGAACGGAATAATTTTCAGTCAGTCTGGAGTTATTGCGGATACTGATCCACCAGTTAGTTGGCCAGCGTCTGTTTTACTTGATCCCGCAAATTCCTATACAATTGAAATTTGGGAATCGGATGCAGGTGAACCTCTTTTTGGCGCAGATGACTTCATGGGAACGGCAGCACTTAATATTAATGGTTGCACCGGTTGTGCCGTTGGAACAGCAGTTGTTGATTACACCATAACATATCAACAAATTCTTCCTTCTCCTTCGATTCTTTCAGTAGACACAGTTCATATCAGTGGTTTTCCTGCAATACCAACTGTTGCTTGGGACTCGATTCCTCATACGCTATCAGCAAATGATTTGGGAGAGAGTTATCAATGGTATTTCAATGGGAGTCCAATTTCTGGTGCGACAGATACATCGCACATTGTCCAGAATTCAGGCTTATATCATTTAGTAGCGATCAATGCAAATGGTTGTGTGAGTTTTTCAGATACAACTTTGGCGATATATTGCGATACAGCATTTGTTCCGCTTACAACAATGAATGCTGCGGGTAATTTGATCGTCCTGAACTCAAGTACTTCTCAAATTCAATGGTTTGTTGATGGTGTTGTTCTTCAGGATGATACTTTGGACGTTTGCGTACCGGCTATTTCAGGAAATTATACCGTAATGTTGACAGATATCTATGGTTGTTCATCCATGTCTGTAGGTCAGGCGGTAACAATTGGATTGGAAGATCTCACAAAGCTTAAATGGGAAATGTTCCCAAATCCTGCTGGTGATTTTGTTCGAATTCGAGTAGGAGAAACAACACAAGTGGAAGAAGTTGAAGTGCTGGATATGCTTGGAAGAACAGTACTTCGAAGTGATGGGTTTATTGGTGAGCAACTACTTGAATTGAACGACCTTAACAATGGTTCTTATATCGTTCGTCTAATTTCTGCTGATCAGGTTTACACAAAATCATTACTTATCCACAAAAAGTAAAAGGCACTTTTATTTACTTTGAATTCTTCGTAATTTCGGGTATAACCAAAAACAATTAAGATGAAAAGAAATTTTATGTTTGTTGCAGCGATTGCTGCAGGAATGGCAATGACAGCATGTGGAGGCGAAGTTGTAGTAGAGGATAACTTAGACGAAGTTGCTGATGATGCACAAGAGCAAGTAGATAGTACTGCTGCAGAAAAGACGGGAATGATGGATGATCTTTTGGATCAAGTCAAAGACGCTACTGCTGAAGGAATGGAAGACGGAAAAGACGCGATTACGGATGCAGTAACTGACGCAGTTAAAGAAAAAGCTCCTGAATTGATTGAAGAAGGAAAGAAGATTGTAGTTGAAGAAGGAAAGAAAGCTGTAGGAATGTAGTTTTATCCTAATAAAGAAAATACGAAAAGGGAATTTATACTAGTGCCGATTATTATCGGTATCGGTAAGAGTTCCCTTTTTTAGTTCTCTGAATATTTCTTCGTGTATTTTTCTTTCAGTTCGAATTGGAAATTCGCTGGTTCGATCAATTCGCCATTCACGACACCAATAGTCATTTGGTTGGTCATCATATCGAGTGCATTTCCTTCGGAAACAAAGAACGTTGCCGACTTACCTTTTTCCACGCTACCGTAGTTCTTATCGATTCCCATGATCTCACAACTCCACAAAGAGATCGAACTCACAGCATCCTCTTCACTCAATCCATACGCCATCGCAGTACCAGCTAAAAACGGCAAGTTTCGAGCGTTCATCGCTTCCATGTCTCCTTCATTTTGAATGCAAAACTTTACTCCACCTTCACGAAGTAGTGCAGGCAAACGATACGGATGATTTACCGCATCTCCTTCATTTTCTGGTAAACTGTGTGGTCGAACGACCATTACTGGAATCTCAGAATCCTTGAGTTGTTCTGTTATTAAATGAGAGTCATATCCTCCAACAATCACAGGAAATGCCAATCCAAGGTTTTTTGCAAATTCAAGGACATCGACCAATTCTTGTAATTCATTCGCATGAATGTAAACGCGTTTAGTTCCATCAAAACATCCGCGCATCGCTTCAAGGCGTAGATCTTTCTTCTCAGGATTCTTTTCCTGAGTATATGCTTTCGCCATTTCAAAGAAATTGGCAATTGCACGTTTGTTCTCAGCGTATTTCTTGTTCTTCGACTTTGGGGCAGGTTCAGCCCACCAGCCTCCACCTTGCATACTTGATGGCCAATTGAGGTGAATTCCATCGTCCTTTCTTACCGTTGCGTCTTCCCAGTTCCATCCACTTGTCGTCATGATAGCAGAGCTTCCAGAAATGATTCCTCCTCGTGGAGTGGCTTGGGTTAATAGAACACCATTCGATCGAACTGTGCTCATTACCTTCGATTCAACATTAAAGGCAATTTGAGAACGAATGTGAGGGTTGTATGTTCCAACTTCATCAAAATCGCGTGTTGCTCGGACGGCATCAATCTCGGTTAATCCTAGAGTTGAGTTTGGTGCGACGAACCCAGGATAGATTTCTTGTCCAGTGACATCTATAATTGTATCCCATTCAGTTTTATCAACGGTATATGCGAATGCATTCTTTATGAAGGCAATCTTCCCATCTTCAATACCGATTACGGCACTCTCAAGTACTTTTCCGTTTCCGATATGAAGATTTCCCCCACTGACCAAAATTCGCGAAGATTCTTGCGCAAATGCAATACTGGATACGAATGTGATTAGAAATAGTATTTGCTTCATCTTAATGTTGATTTTCTTCTGTTGAACCTTCTTCACCAAGTGTATTACAGTGATAGTGGCGTTTTTTCTTCTTTACGAAATCTTCTTTGTCTCCCGAAGCATTCGCTTTGAGCATTTTTGCAATAATCCGTGCTTTCTCAGCTTGGTTTCTGTCGTACAGTTCAAGGTCTCTCTCAGCATCAAAAAGAATAACACCATCAATTACGGTGTAATCAACTTTCGCCATGATTGACAAAGGATGTGCTGTCCATAAGACTAAATCTGCATCTTTCCCAACTTCAACAGAACCCATTCGATCGTCCAAATGCAATAATTTCGCTGGATTCAGGGTCACCATTTTCCAAGCGTCTTCTTCGTCCATTCCTCCATATTTCACTGCTTTCGCAGCTTCTTGATTTAATCGACGTCCCATTTCAGCATCATCTGAGTTGATTGCAACAACGACACCCTGATCGTGCATCATCTTCGCATTGTAAGGAATTGCATCATTTACTTCGTATTTGTATGCCCACCAGTCAGAGAAGGTAGAACCTCCAGCGCCATGAGCGGCCATTTTATCTGCAACTTTATATCCTTCTAGGATGTGCGTAAATGTGTTGATTTTAAATCCAAGTGAATCTGCAACATGCATCAGCATATTGATTTCTGATTGAATGTAAGAGTGACAAGAGATAAATCGTTCTCTGTTTAATATCTCACTCAGTACTTCCAATTCTAGATCAACTCGGTGCTTCCCGCCAGAATTTAATTTTTCCGCTTGATAAGCACGAGCGCGATCGAAGCCATCGTAGTAAACTTGTTCAACGCCCATTCGCGTTTGTGGAAAACGGATACTGTTTGATCTTCCCCAGTTCGATTGCTTCACATTTTCCCCAAGCGCAAACTTGATGAATTTCGGAGCATTGTCGATTAACATTTCCTCAGGAGTTGATCCCCATTTAAGTTTAATCAAAGCCGATTGACCTCCAACCGGATTCGCTGAACCATGTAAGAGTTGAGCTGCTGTAACACCGCCAGAAATTTGACGATAGATATTGATATCATCAGGGTGAACAACATCACCAATGGATACTTCAGCTGAAATTGCTTGTCCGCTTTCGTTTACACCTTTCGAAATCGCGATGTGCGAGTGCTCGTCGATAATTCCTGAAGTTAAATGTTTATCCGTACCGTCTATCTTGATTGTTCCTCTTGGAGAGTTGGGTTCTCTAGTTCCTGCGTATTGGATCTTTCCGTTTTCAACAAGAACGTAGCCTTTTTTCACGATTCCTTCGATGCTGTTTGTCCAAATGGTGACATTGCTAAATAAGATCGGTAGTGATTCAGGTAGAGAATCAAATCCATATGCCATGTTTGGAAACCATGCAACGGCGAGTGAATCAGTTTTGAATACTTTTTTCTCGGGAGATTTAGCTGGCTTACCTTTTTCTTTTTGAACAGCGTGCCATCTAACCCATTCTCCAGTTGGAGTCATTCCATCTCCTTCAAATATTTTTAGTCTGTGATTGATCTTACCACGAAGGTTCACGCTTCCCTTCCAAATAGAATCATCGACTGCGAATTGCAAGGTGATATCATTTTGGTCGATGTCCATTGTCACTTTCGAGCCCTTCTTATCTGATTTTTCAGTAGTAGCATTTGGTTTTACTGGGATTGTTGCTGAGAATTTCCCTTCTGGCTTGGCTTCAATTTTTAATGGAAATCTTCTATCACCAATAAGTAAACTATACGTCCCTGCTAATTTATAATTTTCGTGCTTTTTGATGATTGTACGTTCACCCAAGGACCATGTTTCAAGTAGTTTCGTCGTTGCATCTTCCAAAGGATTCGAAGAGTAAATGGTGAAACTGGCGATTTTCCCAGCATCCAATGATCCTAATTTTGAATCGACACCCAATAATTTTGCAGGATTCATGGTAAGCGCTTTTAGCGCTTCTGAACTTGATAATCCATGTTCAACAGCCTGTCTTAAGTGAGCCCAAAATTCCTTGGAAGTTTTGTGCCCATCCATTGTGATACAGATTGGAATGCCATTTTCAACGAGTATCGAAGGATTGTATGGTGCCATTTCCCATTGCTTCAAATCACTCAATGGAATTTGTCGTGCCGTGTATGGGTCAGTTACATCGTAAGCCTTTGGGAAGTTGATTGGAAGAATGATTGTACTTGATAATTCTTTGAGCTCTTCGGTAATTTCATATTCATCACCCGAACCTATGTAGGTAAAGGAGCGATCAAATTCGTTTGCAATTTTCGCCGCTCGAAGAATTTCCCATTTGTCTTTGGTATAGAAAAAACTCGTTTGGTCCCATTGTGAATTCAATGCTTCAAGTGAGAGGTTTCGCTCTGTCTGTTCGTTTGTACTATACCACTTAGTGTCGTAAAGAGCTTGGCGAAGAAGTGCAATTGCTCCCATTTGTGAAGATGGGTACGTTTGGTGCGAAACTCCTTTTGAGAACGAAAAGTAACTTCCTGTTCCCATGTTCATGGTTGGTTTGTACACACCCGACTTCGCAAGTGAGACAAGTGAGCCTTGTCCTTGAGCAACACCATCCTTTTGATGTGTAAAGACAAAACCGAATCCTGCATCTAAATATGTTTTGTTTGCTTTCTGATCATTCGTGTAGCCTTCTGAAGCGTCAATCTCTGGATGAATTGATTCGTTCCAATAGTAAGAACCAGATTTTGATGATTCTAGTTGAGGTCGTCCATTACTTTTTCCTGAAACTGCCTTCTTAACTCCAATATCACTTGAAAGTTCAATGAAGGATGGAAGAATGGTGAGTCCTTCACAATCGATCTCTACAGCATTTTTTGGAATCGATACGCGTTTCCCTACTTTTTCTATGGTCGTTCCTTTGATCAGGATTGTCGCATTCTCCAGTGTTTCTGTGGGTGAAACAACTATTCGTGCGTTCGTAAGTGCATAATATGGTGCGTGTGATTGCGAAACTCCGTTTTGCGGAATCTGAGCAAAAGCACTCGCGGTAATTGTCGAAATAAAAAAGAGTAAAGCTACTTTAAGCAGGTTCAAGGATCGCATCATCCTGTGAAATTAAGAATTTGGTGTGAGATGGTGAAGTTCTTTGTTGAATCAGTCTGCCATTTTCGTATTTTTACGGCAAAATCTTACAATTATGAGCGCATTGATTCACGCACATTCAGGACTACGATGGGTAGCACTTTTTTTATTGGTCTTCGCAATCTTTAATGCAGCGAAATCTCAAACATCTGGGAAATACGAAAAAAAGGACAAAATGATCAATTTGTTCGCAATGATTATGTTGCACATTCAGTTGCTAATTGGACTTGCTCTTTATTTCACTTCAGTTAAAGTGAATTTTGTTGAAGGGTGGATGTCCAGTGATGTAGCGGGAGGAATGTACCGTTTTTATGGACTAGAACATTTATTGGGAATGGTTGCAGCAATTGCAGTGGTAACAATAGGACGAAGCAAGACTGAAAAGAAATTGAAAGGAACACGCGATAAGCATCGTAAAATTCTAATTTCATATTCAATCGGTTTGTTAATCATTTTGGCAATGATTCCTTGGCCGTTCCGTGAAGCATTGAGAGCAGCATGGTTTTAAAAACAGTATCTTTTGTTGGATTAGTGACGCTGCTGCCTTTGGCGATGGTAATTCTTTCGTCCTGTACGCAGGGTGAAATCAAGACAGTTAAAGACGATCAGATAAATGTTGAGGTTGATGGTCGATTGCTATATACGAATCAATGTATTTCGTGTCATGGACCAGAGGGCAACTTGGGTAATTCAGGATCAAAGGATTTGACAAAATCGAAATTAGATGAGCCTGCAATACTCAAAATTATAAAAGAAGGGAAGGGCACAATGCCTCCATTCGAATATTTATTGACGACAGAAAAAGAACGCGAAGCAGTTGTTCAGTATGTCATGTCAATGCGAAAAGAAGAAAATAATGAATGAAGGACACGTTCTTGTAGATGCGGTAGATGAAAAGTGTGTGCTGGTCGGTGTGATCGCGCAACAAACTACTGAAGCTCAAGCAAAGGATTACATTGATGAATTGGCATTCTTAGCTGAAACGGCTGGAGCGATTACTGTTCATACGTTTATGCAGAAAATGCAGATGGCTAACCCGAAAACCTACGTGGGTAAAGGGAAGTTGGAAGAGGTTCGTGATTACGTGAAATCAAATCAAATTGAATTGGTCATCTTTGATGATGAATTAAGCCCGTCTCAGTTACGAAACATTGAAGCTTACTTAGAGTTAAAAGTATTGGATCGAAATAGTTTGATCTTGGATATTTTTGCAAGTAGAGCACGTTCATCGCATGCCAAAACACAAGTTGAATTGGCGCAGTTGCAATATGCACTGCCTCGATTAACTCGTTTGTGGACGCACCTTGATCGTCAAAAAGGAGGTATTGGAATGCGTGGGCCGGGGGAAACGGAGATTGAAACCGATCGACGAATCATTATGGATAAAATTGCCCTGCTCCAGAAAAAACTGAAACGCATCGACAAGCAAATGTCTGTGCAACGAGGGAATAGAGGTCAATTGGTTCGTGCGGCTCTTGTTGGATATACCAATGTTGGGAAAAGCACGATCATGAACATGATCAGCAAGTCAGAAGTGTTTGCAGAGAATAAATTGTTTGCTACGCTCGATACGACTGTTCGAAAAGTCGTAATTGAAAATTTGCCTTTCTTGATGGCCGATACGGTTGGGTTCATCCGAAAGTTGCCTCATCAATTGGTAGAATCATTTAAATCAACCTTGGATGAGGTACGCGAGGCAGATGTCTTGATCCACATTATAGATATTGCTCACCCGAACTTTGAAGAACAATACCAAGTGGTGAATGAAACCTTGAATGAAATTGGAGTAGGCGATAAACCTACCATTGTTATTTTCAATAAAATGGATGCGTATCAATACGTAGCGCTCGAAGAAGGAGAGATTCCTGATACTGACGCAAATCCTTCTCTTGAAGAATTGAAAAAGACCTGGATGGCGAAATTGAATGATACCAAATGTGTGTTCATTTCAGCACAAAACAAGGGCAACATTGAGGAGTTCAAACAAGTTGTTTACGACGAAGTGAAACGCATTTTTCAAGTTCGATACCCGTATCACAACTTTTTGTATTAACGATTACTTACGATAAAGTAAAGTTAATTGGCACTCTAGCTCTAGTTCTGACACGCATTCCACCCTGAACAGCAGGATTCCATGCTGGCATTAAATTTATTAGTCTGAGTGCTTCTGCATCAAGAAGTGGATCAACATCTCGCATAACTCTCGCATTGGAGATACTTCCATCTATTTCTACAACGAAAGAAATGTAGACTTTACCCGAAATATTCTTTTCAATTGCCTTTACTGGATAGTGAACATTCGTTGAGATAAACCGCTGCATAGCAGCTTGACCACCGATGTAGTCCGTTTCAAAAGATGGAAAATCAATTATCCCTTCTGGTTCATTTCCAAAACCAAGTTCTTCAATTAACACAGTTGCTGCATCAGATGAATTGGATGGATTGAATTTCGTTTTCTTGAGCACGTCGCCTTTGTAGTTCAAGTTTTTCCAAACTCCTGATTTCCGCCAATTTTTAAATTTTCCGTGGACAAGGATCGCTCCGTTGAAATTATATTCAGATACTTCTCCAGTTCCTTTGTCATTTATTTCAGCGGCCAAAATCAGAGAGCCTGTAGGTGAAAATCGTTCAAACTTTTCTACGAGATGACCGTTTTCAAAATTTCCTTTTGCCCCAAGTTCACCATGATGATAATACTCTCGGTATTCTCCTTGTTTTACGCCGTTTTCATACTGAGTTGTGGACTTAATAACGCCATCGGAGTAGCTGGTAGTGCAAACACCAGTAAATGTATTCAATATAGAATCACAGCTGATCTGTGCAACTGCTGAATTGATGAACAGGATAAAGAATATTGATTTAATTATTTTCAATGGATTACTTTTTTCTTAAAGGTAAGTATTCGAGGGCATAAAAAAGCGCCTACCAGTTAAGGCAGACGCTTTTCAATTTCAATAATTTCTTAAGGTTTATTTCCAGCTACTAACTGAACGAATCCATGTCCTTCATGCAATTTACCGTCAATTCCAGTAACGATATACTTGACGAAGTACGTTCCGTCTTGAGCAAAATTTCCACCTTCAAGGTATCCGTTCCATGCTGACGTCAATCCGTGTGCTTCGTAAACAAGGCCTCCCCATCTGTTCAAAATAATGAACTCGAGATCAGATGCATTTTCTACATCGATAAAGAAAATATCATTTTGATTATCACCATTTGGAGTAAAGACATTCGGAACATAAATAATCGGTTGAGGATAGAAACAACTTCCATCATCAATAACCGCATTTGGATCATAGTTTTCAGCAGAAGGGTCTGTACATCCACAAGAAGAAACAGTGATTGAAGAATACGTAGTATCTGAACATCCTCCAGCATCAAATGCAATCAATTGAATAGATGCTGAATTCGTGAATGTTTGAATTTGATTGGCAGTACTTGTCGTGTTAACAATTGTACCTCCAAAATTCCATTCGTAGTTTACAGCGTTCGAACTTGTGTTCGTAAATGTTACGCTCAATGGTGAACATCCAAACTGTGGGGCTGCAGTGAAACTTGCAACGGGTGGTGGTTCAACATCAACAAATACACTGTCCATTTCTTCACATACGTTATCTGTAACTGTAAAGTAGTACCATCCTGGAGAAAGATCTTCCCAAACAGTTGCATCAATAGAGTTTGGACTATTGGCACCAGGTCCAGTCCATTCATATAAAGGAACTCCTGTCATACCCGAAGTAATTGCGCTAACTGCACCTGTTGGATTACATGGAGCGGATGGGAATGAGATTAGGGTATCAATAGCTAGTGTTTGATTCAAAGTTACAGTGACGGTATCCGTGACTGTGTAACCACAACCATCTGTTGCTGTGACATAGTATTCTACTGGTCCCAGAGTCGATGCATTGACATACGCTGAATCTGTAGTTGAAGTATTATTTGTCCAAGAATAAGTATAAGGAGCAAAACCACCGGATGCAAACGCGTGGACCAGCAGAGAGTCATCTCCACACAGTAGGACAGGATCGTCTTCCAGTATGCTCATAAAGGGTTCATCAAAAATCCAAACGGTTCCAGTTGAGGCGATGGTATCCCCACATGAGTTAACAGTATAGGCTGTAATAATTACTGATTCTCCCGGCTCAATTATACCGTCTGCAATTGGGTTAAGAGTAATAATAACGGTATCCACACCAGGAAGGAAAGTAATAGAAGTTCCAAGAGCGTTATAATCAGTTCCATCAATTGCCGTACCAGTAATATCATACGTTATAGTCAATGTATCTGTAGAGTCTGTCCGTGAGAAGATGAAGTCTGCAAATGTACACCCTTCGTATACTGCTGTATCTCCAGAAACTGTCGCTACAGCAACATCTACCGCAGCTGAAGAGAAACTATTAGCTTCAAGGAATACTCCGGTGTCCAAGAAATCATCTTGACAATCAGCTACTGCAAATTTAAAGTGATACGTCTGACCACAAACAACTTCGAACTCAATCGTCATCGGAATTGTGAATCCATTGAAGGATTGTGTTGCCGCAGTATTACTAACATAGTAAGCAGCATTTAATCCTGGGTGAATCGTAGAGATTGTAATTGGATCTGTTGTTCCTGGAACAAAAGCAAGATTTTCAGCTCCCATTGGGAAACCAGCAGGAGCAGCAAATGGCCCTCCAAAACCAGGTCCACTAATGAAGAACCCGAAGGCATCATTAAATTGGGTGTTAATATAAGTAGTGTATTCTTCAGAAGCGAAAACAAAGTTGAACTTAACTGAATCCCCAGTTGGAATAAAGTCGAATTCGAGAATGGCAGCATCAAAAGTAGAGTTAATCATTCCTGACTGAGGATTCGATGTAACCGATTGTGCAACAGTTAATAAATCTGGATCTCCAGGGTTTCCAAAACCTGCACCAGATGGCTGATTTGGTGGAACGATATCCAAAATTGTTCCTGATGAGAGAATAACACCACTTGGTAAGCCAATGTTGGATGCGGTTCCATCAAAGGTTCCAATTTGATTCGTATTTCCTGTGAAACTAATGTTACTTACTGTTACTCCAGCACCAATTAAATTGTTCACTGCTTGGGTTGGCGTTGCCGTGTTGTCAACGGTGATTTGTGAAAATGCAGAAGTTCCGAAGAAGAGAGTTACTGTCGAAACTAAAAATAATCTTAATGACATATGTTGAGTAATTTACTACTTAGACTCTGAAAGCCTATTGTTGGTTGCACGAAAATCGAATAATCAATCCAAAAACCCTAATTATTTTAATAAAATAACGACTTTTGAATTCCTCAATGAAAAAACAACACATGGATAATACACAGAATTACATTTCAGAGAATAAAGAGCGCTTTTTAGATGAGTTACTTGACCTTTTGAGAATGCCTTCAATTTCAGCTGATGCAGCTTACGCAGGTGATGTTCGAAAAACAGCAGAATTTGTTGCTTCGAGCTTAACTTCTGCTGGTGCAGAGAATGTGGAAATTTGTGAAACTGCTGGATACCCAGTAGTATATGGTGAGAAGATGATTGATCCTTCATTGCCAACAGTTTTGGTTTATGGTCACTACGATGTGCAACCAGCTGATCCAATTGAGTTGTGGACGAATCCTCCATTTGAGCCTGTTGTTAAAAAGACAGATATTCATCCGGAAGGAGCGATTTTTGCCAGAGGTGCTTGCGACGATAAAGGACAAATGTTCATGCACGTGAAAGCATTTGAAGCAATGGTGAATTCAGGTGAACTTCCATGCAATGTGAAGTTGATGATTGAAGGTGAAGAGGAAGTAGGAAGCGAAAACTTGGCGGTTTTTGTGAAAGAAAACAAAGAACGTTTAGCTGCGGATATCATTTTGGTTTCAGATACTGGAATGTTAGCAAATGATGTTCCTTCAGTAACAACTGGATTACGTGGGTTGAGTTACGTTGAGGTTGAAGTAACGGGTCCAAATAGAGATTTACATTCAGGATTATATGGTGGTTGCGTAGCAAATCCAATCAATATCCTTGCAAAGATGATCGCGTCTTTACATGATGAAAATAATCACATTACAATTCCTGGATTCTACGATCGCGTGATTGAGTTAACAGATGCGGAAAGAGCGGAAATGGCAAAAGCTCCATTCAGTAAAGAAGCGTACTGCAAAGCTCTCGACATGGAAGATGTGTATGGAGAAGATGGATACTCAACAATGGAGCGCGGATCAATTCGCCCAACATTGGATGTAAATGGAATTTGGGGTGGATATACTGGAGAAGGAGCCAAAACAGTTATTGCTTCGAAAGCATACGCGAAAATTTCAATGCGTTTGGTTCCGGATCAAGATCCTGTGGAAATCACAAATTTATTTTTAAATCATTTTAAATCAATCGCACCAAAAGGAACGAGAGTGAAGGTAACTCCTCATCACGGTGGCGAGCCTGCAGTAACTCCAATTGATTCAATTGGATACAAAGCGGCAAGTATAGCTTACGAAAAAACGTTTGGAATAGAACCTATTCCTGTAAGAAGTGGTGGTTCAATTCCGATTGTTGCAATGTTCGAAAAAGAACTCGGCTTAAAAACAGTTTTAATGGGATTTGGATTGGACAGCGATGCGATTCACTCTCCAAATGAACATTACGGATTATTTAATTATTACCGCGGAATTGAAACTATTCCACATTTTTACGTTGCATTTACAGAACTTTCAAAGAAGTAGAGTATGAAGTACATCGTAGCGATTGGGTTAGTAGTTAGTTTATTAGCGTCTTGTACGTTTCATGAACCTGAAATGAGGGGAGAGGAAACGTTCAAGCTCGAAAAGATGGAGGGCAAACAAGTGCGATTCACCGCTGGAGCAAAAGTGTACAATGGGAATTGGTTTGCGATCAAAATAAAACCATCCATTCTTGATCTCTACGTCGATGGTGAATACATGGGTAAAGTCCATTTGCTGAAGAAAGTGAAAATGAGGGCGAAGAAAGAAACGGATCTTCAAGCTGATTTTTTAGCCGAACTAGAAGGGAATGCACTCATGAAAGCAATGGGGTTAGCCCTCAAAGGCGATGTTGTTGTACGAATGACGGGTAAAATCAAAGGGGGAGTCTTTATCTTTTCTAAGAAACTTGACTTCGACGAAAGTCGAACGATGAATGGAAGAAGTTTGAGGGGGAAGTGATTTTTCCGATAGTCCGATAGTCCGATAGTCCGATAGTCCGATGATCAGACTTTCTGACATCTGATTGAATTCTAGAACTAATCTAAAGGAGAAGCCGTGTTTGATAATTCAAGAGCACAGCGAATCTAACTCACCTTTTTTTTGAGTGTAACTTTGGTAATTCTAAGACTTTACTAAATCAAGAACCGAAAAACGAATCTGACAATCTAAAGGCCTTAGCCGTTTCTGATGATCAAAGAGCACAGCGAGTCTACCTACCCCTCAAGGTAGATTCTATGAATTCGTGGTGAAAAATGCGTCATTACTTCGTAAGGAATAGTGTCCATTTTTCGAGCGAGCTCCTGAATCGATTGATTTTTACCGATGATTTCAACAGTGTCCTTTTCTTGAACATCAATTCCGGTTACATTGATCATTATCATGTCCATACATACATTCCCAACCGTTGGACAATAGTTTCCTCCAATGTAAACACCGCCATTTCCTTGACTTAAATTTCTTCTGAAACCATCTGCATAGCCAACAGGAATCACGGCAATTTTGAGGTCGTTTTCCGCTTTGAAAGTTCTCCCGTACCCAACTGAATCACCTTTTTTGACCTCTTTTACTTGAGATATAGCACTGAACCAGTTGATTGCGGGCTTCAATTGACGGGCAGTTTCCTCATTTGAGGAATGTCCATACATACCAATCCCTAATCGAACCATGTCAAATTGAGATTCGGGGTAGTTTGCGATTCCTTCTGAATTCAATACATGACGAATGGGCGAATTCTGTAATTCTAAGGTCAATCGATCAGACAATTCTTCGAATCGAGTAATTTGTTCTTGTGTGAATGCTGAATTTGGCACATCAGCTTCTGCAAGATGAGAGTAGATACTTTTGACAATTATTTCAGGCTGAGATTGAACTTTCTGAACAAGCTCATTGATGTCATTTTCGGAAAACCCAAGTCGATTCATCCCCGTTTCAAGCTTAATGTGAATCGGATAGTTTGTTTCCCCGAGAAGAATCAGTTGCTGGATAAAAGATTCAAGTTGGCGAAGTGAAAAAATTGCTGGCTCTAAATCGTGCTCAATACAACTAGCAAAGGATTCTTCTTCGCAATTCATGACTAAAATTGGCAGTGTGACACCACTTTCGCGCAATTCAATGCCTTCATTTGGATACGCAACACCGAGGTGATTCACGCCAAGATGTTCCAAGAAATGACCGATTTTTGTCGCGCTTGATCCATAGGATGAAGCTTTCACCATGCAGAGCAACTTCGTTGATGCGTTCATCTTCGATTTGAAATGCGAAATGTTTTCCCGAATCGCAGCTAAGTCAATTTGTAAATATGTCTGATGTTGGTGCAGTTTGAGTCGAGCAGCTAGTTTTTCGAGTTTAGCTGCGCGATTTCCTTTAATCAGTATCGAAGCATTGGATAATCTTGATTCAATCTGTGAATTGGGTTTGTAAATGATGACTTCATCAACAGAAAATTCATCTGCGAGATTTGAAATCCACACCGGAAGTTCAGTTTCTTTAGTTCCAAAGCCAACAACGAGAATCCGTTTTTGTCCTACTGCATTGGATAGTTGATACTCAAGTGCGTAGCGCAATGAGTCTTCATCTAAATTGTAGGCATCGTTGATGATTGTCGTATTTCGAGTTCCTTCAAATGTTTCCAATCGCATCGAAAGTGATGTCAATTGTTTAACTCTTTCTTGAATCTTCTCATCTGAGATACCAATCTTTTTCGCGGTCTCGATTACCAATGCTGCGTTTAATCGTTTCACATGATCACTAGAAGAAAAGGTGTTCAAGAATTCTCCGAGGGAATCAGGATCAACTCCACTTCCATTTTTCTTGGATAAATTCATTTCACTTGGAAAGATAAAGTGTTTCGTTTCCTTAAAAAGGATAAGCTTTTCTTCCAAATGTTCTTCAATCGAACTGAAATTCTCTCGATGAGCGTTACCAAGTCCTGTGAAAATCCCGTAAGTCGGTTGAATCATCCCAACGAGAACATCCATATCGCCAGGTTCCGAAATTCCTGCCTCAATTAGTGCAATGTCGGCCTGTGGATTCATCTCAAGTAATGATAATGCAACTCCCAATCGAGAATTATAGCTTTTCGGACTTCGTACGACTTTAAATTCTGGAGAAATCAGCTCAGAGAGCCATTCTTTGACGGTCGTTTTTCCATAACTTCCAGTAATCGCAACCACAGGATAGTCAAATTGACTTCGATGAAACGTAGCGAGTTTCTGTAAGGCTTCAAACGTATCTGAAACAAGAATTTCATTGGCTCCGTCCAATTTCTGGGTAATCCCTTTTTCCGAAACGACAAAATGACGAATGCCTTTCGAATAAGCATCTTTCACAAACGAATGACCATCACGAAAAGCACCATTCAATGCAAAAAACAAAGACGATTCACCTGAATTGATCTTTCGGGTATCATAAGATACGTTGGTGATGACAACATCTGAAGAAGATGTTTGAGAGAAAAGCGAAGAAATTCTACTGTATGCGTAATTCAGTTTCAATGCGCTATTTTATTGTAGCACGAGCGACAAAGTGGTTTGTATTCGTCAACTGCTCCAACGAGTACTTGTTCTTCGTCCTCAACAGTTCGATGAGAGAATTGTGCCAAGTTACCGCAAGATACGCAAATGGCATGAACCTTTGTAACGTATTCAGCAATCGATAGTAATTTTGGCATTGGACCAAATGGAACGCCCTTGAAATCCATATCTAAACCAGCAATAATTACTCGGACACCATTTTCGGCGAGGTGATTACACACGTCAACAATTCCTTCGTCGAAAAATTGAGCTTCATCAATCGCTACAACACGTTCTTTTTTCCAGATAGTTAGGATCTCCTGCGAATTGCTTACACAAATAGCTTCAAAACTAGTTCCCTGATGACTCACCACATTTTTCTTGTGATAACGGTCATCAACCACAGGTTTAACCAATAGTAATTTCTGATTTGCAAACTCTGCCCGACGTAAACGACGGATTAATTCTTCTGTCTTTCCAGAAAACATCGATCCACATACAACTTCAATCCATCCATGGGGTCTACCTTCTTCTGGAAAATGCTCTAAAAACATACCTTTTTGCGCTATTTGGGTTTTCAACAAGTCACCAAAGACAACTCGGCATGATTTGTGAGAATTATGCGTTCCTTTGAGTTAACTTTGGGTAGTGCAAATTGGCTAAATTGCGGGACAGAATAAATTGTTCGTTAGCAACTTGTTTAAAATGTTGAAAAATCATGGACGGATTGAAGAATTATCGTGAGAAAATAAAGAACATCGAGAGATTGGTGGATAAAATGGAAAACGGAGAACTCTCTATCCATGAATTAGTGGAATTGGAAACATTGACCCGAGATTTACACGAACGAAGCATCATATTAAAGTATAAAGCTTTCGAGGAAGCTGGTGCACAGCGACAAGTGACTGTAGCAGAAAGTATCCCTGTCATAGAAGTTATTGAAGAAGACGTAGTCGAGGAAATCGAAGTCGCGCCTCAAGAGCGGGAACAAGATCAAACTCCTGTACTGGATTTTTCTATGTTTGATGAGCCTACAATTGAAAGTGATCCAATCGAAGAAATAATTGAAGAAAAGGAGGAGCCGAAACCTATTGTTGAGATGAAGCCAGAACCTGTTTTAGTGAGAGAACCAGAGACTCGAGTTGAAGTTAAAACAGAACCTATTGCTAAACCTGTTGCTGAAGAACCAATGGTTGTTGTCAAGGAGAAAGGATCATCTTTCCTTGATCGATTGAGTATTTTGGATAATTCAATCAGTTCACAATTGGCTGGACGAAAAATTGAGACACTTTCTGGAGCATTTGGAATCAATGAGCGATTGCACTATATCAATGATTTGTTCGATGGATCGGGAGAAGCATTTTCTGATGCCATTAAATCATTGGATAGTCAACAAAATTTAGACGAAGCAAGTGCTAAGGTGGAAGAGATGGCATTCAAAAATTCATGGAATCCAGAGGAAGAAGTTGTATTGGAGTTTTTAGCAATTATCAAACGTCGTTATGCCTAGAATTCTTTCACTTCTCGGACTCCTGTTAATTGGATATTCAAGCAACGCACAAATCGATGAGGTGAGGCGAATAACAAAAACACTTTGTTCACCTGAATTTCATGGTCGTGGATATGTCAACAATGGAGATTCCATTGCAGCAGATTTCCTAGTGGCTGAGTTTGGAAAGATCGGTGTTGGAGCGTATAAAAAATCACCGATGCTTCAGTTTTTTGAGATTGAAGGAGTTAATCGTTTCCCAGGTGAAATGTCGGTGAGTCAAAATGGTCGTGATCTTGAACCAGGTGTTCATTTCATGGTAGATCCATCATCTGGAGGGACAAAAAAGACACTGATTCCTTTTATTGTTTCAATAGAAACGGCGCTGGATCAGGAGTTACTTGGATCAGAAATCGCTCGTTTTGTTCAAGATAGACGAGGAAATGCACTGTTTTTGGATTTTGGAGCTGCAAAAGGCGACACCTTGAAACAACTTCGAGGATTGGGAAAGGCACTTGCGGTACATTATCCCGTAATTGAAGTAATGAACAGCAAATTCACTTGGTCGGTTGGTCGAGAAAAATTAATACATCCGTTGATTTACATCCAAGATTCAATTGCAAATAAACATGCAAACTTCGATGTACACATAGACGCTGAACTCCTTGATACATATAAAACGCAAAATGTCATCGCGCACATTCCATCTAAGAAAAAATGTGCCAAGACAATTGTATTTACTGCGCACTACGATCACCTTGGGCGAATGGGGGCTTCGACGTATTTCCCTGGAGGAAATGACAATGCATCCGGAACAGCCATGCTTATTTCAATGGCAAATTACTTCAAGAAGAATCCATCTGATTTTAATATACTATTTATCGCCTTCGCAGGTGAAGAAGCAGGATTGGTAGGGTCGAAGTACTTCACGGAGAATCCAATCCTCAAATTAAAGAAGATTCGTTTTCTGATCAACCTCGATATTATGGGGTCGGGAGAAGAAGGAGTAACCGCTGTAAATGCAACTTTGTTCGAAGATGAATTCAAACTATTGAATGAAATCAATGATGAAAAGCAGCTCTTAACAAGAATCAAAAAGCGAGGGCCTGCAGCAAATTCAGATCATTATTGGTTCACTGAGAAAGGTGTACCAGCCTTTTTTATCTACACAATGGGGCCAAATAAAAATTATCACGATGTTTTTGATACTTACGAAGCCCTAAGTTTTGTAGAATATGATGACATCACTAATTTACTGGTTACTTTCGTTGAGCGATTGGGTAAATAGGATTTTTTGGATTGGTATAATCTGCTGATATTTCAGTGTCTTCCTGCTACTTAACGCTCAAGAAATCATTAATTTGGTACTTCAAAGCTGCATTATGAAAACAATATTCACGTTACTTCTACTAGTTTCATGTTCACTTACTTACGCTCAACCGTATGCAGGAAAAGCAATACCTGACATTGGTTTTGAGAAATCAGCGGGTTGCACGCCTCCAACAACCTCCACTTTTATGGAGCTGAACAATGTTCGAGCGCTGATGCATACAGCTGGAAATCTTTGGCAAGTACCTGGACAGAATTTATCTCAATACGAAGTGCCGAAAAATTCAGGCATAATGGCATTATTTACCTCTGCACTTTGGTTGGGAGGTACGGATGTCAACAATCAATTGAAATTGGCTGCTTTGCGCTATAGAAGCGGACAGGATTATTGGACAGGTCCACTCACTGAAGGTGCTGCTGAAACTGATTATGATAATTGTGCAAAATACGATCGTCATTATATTACTTCTCAAGATGAGATTCGTGAATTCGATGCTTGGTTTACAGCAGGGATTTTTGATCAAGAGAATGGAACATCAACTCAATCGGAAAATTACCCAGGTTATGTGATTCCAGAGATCATTAAAGATTGGCCTGCACATGGGGATGAATCAATTGGACAAGATTACTACTTGGCACCGTTTTTTGACAGAGACGAAGATGGAACTTATAGCTGGGAGGATGGTGATTATCCATGGCATGATATTCACAAAACGAAAGAATGTGGCGTTGATCGTCGTGTTTCCTTATATGGAGATTTGAATTACTGGTGGGTGATGAATGATAAAGGAAACATTCACACGGAAACGGGTGCTGATCCTATTGGAATGGAAATTCGTGGTCAAGCATTTTCCTTTGCCTCAAATGATGAGATTAATAACATGACTTTCTATAACTACGAACTCATTAATCGAGGGACTCAAACCTTATATGATACTTATTTTGGATATTTCACAGATGGTGCATTGGGTGATCCTAATGACGATTACGTTGGATGTGATGTGGATCGCGGGTTGGCATATTATTACAACGGAGATAATTACGATGGAGATAACGCTGGTTATCTAGGTTATGGTGATAACCCTCCAGCGGTAGGTGTAGATTTCTTTGAAGGACCTTATCAAGATAACGATGGTATTGCTAATGACTATGGAATTGGACCTGGAGAAGCGCTGAATGGAATCGGATATGGCGATTCAATTGTTGACAACGAGCGTTTTGGGATGAGAAGATTCCTCTATTACAGTAACTTAGGTCAGGGAAATATCAGTCAAACTGATCCAATTAACGCAGCTGATTATTACAATTACCTACGTGGATTTTGGAAGGACGGAACACCATTCTATTATGGTGGTACTGGACATATTTCTGATGCTGATGCAGATCAAAATGTACCATGTGAATTTATGTTTCCAGGAGATACTGATCCTCTTGGTTGGGGTACAAGTGGTCAACCACAGCTTCCTTGGACAGAGGAGAGCGCAGGAAATGCGCCGTATGATAGACGATTTGTCCAATCAGCAGGTCCATTTATTTTGAAACCTGGAGCGGTAAATAACATTACAGTTGGTGTTGTTTGGGCGAGATCTCCTGCTGGTGATCCTTTCGCATCTGTTGAAGTGCTTCGTAGAGCAGATGATAAAGCACAGAAATTATTTGAGAACTGTTTCCGAGTGTTAGATGCTCCACATGCTCCAGATATGGAAGCACAAGAGTTGGAAAATGAAATCATCTTGACCTTGAGCAACGCACAAAACTCAAACAATTACCAAGAAGAATACATTGAATTTGATCCATTTATTGTGAGCGAGGATTCAACTGCAGATCTAAGTTACCGTTTCCAAGGATATCAAATTTTCCAGTTGGAAGGACCAGATGTATCTATTTCTGATTTGGATGATCCAACAAGAGCACGATTAACGGCGCAATGTGATATTGAAGATGGTATCGATAGAATTATCAATT
>NVXP01000118.1 GCA_002733985.1 Fluviicola sp. | reverse complement strand
ACCATTTTTTGTCAGGAAAACACCTCGCCTTTTGATGGAACAGGATTGGAAAATTCAGTTTCACCTTCCGAAAAGGAAATAAAAAAGAAATTCCGTCAACTTCGAAGAAAGGCACCCAATCGTACAGAAAGAAAGAACCTTCGCGCTTTTGAGAAGGATTACTTTGCCTTAATTGCACAGGATAAGCGAATGGCTGATTCAATAATCGTACAAAAAGCAAAGATTGAGCGTTTATTGACAGAAGTAGAGAAAGGTCTTATTAGTAAGGAGCAATTGGACAAACTTCGGGCAGAGACTGATAGCTTGAGATTAATAATGAAAAAGTACGTTATCCAAATCCATTCGCAGAACAAAGCTAATTTAGCTTTAAGCGTAAAGTTGGAGACTGCGCGAAATTCAGCCAAGGACTACTATTTCAACTTAGACAATTTCGAAGAACCAAAAATCTATTTCTACTACAATCAAGCCGATCCAACGCTCTCTCATTACTGTAAACTTTCTTCCGTTCCAGACAGTAATTTTTTCATAACTGAAGCGTACACGACGAACTTTGAACAATTTGAATTTTTCAAAGAAGAATACGATTCAATTGGCTCAAAAGTGATAGAATATACAATCATTAACGGTTCCGATTCTCTGTTTTCCACGATTGGTGCTTCTGATGTCTACCATTGGATCCCGAATGAATCGATCACTTACTCGGTGAAATATCCAACAACATTTTACGATGGTGGTTATACGAAAGTGCGTGAATTTGCTAGTGTAGATAGCATGGAAATATTAGGAAACAAGCTTGAAGTAATACGGTTTAAAGATGAATATACTTTTTATGGGCATGGAGAAGTAAGGTTTTCGCGAATGCAACAATCCTTTTATGCGAAAGAAATAGGAATGGTGCGCTTCTTGCGATTTGATGAAGACGAAAGAAAAAATGTGACGTATATTTTGAAAGCGATTTACACCGAACAAGAATGGAAGGATCTCCAAGAAAGACACGATTGAACGAGTTTACTTATCTTTGATAATCGACCAAAACCCTTATTATGAAATTACTTTTCACAATTATTTTCGTGTCCCTTTGCATGTGCTCATTTGCCCAACTAACAAAAAAAGTCCTCATCATTGGTGTGGATGGTTGTCGTGCAGATGCCTTAACACTTGCTAACACACCAAACATCGATAGTTTATCCGAGAACGGAGTATACAGCGTTGATGCACTAAATGATGACATTACAATCAGTGGTCCGGGTTGGTCCGATATTCTTTGTGGAGTCCGCTCAGACAAACACCTTGTGACCAACAATAATTTCAGCGGGAACGACTACGTTACTTATCCTACATTTCTCAAATATGTAAACGATCACGATCCGAGCTTACATACTGTTTCATTTTGTCATTGGGATCCGATCAACGATGAAATCATCCAATCCAATGTGGATTTTCAATTGAATTTATCAAGC
Organism: Fluviicola sp.; assembly: GCA_002733985.1. GTDB lineage: Bacteria > Bacteroidota > Bacteroidia > Flavobacteriales_D > Crocinitomicaceae > UBA4466. Next base: position 13,220 of record NVXP01000118.1, on the reverse strand, counting down.
GATGCTGATATCAGTTCTACGGCAGTGAATTATCTCACCGTCAATGATCCAGATGTGATGTTTTTGCATTTTGATGATGTTGATCACGCGGGACATAGCCAAGGGTTTTCGCCAACAGTTCCTGAATACATCACAGCGATCGAAACAGTTGATGGCTTGATAGAGCCAATTATTCAAGCGATAAAAAACAGAGCAACGTATGCGCAAGAAAGCTGGTTGATTATGTTGACCTCCGATCATGGTGGTGTTGGAACATCGCATGGCGGAACTTCAATTGAGCATCGAAATGTTGTGATGATCGCTAGTGGGGATGACATCACTAATTCTGTGATTACCAAGGATAGTTCTTATGTAAGCAACAACGCAGTTAATTGTTTGGGCGACAGTTCAGAATTAGTATTTGACGGTACGGATGATTTTGTTCAAATACCTGATGCGACAAACCTCAATTTTGGGTCAACGCAGGATTTCACAGTTGAATGTCGGGTAAGAACAACCCAAGCTGCAGATGTGGCCATAATTGGAAACAAGGATTGGAACTCAGGAACTAATCCAGGGTTTGTATTTTCCTTTGAACTTCCATCGGGTCCTGCATGGAAAATCAATATTGGTGATGGTACTGGACGAGAAGATCTTGAAACTGGAGGCATAATCACTGATAACGAATGGCACACATTGACTGCGTCATTTGACCGTGATGCTTACCTGAAAATGTATCAAGACGGTGTTTTACTTGATTCGATTGACATTTCAGGAATTGGTGATATTACGACCAATCAAGGTTTGTTTTTTGGAGCAGATGTCAATTCTTCCTATGATTTTACTGGCTCAATTGCCGAAGTACGGATCTGGGAAACGGTCGTTGGTGATCAAGCAATTCAGGATTTTTATTGTACAACAGTAGATAACTCGCACCCAAATTTTGGAAGCTTAATTGGTTATTGGAAAATGCACGAAGGAGTTGGAACTGTCGCAACGGATTATTCGCCATCGGCTAATCATGGAACGATCAACAACGCACTATGGGAAGACCTGGATTCGGTTCTCGTTTATCATTACGACAATACGCCACGATTGGTAGATGTGCCTTCTACTGCGTTAACGCATTTGTGCATTCCGATCGATCCTTTGTGGGATTTGGACGGGAATAGTTTAATTCCAGAAGATTGCTCGGTCGGTTTGAACGACATGAATTCAATTCCTAATTTTAGTATTTACCCCAATCCAGTGAAAGACATTTTGACGATCGATTTTAATCAGGACCTAAGTGAATACAATGTTTATGATGCAACAGGAAAGAACGTAAACTGCACCTTGAAAGCAAATAAATTGGACGTTTCAGGATTGGATTCAGGAATGTATCACCTGCAAATTGAAAGTTCAAGTACTGTTTACACGATGAAATTTTTAAAGGATTAGGCCTTGTATGTTTTAACCTCGATACTCGTCCAATGAGCATGACACTTTACAATACATTGAAAACGTTTTTAGTAAACAATAATAAATCAGTTGAAACGCCTGAAGGAGTTTGTCCAAATTGTTGGGGAAGACAAGAATATCAAGGGAAGTTTTTTGAGGCGGTGAAGCGAGAAGGAATCGACACTCAAAATATTACAGAAAAGAAAGGTTGGATTCAGGCATATGCTGAGCAACATCTTTCAGGAATAGAATTGTCGAAAAGTGAACCAATTAATACCTGTGTTTCATGTGGTTTGAAATATGTTGATGAGAAATAAGCCCAAACATCCAGATAACGATCGGGAGGATCAAGGTCTTCCAGTGAAGAAAGCGCCACTTGTGGAGAGAGGAATAATTCAGCCTTTCAGAAAACCACCGAGAAGTACGGGCACCTGTGGAATCAATCGGGATAAAAACCCATGTGGTGATGCCTCTGAGTATTAAAGAAGAATTTAGGTACTTTCACCGAAGGAAGTAATCCTAGAACGAAATTCTCTTTATACCCTTTTTGAAATGAAACTTGGAAATCTATTGATCATTTTCGCAAGTGCTTTTATACTCATTTCCTGTTCACAAAAGTCGTATAATTCAAATCCAGAGAACCAAGGAAATCGAGATTCTGATTTATTGAGCTTTTCTTGCGAGACTTCATTCGAACCTTATTTAGACTTGGATTCAGTTCTACAAACGATACCCGACACCTTGGGTTTTGATCTAATTCCGGATGGAGACTCACTCGATATTAGATTAAATAATGCGCTCAGAATCGAACATGAAGAGTGGGTAAAACATTACAAGAACCCCATGATTAATTCGATCGTAGAAACGAACAAATCGGTCATTTTTGAAGTAGAATTTACTGGCGGAGGAATTTTTGAGTTCGTTGGAGATGTTAAGGCAACACCCGATTCGCTACTTCTCTATTATTGCGAAGTCAAGGGTAGTAGAACAAGCTATCAAGGGAGCTTTCACGATGCTCGATACATTCTCACGTATGAAGTTAAAAAGAAGAAAGCAAAGAACAGAGCGGTTCGCATTGTCTATCAAAGAGCACTGGGAAGAGGGAAGTAAGTAAATCGTTGCGACAAATCGCTTGCTTTGGCTATTTTTGCCCCATGTCAATTGTCATTTTATCTTCAGAGAACCATATTTTTTCTCCAAGTGAGCGCTCCGAGCTATTCGAAACAATGCGCGATGCCTATGCTCGAACAGAAATCGAAATCTGGGGAGAGAACTACCTCCGAATGCCACAAAGTGAATATGACAGCATAATTGATGACGGAAAAATCATGGCTGCCGTTTTGGAAGGAAAGATTGTAGGGTCGATTTATTCATATAATCTGGATCAAGAAACGAGTACATTTAGCCTACTTGCCGTTCATAGAGATTTTGGAGGACGAGGAATTGGGAGAAAACTGATTGAAGTAGTTGAAGAAAAAGCACGACTAGCAGGAGCGAAATACATGAACATCGAAATTTTACGCCCACGTGATTTCAATGTTCCACTAAAAGACCGTTTGAGAACTTGGTATGAAGGAATGGATTACGTCTACACACACGATCAAAATTTCCAAGATCGACGTCCGGACCGAGCAAAATATTTAAAGGTTCCATCAGTATTTGACTGTTACCAGAAGAAAATCAACTAAAAAGTGCGCGCGTTGACCTGTGCTAAATTTTTAGGCCTTGATTGATTAAACAAACAAGCTTATTGAGCCATCGGAAGAATTAGGAAACAAACCTACTCTACTGATAAGTAGAGCCGTATACTTCTTTTTCTTATTGATCTCAGCCCAAACAATATTGGTGTAATATCAGCGTACTTAGTTGAAAATAGCCACTATGAAGAATATTATATTTTTGGTCGCACTCGGTGTATTTCCATTGATTGGCCTCTCGCAAACAGAAGTAAACACAGAATTATTAGATGAAAATAATGTAGGAATTACCCTCTCGGATGGAGGTCTTTTTTGTGCACGCCCTATAAATGAAACGTTTGATGACCCGACTTTGATGACCCGACCAGGACTTGAATATCCAAAAGGTTCAGGTAACTACCTTATGCAGGGACTTTCAATGTGGTTTGGTGGTGTAAACGAATTTGAAGAGCCGCGGGTTTCTACTCCAACTTACAAAGCGTACGAAGATCAATTCAGTGGTCCGCTTACCATGAACTCAGGTTATCCAGGTTATTCTAGCGGATGGAGTACGAACATTTTTTCGGTTTCACGGGAAGAAATAAATTACCACCTTACTAACTATCAAAACCCAAATTATGTGGCGCCAGAGTCAATTTCAATGTGGCCAGCACATGGGGATGCAAGTTTAGATTTGGACTTTTATTTGGCTCCGTTTGTTGATTTAAATGGCGATGGGACTTACAATCCATACGAAGGAGAGTATCCATGTATTCAAGGAGACCAAGCTGTTTACATGATTTTGAATGATAGACGAGGTAATCAGGGATGTGGAAGTCCATTGAACCAAGAAGCAATGGGTATTGAAATACACTATCTATTTTATCAATATTCATCAATTCGTGAATTAGCTAAGACGACCTTTTGTAAAACGCGTGTAATCAATAGAAGCTCGATTAATTATTCAGATTTTAGTGCTTCAGTTTACATGAATGCTCTGATTGGTTCTGGAAATGATGACTTTGTCGGAACAGATGTTGAACGAGACATGATCTTTTCATACAACGGAGGAGAAGTTGATTTGAGTTATGGATCTCAAGTTCCTGCTGTAGGAGTCGTTTCACTCAACAATTCTTTGAGTAGAACACGCGTTTTTGGAAATTATCAAAATTATGGATACCATTTCCCATCTTTTCCGCCAGAATTTTTAGAAGTGATGCATGGAAATTTACTCACAGGTGAGTCGCATCCCAAACGATTCGGATATCCTGGAGATCCAGTTTTGGGTGAAGGAGATATTCAAAGTGTTTCAGAACAAGCACACTCTATGATTTACACGATCGATATCGGAGATTTCAAAAGCGGAGAAGAACGAGAATTTGATTTTGCAATCGTAGTTGGACAAGGAGTAAACCATTTGGAAAGTGTTCAACGATTGAAGGAAAGTGTTGATTTCGTTCATGCATTTTATGATGAGGACAAAGGAATGTGCAACCAAGGAGTTCAAGGAATTCCAGCGACAATTAATCCTCCCGTAGAGCCTGTTGTAGACGCAACGACAATTTACCCTAACCCTTCGAATGGGGAATTCGTTGTAGAGGTCGAAGAATTATGGATGGGAGCTCAGATGTCAGTTTTTAATACGAATGGACAAGCACTCGTAAATCAGAAAAAAGTCACAGAAATACAAAACAACGTGAGCGTAGCAAATGGACCTGGGGTTTATCTAGTTACCTTAGAAAAGGATGGATTCACGAAAATATTTAAAGCTGTTATAGAGTAAGGATTGAAATTTAACGTACATTTCTGATTCAATAAATCGAATGAAGTTATATTGTCTCAGTGGACTTGGTGTTGATCACCGTGCCTTTCGAAACCTTCAAATTGAAGGGGTCGAATTGGTGCATATTCCATGGATAGGTCCAGTTAAAAAGGAATCATTATCTGAATATGCAATACGATTGTTTCAATCAGCATCGCTTCCAGATGACTATAATTTGATTGGTGTTTCTTTTGGCGGAATGATTGCTCAAGAGTTTGAGAAAATTCGAAAACCAAGAGTTCTGTTTCTCGTTTCAACTATTTCTAATTCCTCAGAATTATCAGGACTTTTCAAGTTTGGAGGAACACTTAAATTATACGAAGTTATTCCTGGAATATTTCTTAAACAGGCCAATTGGCTGTTATATTTTCTCTTCGGTTTAAAGTCGAAAGAAGATAAAAAATTGTTTAAAGAAATTTTAGGTGATTCAGACACTTGTTTTTTTCGATGGGCGATTGGTGCAATTGTTCAGTGGAAGAATGCATCTCGCTCAAATGGAATTAGCTTACATGGAACAAAGGATAAGATTCTACCCGCAAGAGGAAAACTGGAGTTTTCAATTCAAGGCGGAGGACATTTTATGATCGTCACCCACGGCGAAGAGTTATCACAAATAATAGATAGTGTATTAAAGAAACACTAATTTCCCAGCCCTTCTAAGATCTACTTTATCGTTTTTTTCTTCTCGCCTTGTCGGTAATTATTTAATAATCTGACCTAACACAGTCATTCTTCGAGGCCTTCTTCGTTCAAAAGCCCAACAGTCTTCTCCAAAATTCCAATTATATTTACAGACTAAATCTCCATAATGCCTCGATTTTTACTCTCTGCTGGAATCAAATTGCTCGTTGGAATAGTGCTTCTTTGTGGAGCCTATTACGTCGTAAATCACAGCAATTATTATTATTTATTCATTGGAAACATCCTACTACTGCTGGGCTTAGCATTTCTGGTTGAGGGAACTACGTTTATCTTATTCGCACTGATTAAAAATCTACGCAATCGAAAAGCAGCGATTATTTCTACATCCCGTTCGACATTTGTTGTTTTGTTCCTTGCCGATTTCATCATTCGCATGATTGGTGTAATGCAAACTTATCCTGAGCGCACAGACGGGAAGTATTTCTCCCTTAGCACGCAAGAAAATTTGGATTCATGGTATTGGCTGCACACACCTAATACGCTAATATCTAATCAGAAAAAGGAGTTCTTATTTAACAGAGAAGTGAATTCTATCGGGCTTTCAGAAAAGGAAATTCCAAAAGAGAAAGGCACAAAATTCCGCATCATAGCAATCGGTGATTCGTTTACTGAGGGTGTTGGAATGAGTTACGAAGATTCTTGGGTGAAGCAAATGGAACACCGCTGGAAATGGAAGAATGTAGAAACGATCAATGGAGGTATAGGAGGAAGTGACCCAATTTATGAATTTGCCCTATACCGAGATAAGCTGATTGCTTACAAACCCGACGTTTTGGTCTTAACAATTAATTCTACGGATGTGGATGATGTTGCTGGACGGGGAGGATTTGAACGCTTTCATGCGGATGGCACTGCTGGAAAAACACCTCCATCATGGGAATGGATTTATGCGTCCAATCATCTTTTCCGAATGTTTACTCATGCTGCACTTGGTTACAACACAAGTTTATTGCGCGGTGCAGACACGGAAGAAGCTCAACTAAAAGCAATCGAAAATCTCAAGGATGTTTTAGGGCGATTAAAGAAACTTTCGAATGAAGAGGACACGAAACTCCTCGTTGTACTCCAACCTTCGATTCAGGAGTTTAAGAATGGAAAACACACACCATTTTTCGGTCAAATTGAACTAGCCAAATACCTAAAAGCTGAACAAATTTACTTTTTGGATACATCGAATGACTTTGAAAAGAAAGGCGTTTCAGTTTCAGAATATTATTACCCAATCGACACGCATTTCAACAAGAAAGGCTATGCCTTGTTTGGAAAATCAGTTTATGAGAAGATAGAAGAGCTTGGGTTTTTAGAGACTTCACCTTAAATTATTGGATCTATTTGTTTCAAAAAGGATGATTTCATCTAAACACCGCCGCAGGCAGCAGCGAAGCTAATCCAACAACCCAACAACTGTCAAAAATCAACCTACTATCTACTTCATCTAAAAATCTAACGATCCAACCTACCAACCTCTTCATCCAAAAATCTAACGATCCAAAAATCCAACCTACTACCTACTTCATCCAAAAATCCAACCTACCAAGCACTTCATCGGATCATCGGATCATCTGACGATCGGATATTCGTACACTCGCCCTAAGAAAACACTTCATCCACATTTTCCTTAATCGTCACGCATAGTTGATCGGTCGGTAAATCATTGTCATCCGTACCAAATGGGTCTTCTATTTCCTCGGCTAAAACTTCCATTGAGACCATTACATAGAAAACAAAGGTTGCAATAATAGCAGAAAAATAACCGAATGTACTTACGAAAGCAAGCGGCAACGTTGTCGTATAAATGAAAATGAATTTCTTTAGAAACAAGCTGTACGAGAACGGGATTGGCGTATTCAGAATCCGCTCGCACGCACCCAAACTATCCATCAAACTATCAAGGTTATCGTTAATCGCTAAGTATTCAATTTCGCTTAATTTATCCTCCTGCTTTACGCGTTTAAGTCGCTTAAACATCAAATGAATAATCTCAACTGGTACATGCTTCTTTTTACGAATAATCTTCAGCTCCTCAACAGAGAGTTCCAATTCTGCCAGATTGACCTTTTTTCGCAAGTGTTCTTTTGTGGCAAATGCAAAATTTGAAATCATGCGGCGAAAGAAATCGGCATCGGTCTCAGAAAATTGAAGGGTACTAATTTTAACAGCCAAATTACGAGAGTCGTTGACCATTTCTCCCCATTTTCTTCGTCCTTCCCACCAGCGATCGTAGGCGGTATTTGTCCTAAAAACGAGCAACAGCGAAATCACAAAACCAACAAGCGAATAAACAGCAATCAGGTTTGTCAAATAAGTCGCATGGGGGAAATAAGTAATGTGGACATATGCAATACCAATTGTGAAAAGACAGATGTAGATCAGTTCCTTCCATAAAATACGGAAGGTGTCACTTTTGTGTAGTGCAAATATTAGTTGAAACCAGTTTTTTGGATTGTATTTAATCATTTGTTAGTCTTTAATCGCGCTCAAAAATAACAACATGTCATCAAACATATAGTCTGCAACAAGTAATTTTGGTTCAGGGTGATGTGTTTTTTCAGGAATGCAGACAACCTTCATTTTTGCAGCCTTTCCTGAAATGATCCCGTTCAGTGAATCTTCAATGACCAAACAGCGCATTGGATCTAAGTTGAGGCGTTCCGCAACCGTAAGATAAACAGCAGGGTGTGGTTTTCCATATTGTTCGTTCTCTGCGGAATGAATTTCATCAAAACGATCGCGAATTCCGAGTGTTTCCAAAACGGCATCGATCAATACAGTATACGATGAAGTGGCCAATCCAATTTTAATTCCTTGCTCACGCAAATACTTGGTTGTTTCTAGTACGCCAGGAAGAGGTTCGCCATGTTCACGAATCAACTCAACCATACGAACCATAATTCGTTCTTCAACTTCTTTCGGCGTTGCTCCAGTCCATGCAGCTTGCTGGTACCAATATTCACATACTTCATCGATCCGTAATCCAACGGTTTTTTGAAAATCCTTGCGCGTAAGAGAACATCCAACCGAATGAAAGACTTCCTCCATGGCAATCTTCCAAAGCGGCTCTGAATCTATGAGAACACCGTCCATATCAAAAATGACAGCATCGAAATTTTTTAAATCAATCATTCCGACAAAGATAAATGAATTCAGCATCAAAAGGTACCCAATTAGGGCAGTAAAGGATTAACATCGATTAAGTAGTTAATCCTTTGGAAGGTCAAGTATTTCCCCCAATCGAATAAATTGAATGTCTAACACTTCGCAGATCGCAATGTAATATGTTATTCCTGCGTTTATGTCTCCCTTTTCAATTCGTTGTATTTGACGAATGGTAGAGCTAATTTCAAATGCTAGTTGAGATTGACTAATGTTCTGTTCTTTACGCTCTTGTCTAACACGATTCCCAACTCTGGATAAATACTTTTGATATTGAATGTGATTTCTTTGCACATACAAAAATTGTCATAAGTAAATTTCGTTTAGCGACATTAATGTCGCATTTCTAATTCAATCGAATCACGAGAGCAACAAAAGATAGATATTTTTAGATAAGAATTGTTGTAACAGTTTCTTTTTAACCGTCAAAATGAGTTCGAATAATCTGTGCCTTTGCCAAGCCGATTTCTTTTGTTAGATCTTCCAAACTCGCAGCTTTGATTGCTTTCACAGTTTTGAATCGATTCATTAAATCCTCGTGAGTTATTGGTCCAATTCCAGTAATTTCCGTCAATTCTGAAGTCAATGCTGCCTTGCTACGTTTATTTCGGTGATGCGTAATTCCAAAACGGTGAGCTTCGTTTCGCATGTGCTGAATGATTTTCAAACTTTCTGAACGCTTGTCAATATAAATAGGAAGAGAATCCCCAGGGAAGAAAATTTCCTCCAATCGTTTTGCAATTCCTACAATGGCTATTTTACCGCGAAGGTTCAATTTCTCCAATGCGACGAGCGAAGAGCTCAATTGTCCTTTTCCACCGTCAATCACAATCAACTGAGGAAGTGACATGTTCTCGTCGAGCATCCTCTTGTATCTTCGATATACGACTTCCTCCATTGAGGCAAAATCATCTGCTCCTACTACCGTTTTAATATTGAAATTACGGTAATCTTTCTTACTTGGCTTGGCATTTTTGAATACAACACAAGCAGAGACTGCATGCTCACCCTGAATATTTGAGTTATCAAAACATTCGATATGAACAGGAGAATCAGGCAAGCGAAAATCAATTTTAATGCGTTCCAAAATTCGTTCAGTATGTCGTTCGGGCTGCATAATCTGTTCTTGCTTGTTTTTTTCAAGTTGAAAGAAACGGCAGTTTCGAGCAGAAAGATCAAGAAGGGCTTTTTTATCTCCACGTTGTGGCACAAAGAAATCTATTCCAGCCAACTCAAAGTCGACAGGTTCTTCTAAAATTACTTCTTTCGATAAGCTATCGAAGCGTTCACGCATGTCTGGCAAAACGTACGCGATAATATCTGATGTTGATTCATTCAGCTTTTTATTCACCTCCACCGTCAAACCATGAATGATCGACCCGTTATTGATGACTAAATAATTTACAAATGCTCGTTTCTCATCTTGCAATACAGTAATCACATCTACTTCGTGAATCCTTGGAGAAACTACAGTTGATTTTGCTCTGTATTGTTCAATTGTTGCAATCTTTGACTTGATTCCTTGAGCCTCTTCAAATTTCAACTCTTCGGCAAACGTATTCATCATTTGCTTCAAAGACTGGACTACTTGTCCCAAATTTCCTTTGAGAATGTGTTCAATATTCTGAATATACTCGTTGTAGTCCTCATCAGATTCTTCTCCAACACATGGACCTTTGCAATTTCCGAGATGGTACTCCAGGCAAACTTTGTGCTTTCCGTCTGCTATTTTCTTGGCRGATAAATCCAARCTACATGTCCGCAAAGGATAAATATCTCGAATTAAGGAAATGAGCGTATTGATCACTTTCACACTTGGGTACGGRCCATAATAYTTTGAACCATCCTTAATGAGTCTTCGAGTTGTRAAAATTCTTGGAAAGGGTTCTTTTTTGATACAAATCCAAGGATAGGTCTTGTCGTCCTTAAGTTGAATGTTGTATTTAGGCTGGTATTTTTTGATGAGGTTATTCTCCAGCAAGAGTGCGTCAARTTCCGTATCAACAACGATGTATTTGATTTCAACGATTTGTCGAACAAGCACGCGTGTTTTTCCAGAATCAAGATTCTTATTGAAGTAAGACGCTACGCGCTTTTTAAGGTCTTTTGCTTTTCCAACATACAAAATCTTTCCTTTGGCATCATAGTATTGATACACCCCGGGTTTGTTGGGAAGTACACGAATTTTCGCTTTTAATTTTTCTAGATCACGCACAATAATCGCTCAGTTTGAACAAGATTTCACTAAGTTGCAGAATCAAATTTAAATAACAGAACATGTATAGAATATTCTTCATCTTTTTGATGATATTTCCGATGATTGCTTCGGCACAAAGCTTTAATGTAGAGACAAAAAAGGGTACGGTTAATTTCACATATGACGAAGGCACGAAAGGAACTTTAGGGGATGTTTCTGCGACGATTAAATTTGATGTAAGCGATTTGTCCAAAGGTTCTATTTCCGGAACAGTTAACGTTTCAACGCTCGACACAAAAAATGGAATGCGGAACAAGCATTTGAAAGGGGAAGATTATTTCGATAGTGAAAACTACCCAACAATGACTTTCGAGAGCACTTCGATTTCTGAAAGTGGGGGAGTGTTTACGATCAAAGGAAAATTAAAAATTAAGACAACGGAAAAAGAAGTGATCTTCAAAGCGACTAATGAGGAAGGAAAACTACTGTTCACGACAGTCATTTATGGACTGGATTACGGTGTAGCCATTAGTAAGAAACGTGAGAAAACGAAAATCGAGATTTTTATTGAAATCCCGATGTAGTCGATGACGGATCAAGAACTAATTGAATTTGGAAATAAGCTCATTGACAAAGAACGAACTTCCATTGAAATTTTCAATGCACTCAGCTATAAAGCAACGGACAAAGAGCAGTTGAATAGAGTGCACCCGAAGGTTGTGAAACCAGAAGCAAAGAAAAAAATGCGTTCACCAGAACTAGTGAACACTCTTTTGAAGGCAAACAATATTAAATTGAAGTCTGAATATTCTATTAGATCATTAATTCGACTAGCAATGGTGGTTTTAGCAATCGGAGGAATTGTTCTCTTTTTATCAAAAGAAGAAGTCAATCAAAACGCAATTTTTGGTTGGTTTACACTAGCTCAAGGTCTTACCTTACTCGTATTATATTCGTTTGTGAAATTCAAAGGAAAGACAGATTTGCTCTTGGTTTCAATGATCTGTTATTTTGGTTTTTGGTTGCTTGAAATTTTGGTTGATGGAATCCCAAATGATTTGTTAGAAGTGTATAACCACGTTCAACTTCGGACACATAACTTAAGGCAGGTGAAGAGTGTTGCTGGGGCACGTCTTATCGGGTATGTGTTTCCTTTTATCTATGTAGGTGTTAAAATCCTAATTGGCTTGTTCACCATAACTTCTTTTGTCAACCACAGAAAATACGATGCTCTTCCAAACGATGTGAAGTTGGAGTTGGAGGATTTTTAAGTGTTTAACCAACCATCCTTTAAGGAAAAGCGTATTCCCTTTGTAACTACTATCAATGAAGAGGAACGTTCAAATGCCGCTTAGACCGGAACAAGTGTTTGTTTTACTGGCAGCTTTTTTTGGAATACTTTTTCTTCTGCTTACACCGCCCTTTCAAAGCCCAGATGAAAACCGACACTTCTATCGGGCATATCATATTTCTCAAGGATCAATTTTCGCTACTAAAATGGATGGAAGAGTAGGCGGATTTCTACCTAAAAAAGTAAAAGAAAGCCTGACTCCATTTGTCGATATGCAGGCAAGAATTGAAGTTAAGACGAGTCGTGACACTATTTTTTCTGCGATTTCGATGAAGAGTGATGGCAACTTGGAATTTGTTGATTTTCCATCAATGGCAGTTTATACTCCAATTTCATACATTCCTCAGGCTTTCGGAATTCGTTTGGCTCGAGTGTTTAGCAATTCTGCCATTATCGCACTCTACGCAGGTAGATTAATGACCCTAATTTGTTGGATAATCGCGCTGTTTTATGCAATTCGAATTACCCCAATTTTCAAGTGGTTGTTCGTTGCGCTTGCCCTCTTGCCGATGTCTGTCTTTATTCATAGCTCGCTAAATGCTGATATGATAACGAACGCAGTAGTTTTTTTGTTTGTGGCATTTATGTTAAAACAAGCTTTTTCAGAGGAAAAACAATCGAAGAGGAACTTTTTAACGACGGCACTTCTTGTTTTTCTTTTGGCTTCAGCAAAGTTTATTTATGCGCCACTTCTTCTACTGTTCTTGTTGATTCCGCTCAAAAACTTCACTGACAAAAAACAGTTTTTCTTTCGTATTGGAATGTTGTTTTCGCTCGCATTATTAACAGTTATTTGTTGGCCAATTATCCAAGGTGTTGGGTATGTTTCGAGTGATGATTACAATCCAGCATATCTACATTCGGTTAACTTGTATACTTGTGCCGATGTAGGTGATCAAC
>NVXP01000117.1 GCA_002733985.1 Fluviicola sp. | reverse complement strand
AAAAGGCGTTGTATTAGAAACAGCAACACCTTATCTCCATGAGCCGATGCGAGAGCATCAAGAATTCACAAAGCGGAAAGTCATCATTGTGTGAAAATTTCAGTTTGATCGAGTACCGTCATGAAACGTTTTAGATAAAAGACGTTGTAATAGAAACAGCAACACCTTATCTCTATGAAAAACTTCTTTATTTCATTGGTGTGTGCAACAGCATTCACCGCCAGTTATGCTCAACAATATACAACCGCACTCGGAATTAGAGGCGATTGGTCAAACCTTGATGTAGCATACTCAGACATCAACATAAAACATTTCATCAACGGAAGTTCAAATGCATTCGAAGCCACGCTTGGGTTCGGGAGACGGCACCTCTGGTTTCAGGGAATGTATGAACGTAATTTCTCAATTGGTAAAGGCGTTGAATGGTACTGGGGACTTGGTGGAGATATCGGTTATTGGAACAAAAACTATAATCGTTCCACCGACAGTCGCGAAAACGTTGGAGTGTGGACAGGTCTCGATGCTAACATTGGAATTGAATACACGTTTGAATCCTTTCCGATCAATATTGCTCTGGACGCAGGACCAACAGTTCGAATGTATCCTTATGTCGAGGTTGGACCTTTAATTGGCTYTTCCGTTCGTTATGCTTTCCGACAAAAGTAATTCATCGGTCTAGCTTGTTTTTTCAACGATTCTAATCCGAAATTGATTCATTATTGGAAAACCTCATGTATTTTTGTAAATAGATATGAGTGGCACAAAAAGTTCATTAGCACCAGGTTCTAGCGGCTGGGTTTCCAAATACTTCGATTTAATCAAGAAGGGAGAYCTATGGGTTCACATTCGTAATTTTGATGAGATCAAYGACCTCAAGCACATTCAYATGAAATGCATGCGGAGTGGAATCATCTTTGGTTTACCAACACGTGCTATTTTCGGTCATCGATTGAATACAAAGAATTGGACCAAGGAAGAGAGGTTGAAGGTGCTCCTTTTTGAGGCACTTCTCTTTGTGCATTTGAAGACGGGAGGAAGAGTGGATAAGGATGAATTTCTTACTCGCTTAACTTCTTTTTACGGTGATCACAATGCAAGAACCCTGAGCAAAACACTCTCGTTTTTTAAGAAGGAAGATCCAGAGGAAAAAGTAGAAAAAATCCTATCAAAGAGAGTTGATATTAAATTCAATTTGCTCGATAACAAATGGTGGGTTAATGGGCTAAATAATGCCTTCGTGTACCTTGACGTGATTTTGTTCTACGACCACTGTATGAACTTCAACAAAGATGCACTTCACGATTACAGTGATTTTGCTCAAGAAGCATTAACAGCAATTACGTTGGCAACACATGCCGATGGTGAAGTTTCAAGTGTTGAACGTGATTTATTTACCGTTTTTCTCGCTTCTGCTAACCTTTCTGATGAATTACGTGATCTTGCTAAGGACAAGTTTGAACATGGAGCAACCTTGCAAGATTTCGGAGAAAATATTCAAGGGCGCTGGCTCTTAAAACGTTTTTTGACAGATATTTCTGTTCTCACGATGTTCTCAAATTACGAGATAGGGAAAGAGGAAAAGGAGTATACGGAAGAACTACGTGTTTTCATGGATATACCCGAAAGTGAAATGGAGGAAACGGTGATGTTTATCGAGAACTTCATCATTGCGAATCGCTCAAAATCTGAGATACTCAACGATTCTGCTTCACTTGAAAAAGTCTACGGCAGTTTTACAAATCGCTGGAAGAAAATATTAGTTCGTAACAAGGAGAAAGTGATAATCGAACTATCAGAAAGTAAGGAGCTTGTGAAGTTGATGAAAAAATCAATGAAGGAAGATCTTTCGCCAGAGGAAAAAGAGAAAGTCAAAGATCAACTCAAAGACATTTTGAAATCGATGCCTGCATTTGCTGTTTTCATGATTCCTGGAGGGACGTTCCTTTTACCAATGATGATGAAGATCATTCCTGACCTTCTGCCTTCGGCATTCAAAGACAATGAAATCGAGGAATAATCGTTAATTTGTTTGTCAATCAATTGCTAACTTAGAATTTCAATTAACTAGTTCGATGAAATATTTTATCCTCCCGTTCATTACGTTTCTCATTCTTGGATCGGCAAATGCTCAAATCAATTATGAAAGTCCTCACGTAGCGGACGGTAAAACAATTCAGTTTACATTACCAGCTGGTTATTTTGAGGTAGTGAATGGAAGTTTTGATGGCAATGTAATGTATGCATCGCAAGAAGGGTTGGATTTAGAAGTGGATGAGATTGACAATTTACCAATTGGAATGCTTGGGGTAATACATGTTCCCATTGAGGATCAAACAATGGCTTCTTTTAAAGATGAGTTAACGCAAGAGTTAATTGATCGGAATTCCGGGATCATTGTTGTTGGAAAGCCTGAAATCGTGCAAGTCAATGGGCGTGATTGCATGTACGCTGGATTAAAAGGTGAAATTGAAGGCGAACCATTTGGCGGAATTTATTTCAGTGTCATTGAATTTGGAAACTACTTCATCGTGATTTCCTATTACGCTGTTGAAGAAATAGATAATTTATTGGACTACAAAGATTTCAAAAAAATCATAAAGACGTGGAAAGTGGTGGCGACCGATAAAGAGGACGGATTGGCGATTCCATATAAGCCTGAAGATATCGTTTGGGATGATTTTGAAGAAGAAATGTATGTGGAGGAAGAGGAAACGAATTATAGAAATGACCTGTTCCCAACGAGTATTTCCTACTACGATATTTTACCTGATTTAACCGAAAACTGGGACATGCCTTCAGTGGAGAATGGCCACTTGCTTTCGGAGTTTGTTTACAAAAAAGACAAGGGAACAATCAAGGTCTTTTCAGGAGGAGCTATTTCCGATTACCCTTCGACCAAAGAGATGGCTAAAGCAATTCAATCTGTAAGAGATTTACCGACGCGTTTAGGCTTGAAAAAGGATTCAGAATTCTCGAATGAAGATCATTTCTTTCAATTGTACACCATTTCTGGAGGAGGAACGATGACATCTGTTTACACGACTTTGGTGAACAATGAATTGGTTTTCTTTGTGATTGATGGAGGTTCAAAGCCTGTTCCTGATTTCAAACCTGCCGTGCGCGACTTCATGCTGACGATGTGGGTAGACTATTTCGAGGAGGAAGTCGAAGCGCCTATTGAAGAGAAATAATTTCGTGGGGAACTTCATCTAAATTCCAATCGATCACCATTCCTTTTGCTAATTGATCAGCAATGGATTTTCCGTAGAGATATTCGCACAAATAAAGCGAAGCTTCAAATGATTTTGCGCCTCCAGCAGAAGTGATGAATTTACCATCTTGGACAAACACAAGACCCTCTCGAACGTCTAAATCTGGATACATTATTTTGTATTTCTCAATATCCCCAGGAAAAGTTGTCGAAACTCGATTATTCAATAAGCCCGTTTTCGCAAGAACAAAAGCACCATCACAATGTGAGATTACATAGTCTGCTTTCAATCCAATTTCGCGGACAAACTGAATGAGCAGACTATCACTTAAATCGCTGTCCAAATTATGTTCGGCTGCTGGAATAATCAAGATGTCAATGCGTGGCGTTTTTTCCGTGTAATTAAAATCAGGGAGAATTCTTAATCCTTCAAATGTGGTAATTGCTTCAGTAGTATTTGCGACTGTAAAAACGGTCATCGGTTTGATCCCTTCACGAAATTTAGTGTGATGAAAGATGTCCATTGGTGCCGTAAGTTCCGTATTAAATGTTCCGTCCATAATGAGAAAAGCAACATTGTAAGATGAAGTATCGCTGAAATTAAGATCATCGTTTTTTAGCTCAACTGTAAGCGTTTTTTTTATGGAGTGCGTGCACCCAAAAAGTAAGATTAGAATGCTTAGAGAAATGAAATGTTTCATGATAGAATTTTTTCAATAATTCGACAGTTTCCAAGTACGCTGAGCTTGCCTGAAAATAATTTTTTCCGTTGATCGAATCGAACTGCTGTAAGCTCCTTTTCCAAGGCATTTGTGATCTCATGTTTCCACTCGTAATGATGATCCAAAACCGTGCAAAAATTCTCCAATCCTGTTCCTTCTACCATGATTGGATTCACCATAACATGACCCGAAGTTTGAAGCGAATGAATGAGTTTTAATTTAATTCCAGTTGATTGTTTAGTGAACAAAACGTGCACCCGTGCATTTGAAATTAAGTCGTTCATTTCGCGGTCATCGGGATTCGAGACTAATTCGAAAAAACCGAGGTTTTCCAACTCAAGAATCGATGTGTCAGGATCTTTTCCGGCAACAATAAATGGTGCTTCGAGTGTGTCAAAAATCTCCTTGCAAATCCATTTTACGGCTTCTACATTTTCGCTTACCGAAAGGTTTCCGTGGAACAATAAATAGGGTTCTGTTGYCTGAGRAATTAGCTCATGTTGATCAAAACAAGGAGGTAAAAGGTGAATTTCAGTTGAATACTGCGAAAAGTACATTAAATCTGATTCTTTGATAGGAAGAAGAACATCCGCGAATTTCAGGTTTGACTCGTACTTTTTGAGTTTCTTTGCTTCAGTTGAGTAGTACCATTTTTTCCATCCCGAAGTCTGTTCTGCTAGCTTGAAATAATAGTCATGTTCGATGTTGTGTGTTCGGACCAGCTTCTTCCGATTCTTCAATTGTGGATGATTCAAAAAGGACGTTGTGTGCAAGCCTTCAAATAGAATTGGTGCATCGTCTTTCACTAAATTTTTAAGGAGTTTCTTCGAACTTCTTGTTTGAACAATGAAGGGTTTACTGCTGAACCAATCGAGGATGCTTTTCTTTCGGGGATAGTAAAAAACGGTATCTACAAACAGCTCTAATTCTACCGGTCGACCGCGACCATATTCATAACAGTGGAGTGTAATTTCAAAGCCCATTTCCCGAAGTGCTTTTATCCGGTAAAACACGTCAATTACGCCACCATAATTTGCAGGATATGGAACATCAAATGAAACGATATGTAGCTTTTTTTTACTCAACTTTTGGATAGATTTCTGCTAAAATTTCTGTTTCCTTTTCCCAGTTTTCTGTCTTCGCTGCGATGGCACAATTTGCTTGAAATTCATCCAAGCGATGTCGATCTGCAATGAGCTCATTTAAAACACGCGCCAAATTTTCAACGGTGAATTCTTCAAGAATCACTCCTATTTTATTCGTTCGAATTACGTGTGCAACTTCTTTGATTTCCGTGGCAACAACTGCCGTGTTTGTGTGCATGTAATCGAAGACTTTGTTCGGAAGAGAAAGTGCGTAATTCAAACTATTTGGTTTGTCCAATGTCAATCCTATATCAGCATAACTTGTGTAATTCATCATTACATCATAGGGCTGTTTTCCAAAAAATAGGACC
Organism: Fluviicola sp.; assembly: GCA_002733985.1. Lineage (GTDB taxonomy): Bacteria > Bacteroidota > Bacteroidia > Flavobacteriales_D > Crocinitomicaceae > UBA4466. Next base: position 9,525 of record NVXP01000117.1, on the reverse strand, counting down.
TTTTCAGAAAGCATTTTCCCTTCTGAAGCAACGTATTTTTTTAGATCAGGAACAACATCGCCATCACCAACAATCAGCAAAACAGCATCGACAGATTTCATTGCTTCAACAGCTTCTTCCGCTCCGCGTTCCACATTGATTCCTGCGCCTTGCAAAATGATGAGGGGAACATTTTCTGGAATTCCCAAAGCCTTTTTCGATTGAAGTTCTTTTCCAGTCCAAAGCGGTGAAATGTTCCTCACGATTCGGATATTCTTTTTGTATTTCTTCGAATATATTTCGGCAATTGATCCATTTACGGTGTACACATCCTTCAACTTTGGAAAGATCCACTCTTCAATTTTCAACCAAATTTTTTGAACTTTTGGACGAGATGTTAACTCAGGAACTTCCGTAAAGTATTCATGTGAATCGTAAACCAAACGTGTTTTCCGCTTGAATTTATTCGCCAAGTGATTTGCCAAAAGTGTATCGAGATCATTTGAAACTAGRATRTCTGCTTTTCTRAAGAGTAGAAAAAGGAACAAGCGAAAGTTGAAAAASGCRTAAAATTTAGCGCCCGTTTCAAAGAGCAATTTCATCCGATGTGTTTTGTATTCTCTRGGAGGAAGTGGGATGCTKGATCGGCGTTTTCTACCYACCARCAAYACCTCATATCCTTGAGCGACAAGAAACGYACAAACTTTATGGACCCGTTGGTCGGTGTACAAATCATTCGTTACAGAAACAATTGCTCTTGAGGACATCTTTCAAAGTTAATAGAACTTCACAGTTGATCAGTTTCTATATGGGTACAATTGAAATTTATTAAGCGAAAGCGAATAGTAGTCCTATTAAAAAGTAAAGTAATGGAATTCCGCAAATAGCGAGTCCGATAATTGCTCGTTTTCGTCCTTTAACGGTGTTGTATGAAGCGCGCAAAGAGACGATACCAAAGATCATACTTAGGATCCAACTCACAAAGGCAAAGAGGAGGAAAGCAACAGCAACAAAAATGAATCCAACGGCATCAAGTTGCGCCAAAGCAATAAATGATGCGACAATCATCAGAAAGAGAAACACGAAAATAAGAATTGAAAGTACGAGTGACCGGGTACCGTTTTTTTCAGCGCGTGCTGCTTCGTAAGCAATAGCATCTGCTTTTTCGGTAGAAATTACGGTGCTATCTTGAACGCTTCTCGGAAAGGAGTTAGAAGCGTCTTCTTGAAAAATTGCTGTCTCTTCTTCGATGGACTCATCCGATTCTGTAACAGTGACACTCGTGTATGAGTTTTCTTCCTCAGAAATTTCTTCATTGGTCTTTGGAATGAATGCCGTTTCGGATTCCGTTTTTAATGTAGGAAGATCATTGATTGCAACAATCTTTTGCTTAGTTGAGTTGTTGCGAACGAAACGCATTTTTTGATTTCCGCAAGACGCGAAAATGAACGTGATCAGAAGTAAATAAATGTACCGCATAAGAATAGTATGTGTTTACTTAACGGTGAAGATAGGTTTTTAGTTCATTTTTGACTGGAAAGATGATTAAAAGAGATACCGATTTCCTCCAAAGCCAATCAGGAAAGGAATTACAGCAACCTTTCCGACGAACGGGAGTTTTAATTACCTTCTTTTTATCGTTCCGTATAACCGATTTTTGAGGCGATTAAATGGCATACATAATAGTAGGGCGAAATGAATTTATAGTGTGAATCGAGGGTAAAGCCTTGTTTTACTTTTGGAAAGACAACGCAACTAATTGGGCACTAGCTTAATTATCATTGACAACAAACTATACTTAACGACCTCATATTAAGGGCGATGACTAGCTAATGTAATACTGATTCTTGATCATTTCTCCATAAAATAACTATCTTCGTTTCAAAAACAGGATTTACTAGATGTCATTAGTTCAAAAACTCCCCCCTCTTTTTATTGTGTTTTTAATGTTATTTACTGGATGTCATTCAGTTAAATGGAATTCTCTTAACTCCTCTAGTGTTGAGCTTCCCCCTGAAAAAATTCAATCAATCTTCAGTCAGTTTGCTAATGGAATAATGGTTCTTGAGGCCAATAGTCCAGGGAAGGACTATAAATATGATATTGGAGAGAAAGATGAGCTATATGGTGACAACATTCTGTTTCGGTTTACACGTGTGGAGCTTAAATTACTGGATAAGACCCCGAAGGGAAAATTACTCGTTGATATTTCATTTATCGACTCTCTATCTAATTCAGTGGATTTGCATTCGATTGRTCTACTTCGCTTGATTCCAAAATTCGACACACGAGGGGACATGATTTATCCAGAGATCATTGAGGAAGAATACAATCGTTTTGGATATACTTTTAGGAAAGAGCATGGCGAATTCCTGATTCAACTTTCGGATGAGCCCTCAGACGAACTTCGTGAAGCAAAAAACAGAGCCTATCGATGTCAAGTCGTTAATAACTGTTTAGCACCAACAAAGTGGGAGTTTTCGCTCATCTCAGAAGATTATAGCGATTTCAAAACCCGAAAGAAAGGCAGCAATAACCTGAATCAAAACAAAATACTTTCGCACAGTTGGTTTTACCTGAACGCTGAGTTGTACAATGAACTAGTCCGACTAAAAAACCCTGGTTTCACGCATGATTTAGGAATGGAATACGATCAACTTTCTGACATTGCTGAGAATGTAACGATAGACTTTGAACAACTTAGAAGCCCGATCAAATACAGGGTAGCTACAGAAATAAGTGAAATCGGTTATCAAAGTAAACGTAAAATTGAACCCTTGGATAACGAGCAATATTATAAAAAAGAGTTTGAATTATTTATGGATGGGACCAAGGAAACGTATGAAACAATCTTGGAAACACCTGTTAAGACAACACAATTTACTGACGCAGGATATTACACTGAATTAACGCCAAAAGATTTCAACCTTGATTGGATGCGTCATCTTGATTCAATTCATGTCGATATCATCAATCACAAAGGAACAGATGCGTACGTAGAAATAACGTTAACAGGACAATGGACACCTTACAAAATCAACATTGGTAATATTGATTTATCTCTCTTAAGTGAGCAAAAACTATACGGACTTCTTTTTGGTTTTAATACCTATCCAAAAAATAGAAGATACAACCCTGTTCAGAGCACCATCGCATACGATGCGGATTTACTACCAAACGATGTTAAGCCATATGTTTTACTTACAGGGAAAGAAAATGACAAATGGATAAATAATCAATATAAGGGGATTGAAAAAATCTACATAACCTACGAATCGATGGAGAAAGATGTGCTAGAAATTTATGTTTTGTCCTATGAAAGAATTACTCCTGTTTGGATGGCAAAAGTCAAATTACCTAAGGATATTCAAGAGAAAGTAAGAATTCGAAAAGGGCTTTATAATTACTAAACGATGAAACAGATCTTTGTCATAGGAAGTTTTTTACTCGCAACAGCAGTTCACTCGCAGAGTGCGCTTAAACAGAAGAAACAGCAAACTACCTTTTTTTATACACAAGTGAATATCCATGGAGGTTACATCCATGACATTAACGGAGGGCGGTTTGATGTAACCAACCGTGCACCAAAAAACCAAGTCGCATTTCAGCTCTTTTCATTAAATAAGAGGCGCCTTCAAAAAGGATATGTTCGAACACTTAGCTTAAGCTCTTCTAGGCTTCGGTTTTCCATTCCTTTTGATAAAACAGTTAATTCTAGTGGACAGAGAGAGGCCAACTTCAGGCTTAAAATGTTAGATACTTGGCTGAAATTCGATACTAAATGGGACCGTACGACACTTTGGATTGGAAATAAATCAATTCCATATGGACACAATCCTAGACTCGATCCAGTGTCTAGTTTTATGACGAATATGATAAAAATGGATATCGGATTTGTCCAAGATTTAGGCATTTTCGTAAAAACACCACTATCCGACAAACTAGACCTAGAGCTATCAATTACTTCGGGTGGAATGTTAAACAAGCCCATATTGGTCTGCGACAATTTGATTAAGAATGGCACACAAAGAATCGATCCAAAATTTTCATTCTCTAACTATTCCTATAATAATACGTGGYTGGTTAGCTCACACATTGGGCATCCGACTTATCGAAAAAACGAATTAGGATTGAATATTGTCTCGGGGAGAATTGATAATACAYTGATTCCGAACGATCTTATATATATCAATCGAATAGGAGGTGATTGGATTCATAAATTTCAAGAGAAGTTAAARTGGTCAAACCAGCTTACTGRGGGCTATTCAAATTCCGATGCTGAAGGGAGTTTAGCATCCTTACATTTTCAAACAAGCCTTGAGTTGTTTCTTGGTAAACACTTCTTTTTTAGCACATCCTATGCGTTTAATTTTCATCGATCAATGTCCTCAGAGCTTTACCACTTTAATTATATAAATGCACAGAGTTTGACGTATTCATTTTCTCCTCATACTCGAATTCGACTGAATCATTATCACGCGGGGATTGTAGAAGCGTCAGAGAAGAGATGGGGCTTGTTGCTTCAACTAGTGATTGGTTTTGGAAAACGTCCCTAAGGCTGAAAGTATAACGATCGATGTTCAAATAGCGAAAGCCAAGCTGATAAATTATACCATTGATTGTAGAGGGCTTAGACTTTAAGTATTCCCTGCAAGCGATTTCGTGCGTCTTCCAAATCGTTCACATCGCTGTAAATAACTCGTAAACGATCGTTTTTCTCGCTCAATTTCACACCACTTGGATGCTTGGAAACGTAGTCCAAGACCTTTGTGAAAACAGTTGATTGGTAGAAAGGMGATTTTGGATTGGCGACAAARTAACCGATCATCTTTTCGGATTTYAAAATCAATCGCTCAATTCCYAWTTCTTGCGCTAGCCAACGAAGCTTGAATGAATWWGCGAGTTCATCAACTTGTGCAGGGATAGGTCCGAATCGATCAGCAAGCTTCGTGAGGAATTCTTTCAAATCGTCYTCGTTTTTGAGATTRCCCATRTCYTGGTAGAGACTCAATCGCTCGGCAACATTGTTCACATACGTATCTGGAATTCGAATTTCCAAATCCGTTTCGAGGACACAATCACGAACAAATTGAGTAAGGCTGTCAGTGTTTCGTTCAGCAAATAAATCCTTGAATTCTGATTCACGAAGCTCGTCCATGGCTTCGTTCAAAATTTTCTGATACATCTCAAATCCAATATCAGAAATGAACCCACTTTGTTCACCGCCTAATAAGTTTCCTGCTCCACGAATGTCYAAATCTYKCATRGCAATSTKRAAMCCWSWWCCTAAATCSGARAAYTGWWCAAKWGCYKYCAKTCKTTTTCTYGCYTCASKRGTKARNACTGWRSWWKRKKGSGSRMWGMRRNTAACAAAATGCYTTTTTRTTTGAWCGWCCWACKCKACCWCGCAWTTGGTGTAAATCACTSAWWCCGAAATKMTGKGCRTTATTGATRATRATSGTATTTGCATTCGAGATATCTATCCCAGACTCGATAATCGTTGTTGCCACGAGCACGTCATATTCACCTTCAATGAATCCAAGCATGATTTTTTCAAGCGTCTTTCCGTCCATTTGACCGTGACCAATTGCTACGCGCACTCCAGGGCACAAGCGTTGAATCAGTCCAGAAATTTCTTTGATGTTTTCCAAACGGTTGTGAACAAAGAATACCTGCCCTCCACGACTTACTTCGTAAGCAATCGCATCGCGAATTATTTCCTCGTCGAATTGAATGATTTCCGTAAGAACAGATTGCCTGTTTGGCGGAGGCGTATTGATAATGCTCAAATCCCGCGCTCCCATCAATGAAAATTGAAGTGTTCTTGGAATTGGAGTTGCTGTTAATGTGAGCGTATCGACTGTTGCGCGAAGTGTTTTCAACTTGTCCTTTACCGAAACGCCGAACTTTTGCTCTTCATCAATGATAATCAAGCCCAAATCCTTGAATTTCACACGCGCACTCGAGAGGCCATGTGTTCCAATGAGAATATCAATTTTCCCATCTGCTAAATTCTTGAGTGTTTCTGTTGTTGCCTTGGCCGATTTAAATCGATTGATGTAATCAACGGTACACGGCATTCCTTCTAAACGTTCCTTGAAACTGCGGTAATGCTGCATCGAAAGAATGGTCGTTGGAACCAAAATCGCAACTTGTTTGCTATCAGTCACCGCTTTGAATGCTGCTCGAACGGCAATTTCTGTCTTCCCGAAACCAACATCTCCACAAATCAATCGATCCATTGGAGTGGAAGATTCCATGTCTTCTTTAACAGCGATTGTTGCTTTAAGTTGATCGGGCGTGTCTTCATACATGAAGGACGCTTCCAGTTCATTTTGCAAATACGAATCTGGGGTAAATGCAAAACCAGGTTGACTTTTTCGCTGCGCGTATAGTTTGATGAGATCGAAGGCCAATTCCTTGATCTTTTTCTTCGTTTTTTTCTTGAGATTCGCCCAAGTTGCCGATCCCAACTTGTTCATTTTTGGAGAACCACCATCCTTCCCTGTGAACTTTGAAATACGATGTAGCGAGTGAATCCCCACATACAAAACATCATTGTCTCGGTACAACAAGCGGATGGCTTCTTGCGGTTTTCCATTCACGTCAATGGTTTCCAATCCAGAGAATTTCCCCACTCCGTGATCGATGTGCGTGACGTAATCTCCTCGTTGCAAATTGTACAGTTCTTTGAGCGTCAAGGCTTGTTTTGCCTGACGGAACCCTTCTTTCAAACGGAAACGGTGGTAGCGTTCAAAAATCTGGTGATCAGTATAGCAAACGAATTTCGTGATTGGATCTATGAAACCTTCGTGCAGTGAGAAATGCATTGGCGTGAACTCAATGTCTTTTTCAATGTCACTGAAAATTTGTTCCAAGCGATCAATTTGCTTGGGTTGATTTGAGAAAATAAGGTTTGTAAAACCGAGGTTTTTTCTCTGAATCAAATCTTCTGTCAGTAGGTCGAAATTTTTATTGAAACTCGGTTGCGGTTTGAAGTCAAACGTGATTTTATATTGACTTGGAAAATGGAAATCTGCTCCAAATTCAACAACCGTCATGTCATCAATATTTTTCTTAAAATCTTCCGGGTGATAAAATAATTGGGAAGGAATCGTGTGATTGACTTCTGAGTTTAATTTATCGTAGATCGAAATGGCCTTTTTGTATTCTACCTCTAGATCGTCGAGTGTTTGATCGTAGGACGCCAGCCATACTGTGGTTGTACTTCCAATAAAATCAATAAAGCTGACATTCTCTTCCTTCATCAATCCACCTTGGACATTCGGAACGATATGGAAGAATTTGTGTTCGTTAATCGATAGTTGTGTGCTAGCATCAAACGTTCGAACGCTTTCAACATCATCGCCAAAAAACTCAATTCTGAAGGGCTGATCATTCGAGTAAGAAAAGACATCCACGATTCCCCCACGAATTGAAAACTGCCCAGGTTCGTAGACAAATTCGACACGGTCAAATTCTAAATCGAGTAAGGTTTCATTAATGAAATCAATCGAGTAGGATTTTCCAACTTCTAGTTTGAGYGTRTTTTTCGTTAAGTTCTTTTCCGAAGGAATTCGTTCGAATAGCGCTTTTGGGTAAGTGACAACCCAGGTGTTTTTTGTGTTTGATATTTTCTCAAGAACTTCCGCTCTGGAAACAACATTTGCGTTATCGGTTTTCTCTTCCTCGTAAGGAACGCGATAGGAAGCCGGATAAAAAAGAACCGTCGTTTCTTTGGGATATAAACCTTGTAAGTCATTTAAAAAATAAGCAGCCCGCTCTTTATCCTCTAAAACAAATATGTGAGTCCCAGGCGATTGTTTTGCCACTTGTGAAGCACAAATCGCGCGAGAAGATCCAACGAGTCCGCTCCAATGGATTTTGGTTCCAACCAATTGCAATTCGTTTGCCGTCGCATCAATTTGAGGCAATTTCGAAAAGGCGGAGAGAAGTTGGATGTGATTCATTATGAATATTAAAAGGTCTTGATGCTGCGCATCGGCTTATTTGAGATAGGACATTACTTCTTCCATCATTGTTTTCGATCCAATAAAATATGGGACACGTTGATGAAGTCGAGTTGGTTTGATTGACATGATTCGTTCTCTACCAGTAGTTGCTAATCCTCCAGCTTGTTCTGCGATAAATGCGAGTGGATTGCATTCGTACAACAAACGTARTTTMCCTTCAGGRTCWACAGTTGTAGCAGGATAAATATAGATTCCTCCTTTGATCAAGTTTCTGTGGAAATCTGCAACCAATGATCCAATGTATCTTCCAGAGTAAGGGCGACTTGCTCCTTCCTGAATTGTTTGGCATTTCTCCTCGATGTATTCTTTGATTCCCGGATCACAAATGTTTATGTTTCCTTCGTTCATCGCATACATTCGGCCCATTTCCGGCATTTTCATGTCTGGGTGAGACAGGCAAAATTCTCCAATGTGAGGATCCAATGTAAATCCATTGACACCTTTTCCTGTTGTATAAACAAGCATCGTTGATGATCCATATAGAACATATCCTGCAGCGACTTGTTCGTCACCAGGTTGCATCATGTCTTCCAATGTTGCTGATTGTCCAACTTCACTTTTTCTTCTGAAGATGGAGAAAATCGTTCCAATCGAAACGTTTACATCAATGTTTGATGAACCATCCAATGGATCAAAAAGCACTACGTATTTTCCATTCTTCGAGTGTTCAGATTCGAAGGGCATGAAATCGTCGTTTTCTTCCGAAGCAATTCCACAAACTTCACCTCCAGACTTAAACATCTTGATGAATTGCTCATCTGCAATCACGTCTAAATTTTGCTGTTCTTCACCTTGGATATTTATACTTCCTTTAGCTCCCAGAAAATTCTCCAACAATCCAGCGCGACGCACATCATTACTCACCACTTTCGAGGCGATAGCAATGTCGTTTAGCAAGCGAGTTAGTTCACCTGATGCGAATGGAAAATCCGCCTGACGATCCATTATAAATTCGTGAAGGGTCATTAATTTAGACATGTTGTTATTTTATCTTTTATAAATCAAAACTACCGTTTTGAGGTCTTGATCTGTCAGTTGACAGATCAGCTTTTACAAATATCGCTAAAATGAATTAGTTGGATGGAATGAGAAGGTTCAAATTATATTGAAACTTGATGTTGGAGTATATTTTGTTTGAATTACACTAACTTTAGATGAGCTAGTAACTAAAAATCATTATTCAGTGAGAAGTAAGGCAATTGGAATAGTTTCATTTTTTTTGTTTTTGCAATCGTATCAAGCTGCATCTCAACAAGAGGTAATGTTTGGACTATCTGTGAGCCATGATTTCAGTCTTGTTTCGAACAGTCAGAAAATGCTAACAGATCAAGTCTCGGGGGTCATAAACTTACCGAGCAGAAAATATCCTATAGGTTTGTGGCGAACGAGTTCGATCGCTCTTGATTCGTATTGGGATGATCAGAGAGTAGTGGTCTCTTTTGGGTTCAAATTTTTCAATTACAAATCTGTTTCGGATTCAGTGCTTCCTAGTCTAGTGAGTTACCCTTATTAT
>NVXP01000116.1 GCA_002733985.1 Fluviicola sp. | reverse complement strand
TTATTACCTCCCCAATAAATTTAGGGTTCACAAGTGACATGTATCACGACGAGCAAATTAGACAAGGAAATACTCCAAGCTATTTCACGAAAAACCTTGATAGTTCCGCCATTGAGTCACATCCTATTTTGATGCCCATTATTTATACTCAACGGGCAAATCCTCAATTACCATGTGATCTGTCAATTAGTGAAATAAATACTGATTTACATGTTCTGTTTTTCCCGAACCCAACTTCAACTAATGCAATCATTACATCTTCTGAAGGAATTGAAAAAGTCATTATTTATTCTACCAGTGGCAAGTTCGTTCAAGAAGTCAAATATTCAGGCGGAAATGAAGTACTCATGAATCTCGATGGTATTGAAAGTGGCTGTTATCTGTTGGAAACAACTAGTGAAATCGGTCAGAAAAACGTTCTTCGTTTCATTAAAAATTAATCAAAAATGTCGGAAAATCTGACCTTCGGACTATCGAATCAATCACAATACTGACAATAACTCACAAACTGATCCTTGTTATGTGAAAATGGAACATCCACGTCGTAGATTCCTTCCAAAATCAACCCTATGTACTTCGGGAAGTTTTCGATCATTTCCTCCAAATCCATTTTCTGGGTGTTCAACTTAAATGGCTCATTCGCATTTGACACAAAGGAAATAATACTCGACGTTGGAATCACTCCATGTTTCTGTTGATATAAGTACGCGTACATCACCAATTGCAAAACGTGCTTCCTCATTCCCATCGTCTCCACGATCATTTCATCCTCGACATCTTTTACACGTAGAGCGACATCTGCATCAGCCACCTTTCCTGTTTTGTAATCAATAATCCGAATGGCATCTCCTACCCGATCAATTCGATCGATGAAACCTCGTAAGTTGACCTTTTTCTTCGTTCCATGAACTTCCACCTCGACCTCAACATTATAGGACTGCTCCAAAGCTTCGATGAAAACCGGTTCACTTTGTTGCTCTAGGAAGACTTTCTCTGATTTCAAAAATCGTTTCGTGAGTTCCTTTGCCATTTCATAAGAAAGGAGGTTTTTCCCCTTCGTAAAAGCATCCCGATCATTGTTGAAATGCGTCAAGAATTGATTGTCCAAGGTCACAGTGAAATTCTTCAACATGTAATCAATGTCCCGCGAAGTAATGTTGGTTGGTTGAGGAGATTTCAGTTCACCGTCTTTCGTATACCGTGCAAAAGGTTCGTATAAGATCTCAAGCGTATCGTGAATGAATGTTCCAAAAGTGCTCGTTTCAATTTCTTCTTCAACCGTATCTGCCTCGCCAAAATCCATCACGTAGCGGAAATAAAAATCGAGAGGACAGGTCAAATATTTCTTCAACATAGAAGCTGAAGCTGAACCAGCAAATAATTCATCCATCCGAGCAATAATCTCTGGCGTTTTTGGAATTTCACGCTGCGTTTCCCGTGATTTCGAATCGAGGGAATAGATCTTCTTTTCGATCTTCACCTTTGGATTGATCCGACTCAACTCCATTTCCAATTGAAGTAAATAACGACTCGGCTCATTGCTTCCGATCATTTCATCGGCACTTGAATAGGTCACATACAATTCTTCGCACTTGTGCATCAATCTGTAAAAGTGATGGGCGAACAATCCTTGTTTTTCTCGAGGAGAAGGCAAGCCAAGGTAGCGACGTAAATCCATTGGAATCATCGTCTGCATTGGATTGGTTGGAGGTAAATTCCCTTCATTCATTCCCAAACAAATAATCCGTTTGAAATCCAATCCACGTGTTTCGAGCAAGCCCATAATCTGCAATCCATCGAGTGGGTTTCCATGATAAGCTATACTTCGTGCTCCCCAGTGCATATTGAACAATTGGCGGTAACTCTTCAAGCTCATCTCTGGAATTCCTTCGGAAAGGATGTTTTCAAATTCAACGAGTGAATGATCAAAGGCCTCCAACATTGCTTTTTCAAAAGCAAATTCTTCCTGTAATCCTTTGTATAATTCTGTGCTTAGTGAACGAATAATTTTCAATCCATTCAACCAATTGTTATTCCAAGGCTCGGTAATAAACCCTAACAATTCGGCAGTTTTTGGTCCCACCGTCATGTTCTTCACGTTCACAAAAATGCTGTTACGTGAGATAATCGCTCGTTCTGCATCGAGCAAGGCCTCTTTTTCTTCTTTATCGAGAACGGCTAGCACAAATGGATGATTCCAGAAAGATTGCAAATCATTAAAGTAGATCGCATTTGTTCGGAAGCGCGTTTTATTTTCTTGAATGTTGAACAATAAATCAACCCATGTTTTGACTGCCGTATTTCGAATCGGAAGCCCAAGAGTGATGTTTGCTTTTCCAATGCTTGCAGGAAGGTTTTTTATCACAGCTCCAATCAAGGATTCATCGGCAAGAAGTAACACCGTTTCATCCAATTCTTCTTTCGTGAGCTTCTCAAGGATGGTCGCAGCTACTTTTGCCTGACCCGTTTTCTGTGCACAAGAAATCATTTCGATTCGCATGGCTTTCCCTGCCAATTCATCTTGTACGAAATCCAATTTCCGGCCATCAAGTGCTGTTGACAAATCGCGTAGAAATCTTCCCGCTTCGTGGTCCTTATCTGCGTAGTACCAATCATCAGCATTGATCAAAACATGTGCTCGACCCATTTTATCCAGCTGTCGAATCAACTCAATCTCTGCTTTCGAAAGTGCGTTAAATCCAGCGAACAAATACTGGGCTTTCTTGTCCTCAAATAACGCGTTAATGTTATTCGCCAAATAATTGAAGGCCTTTCCCGCATAGCAGATTTCTCGCTTAGAAAGTTCTGCATTCAATGCTTTGTAATATCCAGGAAGTCGATCCCAGAATTCCATGAATCGCTTCTGACTTTCCGTTAATTCTTTTTCGCCAAAACTCCAATTTTCAATTTCCTTGATATCTGCCAGATTTCGAAATACCTGATCTGCGTCTAATAAATAGCGATCAATTTCATTGAAATCAGATAAGAGAATCGTTCCCCAGGTAAAAAATTCATCGAAGGAAGCATCTTCAATCGTTTTTGCATTCTTCAACTGAATCTCAAACAAGCGAAGCAATGCACGAGTTTGATCGATCACTGTTTCGGGACTATAACTTTTCACCCATTGATCAATCGTGATCATTTTTGGAGCGATAATCGGTTGTCCATATTCTTGGAAGAGTGCTGAACTGATATATTTCTTCAACCGTTCTGACGGAAGAACAATCGTTAAGTGTTCCAACTCCAATTCATTGGAATGGATGTATTCTGCTATGTGTTGAACGAATTTCACTATTTCTTACTTGTTAGAAAACCCCAATATGTCGAACGATTCAAGACACTTGCTTTGGCTTGAGGATAATTTTCAGAAAAGGATTTCGGCAACTTAACTTTCTTGCGCTTTTCCCAATCCGTTTTGTATGCTCGAATACCTGAATCGCTTACTTCTAAAATATCCATTCGTTGCTTCGTATGTGTTTTCCAGAAGTATGTTTTCACGTTCAATTGGTTCATTCGAATCCATTTTACGCGTTCTGAAACAAGGTAATTTCTCCACAGTTGATCCATGTCGTTTCGCAAGAAAGTTGGATTGAAATTGCTGATGAGTGCATTTCGAATTCCATTATCGGCAAAATAGATCGCATTCGACTTTTTGAGTTCGTAGCGCTGTTCAGTATGGTAAGAAGGAAGGTTGATCAACAAATAGGCATCCTCCAATAATTCGACGTAGCGTTCGACCGTTTCATTGTCCAATCCGCAGCGTTCTGCGATATCATTGTAGGAAACAGAGTCTCCAACATGGAACGCCAACAATTGAAGCATACGCATGAGTTTATCGCCTTTGTTGATTCTGTCCTTTGCTCCAAGGTTCGTGAAAATGATTTCTTGAATGAGTTCGCGCAAAGTCTCCTCTGCATTTTCGAGGTCATCGAGCACGCTTGGATAATTTCCATAGATCAATCGTTCTTCCAGCAAACGTTCTTCTTCTGGCAAACCAAAATGCTGCGCTGATTCGTAAAACGAGGGTGCAAAAATTGGAACTTCCAAACCTTCCATGCGCAATGCTTCGAGTAAGAATTCATCTATTCGTGGAGCGAATGAACAACAAATTACGGTTGTAGAAGTGATCGTTCCTGACAAAACATCTTCGATGATTGCTTCTAAATTTGAAAGGTATTGTGCTTCCTCGATCACCAAGATTTCGGTATCCACCTGAAGCAATGTTTGATCCTCTTCCAAGGCGCGACGAATCTTTTTCTGGGAGCAATCAAAATGTGTTTGCGACAATTCATTTGCAGTCAATACATTATCAAGTACTGACATTTTACCGGTTCGTTTTGGTCCAGTTAGAAGAAGCAATTTGTTGCCTTTGAGCTTGTCCTCAATTTGCGCTTGTTGAATACGAGGGATCATTGGTTTTTTTCCTAAAAGTAGGAAAATAGTCCGATTACCGATAAATAAGATTGATTTCTGCGGATTTCTAATTCAAATTGACCTTATCAAAGAAGGTCATAGCACGTTTAGAATTCATGAATTTGTTTCCCCCGTAGGCTTTAAGAACGAGAATGTAATCTTCTCCAAGTATTACGCGTGTCCAATACAATCCTTCTGGATAAGCATCAGCCAAGCCTTGGAAAGCTTCTCCTCCATTTACGAGTGTCACTTTTTCATACGGACTCTCAGAAGGACTTGCGATATATGTCTCTGCCAATTCTTCAAAAGTAGATTCATCGTTTCTATCATAGACTTCAACAATGTAGTTATTCCCTTGTCCCAATTCTCGATAGATTAATCTAAACTGGTAGTCTTCCCAACCATCTTCATTTAATACTTCCGTTGGTTTCCCTGGAAATTCAATTTGAACACCGATTGAATCATTTTCATATAAATATGATCGTTGACTTTTAACTTCCAGTTTATCGATGCTGACATCATCACTGTAAGTTGACATAACTTTACGAAGTGTGTACCCTTTGTTTCGAAGTAAGTTGATCATTCCAGTAGAACTTGCCAAATGACCTGCACCAACCGCGGTGAATAATGATAAACCCTCCTGTTGCATGAGAGAATCCATTACGGCAACCATTCCCTTATTTCGATCAGTGATCAATTCCTTGTAATAACCATCACCTCCACCGAGTGAAGAACGCATGAATTTATCCAATTCATAAATATCCCCTTTGAGGTAGAGATTCAATAATTCTTCTTTAGAAAATAGCGATCGTGCCCATCTAAAAGAGTTCGGTGTAGAATAGGATCTACTCGACCCTATGCTATGCTGAAACTCAACTGTCTCAAGCGGACAAAGAACCTTCCCTGCGTTTAAGCAATACTGGTGAAAATAAGCATCCAAAAACTGAGGCATCCCATCTTCATCACCGTACCTTGTGCTAGTCGCCTTATTTGAATTGGTATAAGGAACACCGTTTTTATCGTATTTGAATCGAACATCCCCGTAGCGAGTGTCCCAATAAAAATCATCACCGAAATCACTGAATGCGTCGATTTCCAAAGAAACCCCATCTGTGTTGTTCAGCGCGTAATAAACGGAATCTGCCAAATTAAATACACGTCTATCATTTGTGTGATAATTCCCGTAGAGATAAGAATTCTTCTCCAGTCCATTTCCAGAAATCTCCCAAAGCAATTGATGGTTCTCATCCACTAATTGAGCTGAAACAGAAAAGGTTCCAATAGCGAAAACGAAAATGAGTGCGATTTTGATCATAAGACTTAAATGTACTAATTATTGCCTGATTCTAACTGATGAAACGTTCGATATGCTGATCGCCAAATGCATAAGGAATATATGCCAAACTGGGTATTTCCTTTGTGATAAGAATCGGTGTTTGTTTACCGACAGAAATCGTGCCATGAGTTTCGGATAAGTCCATCGCATATGCAGCATTGATCGTTAACGCATTCAAGGCTTCTTCCGGTGTCATTTTCATTTTCACACAAGCCAAAGACCAAACGAATTGAAGATTTCCACTAGGCGTTGA
Organism: Fluviicola sp.; assembly: GCA_002733985.1. GTDB lineage: Bacteria > Bacteroidota > Bacteroidia > Flavobacteriales_D > Crocinitomicaceae > UBA4466. Next base: position 9,296 of record NVXP01000116.1, on the reverse strand, counting down.
CCCAGGATTAAAATCACTTGCAAGCGCTACAGGTAAATTGTTGTCCATTAATCGACGGGCATCACCAAAAGGAATCGATAAGAAGTGAGAACAGCTCGGCAGGATAGTTGGCATACACGTTGAATCTTTCAATGCTTCAATGTCCTCATCTGCCAATTCTTCTAAATGATCAACAGAAAGCGCATTTAATTCAATCGCTTTTTTGATTCCACCAAGAGCTGAAAATTGATTCACATGAACTTTCGGTCGAAGTCCAATCTTCGCTCCGGCTTCCAGGATTTCCGCCATTTCATCGACCGAAAAATAATTGCGTTCACAAAAAGCATCGATGTAATCAGCCAAACCTTCTTCCCCAATCTTCGGGATCATTTCATTGATAATCAAATCAATGTATCCTCGGTGATTTTCTTTGTATTCTACTGGAAATGCGTGCGCTCCCAAAAATGTTGCTTTGATCGCGATTCCACTTTCTTGTTTCAGACGCTTAACTACACGAAGCATTTTCAATTCTGCATCTACTGATAAACCATAACCTGATTTAATTTCGAGTGCTCCTGTTCCATACGATTTCAAGCGATTGATTCGTTCCATGGCTTGTTCGAAGAGTTCATCTTCTGACATTTCGGCCAATTTTCGAGCGGAATTTAATATTCCACCACCTTTCAAAGCAATTTCTTCGTACGAAAGACCGTTGATTCTATCCACAAATTCCTCTTCTCTGCTCTTGGCAAAAACCGTATGTGTATGTGAATCACAGAAAGCAGGGAGAACGTATTTCCCTTCAGCGTCAATTACTTCGAGGTCACGCCAATCAGTAATCCCACCCCAATCGTCCATGGAACCGTACGCTACGATCGTTCCATCCTCTAAAGCAAGGAATGCATTTTCTAAAATTGGTAAGGTTTTCATTTCTGCACCACGACGAATTTTTGGTAGGTTTTCGCCATGTTGTACCAGTCCTTTAATGTTCTTGATCAAGATCTTTCCCATGTGGCAATGTTAGCCAAAATGATTGATATCTTTAATTTCGTTTAATAAAATTAACGAATGTATTTGCTAATCAAAGAAAATCTGTATCTTTGCGCCCACCAATTCAAATGCCCGGGTGGCGGAATTGGTAGACGCGCTGGATTCAAAATCCAGTGTCTTCGGACGTGCGGGTTCGATTCCCGCCCCGGGTACGAAAGCTCTGTAATCATTTGATTTACAGAGCTTTTTTTTGTTTTCTGGTCTGTGATTTAGCACTGTGTCTATAGAGTGGTTTTTTCGAATCAAAGTGGTGCATTTAGCCTCTATAAGTAAGCTAGCCCTTCATTTTCTTCATAAGGTATTGTTTAACATTTTTAGACAATCAACTTACAGTCCACAGCTAAACATTTATATATCACACAACTAATCCAATTCACAAATGATTGTGAATTGGACTTTATAGCTTGATGTCCTAAATTATGTAGTAGGTTCAATTAATCATCTTGCGATCGAAAAAGTATCCTATAAAAAGTACCTGGTCTTTTTATATGTTCTATAGTACCATCCAGCTGTTCCGTGAAAATTTGGACCAACTCCATCCCAAGTGACTCAGAATTCTCAGGATTAAAATCCTTAGGTAAACCAACCCCATTGTCCCCAATAGTCAGCACATAGTGCCCATCATCATGTTCTACTGAATTGTCTAAACTAAAAAACAGTTTATTATCACGTTCGGCTTGGAAGGCATATTTAAATGAGTTTGTAATAATTTCATTGACAATGAGCCCCAAGGGGATAAGTGTTTTAGATCCAAAATTTATCTCCGAAATAACAATTTCCAACTCAACATTTTGAATTGTTTGATACGAAGAATAGAGATCACTTAAAAAAATTTCGAAATAGTATTTAGCGTTAATTTCCGTAAGATTATTTGAGTTGTACATTCCCTCATGGACTCTAGCCATAGAAGAAATTCGTGTTTGACATGCTTCGAGAATTGAATTTATCTCGCTTGAAGTTGATTTGTTTTTGTGGAAGCTCAATAGGCTAATAAGGACTTGCATATTGTTTTTTACTCTGTGATGGATTTCTTTAATCAGTGTGATTTTCTGTTCATGTTTTTTTGAAATCTCCGTTTTTTGCGATGCCAGTAATTCGTTAATCTTTTTTCGATTCTTCATTATGGTATAAAACGTAATACTCAATAGGAAGAACAATACAGCAAATCCACTAATAAAAATGATTTGATTTTTTTTCTTTTCTGCATCTAAGCTCGCAAGTGCTGTCTTTTGTGAGAGTATTTCTTTATTCTTTTTAAGAATGATATTTTTCTTCTTTAAGTTATCAATTTTAGCATTTTTCCCATCGAGAATATATTTGCTATACTCTTGGAAAACTTGTCGATCAACCTCATGACTAATAATTGTATCATTTGCAGTTTGATATATTTTATAGTACTTCAATGATTGCCGATAATTTCCTTCTTTTTCTTCAATGGATGCTAATTGTTTAGCTGAAGATCGTATTTGTATATAATCGTTAGAAAATAGTGCGATCTGAAGACTTTTGTTAAACATTCCGTGGGCCTTTTCAGTTTGCCCTCGCTTATGGAAAATAGTTCCTAAATTATAGGAGCTAAGAGAAATCGCTTCCGAGTGATTGAGTCTTTTTGCAAGTAAATGGGCAGTGTCATAATAGCGTTTAGCAATGTTTAGTTCTCCTATTTCAAAGTATACTTCACCTAGTCTGTTAATTGCAGTACATTCACGCACTTTTAGGCCTAGATCATTATACACTTTAATACTTTCTTTATAAGAGAGTACCGCTTTTTTATATTTTTTTTGTAGTAGGTAACATTCTCCTGTAAACTTGTACAAGTTTCCTTTATGGATGTCGTTTTTTTTTGTTTTGTAAATGTCATGAGCGCCTGAAAAATGCTCCATAGCTTTATTTGCCTCCTTTAATTGGACGTATACTTTTCCAATCATGATTTCGGCATGAGCGATATCAACAGCATGGTTGATTTTAGTCTGAATTTTCAAGGATTCAAGGTAATGTTTCAGCGCGTTTTCATAATCTGTTATGGCGAAATAAATATGGCCAATAAGTGAATGTGCATATCCAATGTCGCGCGGCTCTTTTTCAGCCATGACGACTTCCAAACATCTGTAGGCATTATGCATTGCGTGTTCAAAGTCTCGCTGTTTTAAATACAACAAGGATATGTTCATGAACGTTCTGTTTAATCCATACGAAAAGGCAGCTTTTTTGCACCATTTTTTTGCACTTATATAGCATTCAAGTGCCCTGCTTAAATCATTTTGACCGTCATATATATATCCTTTTGCGTTGTAGGAGTACGCAAGCGATTTCATTAGGGTTATAGATAAGGTGTCTGGGTGTGCACCTGCATTAATTTCATATAGTAAGTATCCTATACTGTAATCAAGATAGGAATCACCAAAGGTTTTTTTATTATCAAAATAAATGGTTTCTAATATGTTGCTTCTTTCTACAACATTCTTAGTTGAATGGAACTTGTTAAGGTTTAACCTTAGTTTTTTCAAATCAGAATGATCAATGTTAGATACCTCAAGACTATCAACCAGATAAAATGAAGTATTTCCAAATTGCTGAGCGCTTAGATTGAAGTGCAATAAAATGTAAAATATAGAGTAACAAATAATCCGCATTTGACAATTTTTAAGTGAACTAATAGGCTATACCTAAGGTAATTAATTTTCTATATACACGTTAATCTTGCAGGTAATACATTAGAGTGGGTGTGCTACATTAAACTGATCAAAATACTATGCTCTCAATAGCCCGGTATTTCCAAATAATTCCCGGCACGCCTCTTATTAGTCATAAATACGACCGAAGAGATATCAATCTCGTGGATTCTTAAACTAACGCAACTTAGTGTTTGACAATAATCCTGTCAATTCCAGCGTGCACACCATTGTTAGCGATTACAGTATAGACGCCTTCATCCAAACTTTGAGTATCAAACACAAGCAAATTAGAGCTATTCGAAACTACTGGACATGTAACAATTTTTCCCGCAAAGTCATACCATTGGATAACATATTGAGCTATTGAATTAACGCGAACTTGAGCGAAGTTGTTGGCAGGGTTTGGACTTACGTTTACCAACTCGTCTGGATTGAAAGTGACATCTTTTGATTCGGAGCAAATAGAAGTTCCATTCATATCTGTTTGTTTTAGTCGATTCTCTGGTTACTAACTATGAAATATCTTGAGTTTCATTTGTTCGATCATTATTGACAAATCCTTGTGTCACACCAATGGGTCCATTCATCTCAGTATCAATAGTCACCTCACCAATTTTGAATTCAATCGTGCCAGCCGTTTTGCTGTAAGAATCACCTTGAGTCGAAATAATTTCTTGGGCTTGAGAAAAACTAAGGGTTGTAATAGAGTAAAGTAAAACTAGGAGCGCTTTCATGGTGGTGTTCTTTTGAGTTGTTGTTCACACCCAATGTATTTATGAAAACTGAATTGCAAAAATAAAAGGGGATAACAGACTTTTTTTTGGGAACAACTGGTAAAACTGCCTTCTTTCAGGTGTCTTACACTTGAAAATGAGCAGGTTTTTCTAGCGAAAACTTATTTGTTTTTTTATTGATTCCTGTAATTACACTTATGGTGCTGACCATTATTTTATTCTTTGTCATCAGCTTTGCTCAATACCAATCTCACAACCCGAAACAGATAGCCTCTGGGAAGTATGGAATAACCTGAACGCTCCCGAACTCAACAGAATAAAGCTATTTAACACTTAGCATGGTTTGAATATGTGCATTCCAATCCTGATAGTGTATTCTCATTATATCAGTATGAGCTTGCCTCAAAATTCGAAATAACCGTTATCGGGAAATGCACGGAATACTCAAGCGGTTTCTTTGTATAACCTTGGCAAATTTGAATAAGAACCCATCACTGGATTTTACATCTTAACGATTTTGTATGTCCTATCTTCACTTCGAAAGAAATATACTCCAAGAGTAAGGTCAGACATGTCAATTGTCACATTATGACATCCACTGGCTAGTATGTTTATACGTACTTTCTGACCTGCCGAATCGAATAATTGGAGATTCTTTAATTGTTCTTTATTTCCTGATATTTTAAGCTTCCCACTTGTTGGGTTGGGGTAAATGGATAAATCTCCACCATTTTTTGGATTGATCTCAACACTTCTGATTTTTCCTGAGGTAGATTGACCATCAAAATCAACTTGAGTCAAGCGATAATAAGATAATCCTAGATATGGTTTTAAATCTTTTGTTGAATAAGACAATTCTTGTGTGCTATTTCCGGCTCCATCAACTTGAAAGACAAATTCCCAGTTGTCAAGGTCAATTGATCGTTCAATTACAAAGTAGTCATTGTCCTTCTCAGAAGCTGTTTTCCATCTTAAATCAACCCAACGGTTATCAATCATTTTAGCCTGAAAATCAATTAATTCAATTGGAAGAATAGCACATGAACCTCCGTCATAGTAGATCGTTCCATTGAACACCCTTGGACTATATGAAGAGGAAAATGGGTATGCTTTACCATACATTTCTCTGACTTGAATGTTAGCATCTGAAACAAAAACATTGCCAAGAGAAGTTCCATTTGTATAGTTTAAATTAGCATGGCCAGCACCCGTATTCGTGATGTAAAAAGAAACAAGTTCTCCTGAACAAACACCTACACTTGAGTTAAGAGCAATAGGCGTAGGATTACCATTACCAGCGGATGTAACACCACTACCACTTCCAACTAAAGTCCATGCTCCTGAATTGGTCTGAAACCCTTGTGCAGTACCAGACTTAAAGTAGACTTCATAATTAAATGTTCCCGGATCCCAATTAACGTCAAAACAGGATACTGTTATATCATTTATAGCAAACAGATCGAACATGATTCCATCCTGACCATTATTTTGAGCATAAGTTGTCGTTATATTACTTGATGTCGTACACTGACAGTCCGAATAGAATAACAAACCGACGAAAAACACCGTCAAAAAAAACCGTGTACTTGAAAAAAGATTATTCATATTATTGCATTTATATTCCATAACACTATTTCATTTTTTTTATCTCTTATCTTGGCAATAGGGTTTGTGCATTATTGCTTTCTCTAACAAGAGTTCTTCCCCCAAAAGCTCCTGAATAGTGAACAACACCAAGACTAGTACCATTGGGTCTAGTCTAAATCTGATCTGTATGAAGATGAATTACTGATTTTGTTGAATGTTAATGGCGAGCCACTTGATTGCCATATTGAGAGAGTTGTATAGCTTACATTATGTAAACTTCCTGATTGTATATATTCTAAGGTGTTTTCGGTCGTACAATCTGACCATAGATTTGAGACACTTAATTTTGCGCTCTCCAAACTTAAATGGATGGGATTAGTGTTTGCAACTCTATAAATTGCCAATCCTTTATCCGCGCTTTCCAACTCGAAAATTGATAATGCTTCAATAATCGACGGATCACGATCAATAATCGATGGATCATGACCAATATTAATTTGCGCATTTGTTAAAATGTTCATGGGAGTAATGTGTAGTAATACTATGATTGAAATAACGACTTTTTATCTGAAATATACAATATTCTTCACCAAAATTAAAGAAGCATAATCGGTTTAGTTCTAGGATTTTGTCATATTTTTACGAATTGGACAGTGCTGTGACGAATAGGAGCGGTGGAGCAACGGTTGTGTTATGGTTATTGTCAAATTTGTACCTTAATTATTATTAAGTAGGTGGAGCTAAAACAAAAAATAGTTAATTTGACAACCAGAGAAGTTACGTACCTCTTTGGCTATAATAATTACTGGAAAATTACACTCATTATTTTTGGCCTAACCTTTTTAACCCTATTTCTTTTAACTCCATTTCAATTCCATGATATGGAGTTTGGTCTAAGAATGACAATGTCTTCGGTTCATGGACTTGTATCAATTATTTCTGCTTTTTTAGGACATCAAATAGTCATTTTTATATGTCCGATCGGAAAAAAAGCTTGGACCCTAGCTAAAGAATTATTGGTACTTCATCTAGCCATTTTTTTTGGTGTTATCTTCCTATTCATCGAAGCACATTTTTTTTGTTTCATGAAGTTTAATGGTGAAAACAACATACTACAGTTAGTTTGGGTTACCTATTTAGTTGGACTAGTTTGTTATTTACCGTTAAGACATTACTTAAGAGCCAACTACTATAAGTCCCTCTCACTTAAGACAAAACAATTAAGTGACGAGAAAGTACAAATCCAGATTCTCGATAAGAAAAAGAACATATACTGTTTCGAAAGAGATGATTTGATCTATATAGAGTCCTTTGGGAATTATCTGAAGATACATACCTCCGCTAAGTGTACTCATCAGTCCCAATTAGTTCTACACATGACATTAACGGCGTTAAGTACTCAAATATCGATGGAGTCCGCGTTTTTTCGATGCCATAGGAGTTATATTATTAATCTTGATAAGGTAGAACGAGTTGAGGGGGGAGTTAGAAATACCAAAGCATATTTGAGAGAAAATCATATTATACCGGTTTCTAGAGAAAAAATTTCTGAGTTGAAAAAAATATTGCAAGATAGGTTGTAGTAGGGTAAGCGGTATCTCTCACAAAGTTCATAACAAAAAACGCATCCTCATTGTTCCAATAGGCGATTTTCCACATCGCATTCAAATTTCAAGACACAAAGCACTACCAATAAAAAGTTCGATCCATACCTCCCTTGTAACCACTCGATTTTAGGCATTTTTTTGATTTTTCAGTATGTGATTTAATGCTAAGAATGAAGCGCAATTGCCTGTGAGTATCAAAAGACTCTCCACTAAATTCAATGACACTCTATGAGTACGTGAGAAAGAAAATAGAGCAAACTGATCGGGTGGAACTACTATATTCAAATGGATCGTTTATTAAGCCATCAAATCAGGAATAAGTAATAGAGTTTCTCGATTAATGAAATCAAATAGTATTCAAAGTTAGAGTAGAAAAAAAATGGATGTTGACAACAAGTTCAATTCATAAGTATCTGACTTATTTCCAATAAATTGAATCAAGATAGTGCGAAAAAAAAACATTCAAAGTCAAAATATGTCATCTCACAGAATAAATGACAAAAGTTGAATAAAGCCGATAGGTAAAAATTAAATTGGCCCCAGTATTAATTCCATTCTTACTAAAAAGTGATTCGATTTCTATTAATCGTAAGCATTAAATTACTCTCTACGCTCGCTCAAACTTCTACTTTGATGAGCAATTTTTCAATGAAGAGTTCTGTTGTAAAAACAATTAATACAGGAAAGATATTTTGCTCTACCTCACTTAAAAGAGAGAATTGCATTAATCATACGGCATACTACTTATGAAAAAATATTCTATGAAAAATTTAATTGTCTTAGTCTCAATTTTCTTTTTGTCAATATCCAACGCTAGCGCTCATGCCGTACAAGTTGCTTGGTGTCTAGACCCCACAGGAACTAACCTTAGAGTATACATTGAGCATTGGCATGCTGTACCTTTAACCTTAACTCCAACATCTACAATTGATTTAACTACCTCTCTTAATGGGGGGACTCCAATAGTTTTAATAAATGTTTTACCCACAGGCCTAATTGATGGCGTTGCATTAGGTTCATTACCCGTTTTTCCTGGTTCAACAATTAATGTTATAGGTACAGGTACCCAAGCAAACACGCATAATAATTGGGGCTATTGGGATGTATCCCTAATTTCTCTGGGCATTGATTGTGATAATAGTAACCCTACAGCAATTATAGATGTTACTGTTAGTAATGCTGCGGACGTGAATTTTGCAGATGGATCGGGAGGAACAGTTACTTATCCAGAGTCAGCTCTAGCGTCATTTCTTCTTCCTGACTGTCCTCCTCCAACAGTGACAAGTTCTTCAATTATTCTTTGTGAAGGTGCTACTTTTACTTTAGGAACAGCGACGGTTGCTGATTCTTACAGCTGGACTGGACCAAACGGTTATACTTCTTCATTACAAAACCCTTCTCCTATAATTGCATCTGCTCTAACAGAAGGAAGCTATAATTTAGTTGTTACAACTGGAAGTAATGAATCTTTACCTGGAACAACCACAGTTACTATTGATACTCCCCCCACACCAGTTTTAACAGGAAATAACTCTGTGTGTGATGGAAATGACATTATTTTTTCAACTACAGCAACGGCTACTAATTATTACTGGATTGCACCAAGTGGTGATACTATTATCACTGCGGTCAATAACTTGACAATCTCGGATGGAGACATCAAC
>NVXP01000115.1 GCA_002733985.1 Fluviicola sp. | reverse complement strand
ACTCAACAAACTTGACATGGACTTCAGGTGGATCTGAAATATTCTTAGGAAATAACATAGGATCAGCAAGCTTTGATGGTGGGTCACTGCCTTACGATACCTTGCGTTCAACTTCTGCAACAAACCTCAACTATTTGGGAAATAATTCATTCGACCTGGTTGAGTTAGTTCCTTCTAGTAATTTCTTCATCAATAATGGGGACACATTGTATATGGATTCCTTAATTGCCGCAGGAACATGTGTATCGCCACTTGCTATTTCAACAATTGGTGTTGGAGCAAATGGAGCAATTAACAAAACAGGATTCAATACACTTACTCTTACAGGGATTACAGTAACAGATGTTGATGCTGTTCCATCTGCAACGTATAACCTCAGCACATCAACAGTTACTAATGCAACTGGATGGTCACAGACTTCAACGGACTACTATTGGATAGGAGGAACAGGAAACTGGAACGATGGCTYAAATTGGTCAATTAGTTCGGGTGGACCTAGTGCTGGTTGTATACCTGGAATTCCAGATAATGTATTCTTTGATGCGTCATCTGGATTGACTGCGCCAAGTGTGGTRACATTGAACAKTGCTATCATAATAAATAGCATTGATTTTTCAGGAGTAGCAACAGGGTTTGTATTTGATTCTCCAGTAGTACTGGGGRTAGAATTCCGAGGATCAATTGTTGGTAATGTTTCWGGAGTAACGTTTACAGGTACTTGGCCTATCATTGATATGAACACCACATTAACAGGTGAAAGTATCACTTCTGGWGGGACMATTTGGGTACAGGGCTTYACRACTAAYGGAGARATGATTTCCCTAATAGATGACTTTAATATTGGAACAAATGCTTTTGTAGTTGATTCAGGAGGRGTTGATATGATGGGGAACACAGTTACGTGTTTGTCTTTTACATCATCTTTAGCAAGTGTTAGAACCATTGATATYTCAAATGCAACTATTACAGCYAGTGCTGGACTTTGGGAAGTTGACTCAACAAACTTGACATGGACTTCAGGTGGATCTGAAATATCCTTAGGAAATAACATAGGATCAGCAAGCTTTGATGGTGGGTCACTGTCTTACGATACCTTGCGTTCAACTTCTGCAACAAACCTCAACTATTTGGGGAATAATTCATTCGACCTAGTTGAGTTAGTTACTTCTAGTAATTTCTTCATCAATAATGGAGACACATTGTACACGGATTCCTTAATTGCCGTAGGAACATGTTCATCACCACTTGCTATTTCAACAATTGGTGTTGGAGCAAATGGAGCAATTAACAAAACAGGATTCAATACGCTTAATCTTATAGGGATTAGTATAACTGATGTTGATGCTGTTCCACCTGCAACATATAATGTCGCTGTGTCAACACTTACTAATGCAACTGGATGGTCGCATTCTCCAACTGATTTTTATTGGGTCGGTAATGGAGGAGATTGGAACGATGTTGGTCATTGGTCATTTACACCTGGAGGACCTTCTGCAAGTTGTTTACCTTTTATTGCCGATTCTGTATACTTTGATGCAAGTTCATTTACATTAACTGATCAAGAAGTGGTAGTAGATGATATTGCTTATTTCGGTTCTATGGAATGGGTAGGAATCTTCGGAAACCAAACATTGAGCCTTGATTCAACTATGTGGGCATATGGAGATGTAATTCTTCACTCTAGCTTGACGCTAAAAAGGAACGACATCATTAGTGGAATTCGTTTCAATGATCAGGCAGACTTGTTTCCAAATACGGCTTCTGTAGATTGCTCATTCTCCATTCATATGCCTAGTCCAGCTGAGTCGTTATTATTGCAAGGTGATCTTGTAATGAGTGATACTTCTAGCGTTCTAATGTTTAATGGTCAATTCTCTACAGAAGATAACGACTTAAGAACAGGTTCATTCATTACAATTAATGATCCGAGTAGTGCAGCTGATCTTCGTGAAATTGATTTCGGATCATCTAGTATTCACTTTGTTTCACAGTTTAGCTCTAAAGGAGATACTACTCTAATATTCGATGGTGGAACTTCTGATGTATATATTGGAGATACGATTCAGTTTATTCCAGATACAATTAGTTATTCGAATGGCCTTCACACAGAAGGTGTTGTATTCCATGATGTAACACTTAACTTTCAACCATTAAATATTGGACCATTCCAATTGCTACAATCAGTAACTGGAGCGAATACGTTTAATAAGTTTGAAGTAATACCTGGCTCTCACGTATTCTTTGATACTAATGTTGTTCAAATAATTCTTGACAGTTTAATCTTAAAAGGAAATTGCCTCGATTCTATATGGTTGCAATCATTGGATACGACGGCTACTAATATTCAGGCATCAATAAATAAAGCGACAAGTACAGATATTGTTGCGGAGTGTTTGAATGTTGCCGATATTAACTACGTTACACCGACCATAACAACGTTATTCTCTACGAATTTAGGGAACAACACAAATTGGACATTTGACGCTGCGAATTCAACAGATGCTAGTTATACATTTGTAGGGCAGGGGGGAACCTCCTGTTTTGGTGATACGGTATTCTTTACGAATACTTCCTCCGCCTACTCAGGAACCTTCGCTGATCTAACCTCGACATGGTCATTTAATGATGATACGCTTGGATACGTGGCAGATACAAATGCCCACATTTTCAATGCTAGTGGAGAATTTAATGTATCTCTTGTGACAACATTTACAAATTTCTGTACAGATACATCAACGCAAGCGGTGCTTGTTAACAGACCAATTGTTTATTTGGTTTCGTCTGATTTTGATTTTGCAATCTGTCAGGGAGATTCTGTGACCTTTGAAGCAAGTAGTCCAGATTCCTTAACACAATTTCAATTCTTCCTAAAYGGAACATCAATCTTAGGGCCCGGAATAAATGACACCTTATATATCACCGCAGGRTTAAATGATGGTGATACGRTYAGTGTTCAAAGTTTCTTAAATGGTTGYGCGAGTGATTCAATTCCACAGCATGTCTACACRGTYAATCCKCTTCCTGTYTATACRATGAMCTCTACGGATGCAGATACAACAATATGCKCTGGAGATCTAGTTTCGTTCACYGGTAACGGAGGRATTTCAACGAGCCTTTATCARTATCAATTGAATGGGACAAATGTCACCAGTCAARCATTGGATAGTACSTATAGTAACTCGTCRCTGATTGATGGTGATACAGTAATGCTTATTAGTGAGACGATTTTTGGATGTGTTGATACRTCGGCAATGATCTTTAATGTAGATCCATTGCCAGGAACTGCGTTAACTGCTACTGAGCTTGGTACAATAATCTGTCAGGCCACGAATGTAACATTTACGGCATCAGGTGCTTCAACGTATGAATTCTTTGTCAATGGTGTCAGCCAAGGAGCTGTATCCGCTACAACAACATACTCGAATAATACCTTAACAGCAACGGACACAGTTACTGTCGTTGGTTACCTGCCAACTGGCTGTAGTTTCCAAGCGCCAGAATCATTCAATTACAATATAATTGCATCACCACCTATTGTACTTGCTTCTTCAGATCTTGATTTGACGATTTGTGGTGGAGACAACGTAGTCTTTACAGCATCTGGAGGTATTACTTACGAGTTCTTCATTGATGGAGCTACGCAAGGCGCAGCTTCTCCAATTAATAACTTCTCTACAACAGGAATTACAAATGGTCAAATAGTCACAGTAGTAGGTAATCTGGGTGGATGTCTTGGAACTTCAGCAGACTTATTATTTACAGTTGTTACGAGTCCAACAACTGTATTAACAAGTAGCGATTTAGATGACATCATTTGCCAAGGTGAAAGTGTAACCTTTACAGGTACTGGAGCAACGAACTATGAGTTTTTTGTCGCAGGAATCTCTCAGGGAGTATTGCCATTGCCTGCATCTTTCACTACGAATTCATTAATTGATGGTCAGATAATTAGCTTGGAGGGTGAATCGAATGGTTGTATCATCCAAGATCAATTAACATATACTGTATTACCAACACCTTCAATTAACTTGTTCTCGACTGATAGTGACAACACAATTTGTGACGGTGAGCCTGTAACGTTTACAACAGCGAATGCAGCATCTTATCAGTTGTACGTGAATGGAGCGACATTTGGAGCACCACAAACTTCACCATTGTTTGTGGATCCAGTATTACCAATAGGAGTCGATACGCTTTATGTGGTAGGAACAGCAGCAAACGGTTGTTCATCGAGCAGTTTACCAGCAATGTTGTTTACGATTAATCCGATACCAGTAGTGGTAAACTCGAGTTCTGATTTAGATAATATTATTTGTGCAGGTGATCTTGTAACCTTTACTGGTTCAGGTAGTGATTTGTATCAATTCTACATTAATGGAGTGCAGGTATCAGCATTGTCTTCGAGCCCAATCTTCTTAACTTCAACACTAGGTGATACAGAAACAGTTGATATTGTAGGATCATCTTTAGGATGTACGTCGCCGTCAAATGCGATTACGATGACTGTTAATACAGTACCTGTTGTTTCATTGACGAATACAGATCCAAATAACATTTGGTGTATTGACGAAATCATTGACTTCAATGCAGCTGGTGCTCCGAACTATGAATTTATAGTTGACGGTGTCTCTCAAGGACCATCGTCTCCAATAAGTACAATTAACTCCTCTACCTTTAGTGCAGGATCATATGTAGTGCAAGTTATTGGAGAGGAAACGAATTGCTTCGGAAATGCATCAATGGGAATTGTGATTAACGCACTTCCTGTTCCAACATTGACTTCTTCAGATGCTGATGATATTATCTGTAGCGGTGAGAGTGTAACCTACACTGCAGGAGGAGGAGCAACATATGAATTCTTTGTTGATGGAGTATCGCAAGGGATTCCTTCAGCGATTAACACATTCACATCAACATCACTTAACGATACTGAAGTAGTTTCCATTGTTGTAACATCAGCTGGCGCTTGTATCGAAAATATGTCTGCACCAGCAATAACTGTTAATCCAACACCAATAGGGGTAACATTAACAAGTTCTGATCTTGACCTGTTAATTTGTACAGGAGACAATATTACCTTCACAGCAGCGGGAGCTATAGATTATGAGTTCTTCGTAAATGGAGTGTCTACCGGACCTGCCTCAACGGGAACTACTTTCTCAACAACAGGATTGGTAAATGGCGACGAAGTTGAATTGATAGCTTCAGAAATTGGTTGTTCTAGTTCACCAGCGCCATTAGTCTTTACGGTTTACAATTATCCAGTCATTTCACTCGTCAACAACGGTGAGATTCAAATATGTACAGGTGAGTTAACTAACTTGACAGCTTCAGGTGCATCTAATTATCAATTCTTGGTGAATGGAGTTCCTACGGGGCCTTTCTCACCAGCTGGAACATTGAATGTGCCATTGATAGATGGCGATATTGTTACGGTTGCCGGTGAGGCAAATGGATGTCCTTCAACATCTGCTGATACGTACACATTTACAGTTTACGACTTTCCAACATTGACATCAACGTCATCAGATGCTGATAACATCATTTGTTTGGATGAGCCAATTTCCTTTGAAGGGTTTGGAGCCATGACATATGACTTCGCCTTGAACGGTAACGTACTTCAATCTGGAGCAGGAACAACATTTGATATCAATACTTTGGTTGATGGTGATGTTATCTCGGTTACTGGATTTAATGGTGATTGTCCTTCAATACCTGATACGTACACGTTCACTGTAACCAGTATGACGCTTGATTTAGTGACAGCTCCATCAAACATGATTTGTGAGGGAGATGCAGTAACACTTACAGCTTCTGGTGCTGATACCTATGAATTCTTCTTGAACGGAGCTTCTACGGGACCAATGTCAGCTACAAATACACTCAGTTCTTCTACATTCAATGATTTGGATGAAATTACGTTTACAGCGTTCAGTGCTGCTACGGGATGTACACAAGCATATAGTGATTACATCATCATGAACGTGATTGATGAACCATCAGTTGTTGCACTGTCTTCAACTGATTTCTGTGAAGGTGATTCTGTTGTTCTTGTGAGCGCAGCATCGCATGGTAATCAATGGTATCTTGATGGAGCATTAATCTCTGGAGCAACTGATACTTCTTATGTAGCTTATACAAGTGGAGTTTATTCTGTTGAGACAACTTCTGGTGGTCTTGGCACAGTTTGGTCATTCGGACAAAATGCGAGTGGTACAATTGGGAATGGTGAAAACTTGAACAGTGCAGATCCTTTGGCCGCTACTTCTACTGTTTCATTCGATGAATTGACATCTGGGTATGATTTCGTTCTTGGAGTTACAACTGGAGGTGATTTATACGGATGGGGTGATAATGGCTCAGGTCAATTGGGAGATGGTACATATACCGGAACGAACCTTCCGCAATTAGTTCCAACGTTAACAGGAATTAAAACAGCTGCAACATCTGAATCAAGTGCGATGGCGGTAACAACTACAGGAGAAGTATACGTTTGGGGGAATAACTCTCAAGGTCAATTAGGAACAGGAAATACGGCAGTCATCAATTTCCCATTCTTAAATGGAACTCTTGCAAATACTGATTCAATTGCTGGTGGACGTGATCATTTCGTTATTCTGAGAAATGACGGTACTGTTTGGGCAGTTGGAAACAATAACTTCGGTCAACTTGGACAAGGTGATTTGACAAGCTCAATGAGTCCACTTCAAGTTCCAGGTCTAGCGAACATTGTATCTGTTGGAGCAGGTGAGTACCAAAGTTTTGCAATCGACAACAATGGTGACCTCTATGTATGGGGTAACAACGGTTCAGGACAACTTGGATTAGGAGATTTGAATAATCGATTGGATCCTACCTTATCTGGATTGAAGAAAATTATTAATGCTCAAGGTGGTGCTAGTCATAGTGCATTCCTTAGCTCTGAGAATAAAGTGTATACAAGTGGAGCAAATGGATTTGGTCAACTTGGTTCAACGAATTACGTAGACGTAACAATGCCGTATGAAGTGAATATTCAAGGTGCAAGCATGATCTCTACAGGTCAATACACTACGTTGGTTAAACGAACAGACAATTCGGTATTCGGTTTTGGGAACAACACCGAGGATCAGTTGTCATCAATCAACGGATTGACAATTCCAACGCCAGAGCACATTAACGATTTAGATGGAGCTCAATTTATTGAAGCTGGAAGATTCATTTCACATGTTATCTACAATGAAGATCAGGTATGTGTATCTCCAGGAACGACAGTAAACATGTTAACTGTTCCAATTGTATCAATCAATGTTAATGGAGACACACTATCTACGATTGCAGGAGTATCTTACCAATGGTACCTTACTGGAAATCCAATCCCAGGAGGAGTAAACCAAACGTATGAGGTAACAGCAAGTGGAGAATACTACGTTGAAGTTACATTTGCAAATGGTTGTACAGGAACATCAATAGTACACACGCACAGTGTTGTAGGAATTGAAGATCTTGCATTTGGTAAAATTGTTCTTTATCCAAATCCAGTTGATGATCAAGTGAACCTAATGTTCTCAACAGATATTTTGGATAACACAACATATGTGATTACTGATCAAGCTGGAAGAATTGTTATGAATGGTGAGATCAATACATCGAACTTGGTACTTAATGTGAGCGAATTGGAAAGCGGGATGTACAACCTGATTATTTCAAATGAACAAGCAATACGCAGTCTTCGATTTGTGAAATCGATAAAATAAGAAAGTGGAATTGCTATAATAGACTGGACAGTGAGTTAAGATGTTTTTGAACTTCAATCAAAGATCATTCGTTCTAAATCTTCCTTCAAAAAGGTTGAACTAAGGACGCTCAAGGTCACTAAGAATGAAAAGTCCTAACGAGAGTTAGGACTTTTTGCATTTCAGAAACAATCGATCTCGCTTAGTATTGGAAATTGGACAAGGATAGATCTATCATCTTGACGAGCTTTGGTAAACTCAGCTGTTTTTGTTCCTCCGTTCGGCTCAATTCGTTTTGCGGTTCAACGTTTTGCTACCATGTTTCGTTTCTCTGCGCAGGAGCGCGCCACTATTTGTTCAAATACCGTGAAGGCTTGTACAATCGTTCGTTCAAAGATCATTTTAGATTGTTGAACTGAGATCATTCTTCGGAGCAATACAAAGTCCGATTGAATTATTAAATTTAGAATAATATATAGTGTGGATAAACAACATATGTTGTTTATCCATTTGTTGGCATTCATTGAGAATAGAGAGATGACAGATATTGAACTTGACATATTTTACCGAGCAATAAAATCAATTGAAGAACTTAAACATCAATTAGATAAAGAGCAAGATGCAGTTCTCAATGAAGAGGTGACTATTAGGCATTTGGAAAATGGAATAGAACTTATAATAAAAGAAAATGCATACAAGGTAGAAAGGGACTTTCTTGATTCGATTTTTGAGGAATTGAAACAACAAACATTTCAAGATAAAATGAACGAAATAGCTTCAAATCGGGATGATGAGCGAAGGGATTTGAAGAAGGTTGATAAGAATAAATTTCATGCACATAAAGAGTTTCTTTTGGATATGATTTATGCACGAGACGTAGCTTCTGGGCAAAGTGAATATCAAAGAAAACTCGGTGAGATTGTAAAGCTGTTTAGAAATGGGAATTACTTAGCGACTGACACTAAGACCTACTTTAACATCAATGAGTTCGTGGATGATTATTTAAAAAATCAGTATGGTTTTACCTCTCTTGATGATGAACAAGGAAGAAAATAACGAAATGCCAACACTGTATATAGCAAATAGGGCTTTTAGTGGGTTAGGAAAGTTCAGTGCCGTTTACAAACACCGCCAAATCGTTGATTTGGCTTTTTAAAATGAATAAATTAAAAACAAAATACAACGCTTTGGCTCAGTGCAAACTTGAAAAGTTAACGCTTTCTACTGCCCTACTTGCCATATAGTAACCGTTACCAAACATAACAATATGAAAACATTACTTTATATCATATTATTCGTTTTTATAAACTCCCCGTCTTTCGGTCAAAATGAAAATATATCCCAAGGCTCAATTTTTGACGGTGAACCCAACATGGTTATCAATCCAAATAATTCTCAACATATTGTAGTAGCGTGGATGGGATATAAGTTATTGACAGACTTAAGTATTACTACCAAAGTAAGCTTTGATGGAGGTACTAGCTGGAGTACTGCTAACTCTATTCCTCATGTGCTAAATGTATATAGATCTGCAGACCCCACATTAGCATTTGATAATCAAGGAAATTTATTTCTTACATACATAGATTTTTTAGCAGACTTTTCACTTGGAGCTATCTATTCAGTAAAATCGACAGATGGAGGATTGACATGGAGTACACCTTCTAAGGTCATTGATGTATTTGATGATGGTAATAAAAAACCAGTGGATAGACCATGGATGGTCATAGACACTAGCGTTTCGACCAATCAGCCAATGTATATTACATCTATGAACCGATCTAAAATAGCTCCACCAAATCATCCATATTTAAGCAAGTCCTTTGATCAGGGTGTAACATGGCAATCATGGCGTTATGCAGATACTGCTAGCTGGCTTGCAGGAAGTTTAATTCCGCAACCTTTACCTTCTCTTGCGGTTGGTTCTGACGGAACCTTATACATTACTTACCCAAGTTATGTTCCTTCTCAAAATGTGTATCCGCAATACATTTTAGCTAAATCTTCTGATAATGGAAACAGTTTTACCTGGAGCACCTTAATTGATGGATTGATTGTATCGACCCCTGACACCATGTCTAAAAAGACCGTATTATTGATTACAGACCCTAGTGATGTAGACCATCTAGCATTTATTTTCCTGAGTAATTTGTACGGAGACATGGATGTAAATTTTATGGAAAGCAATGACAAAGGTATTAGCTGGAGCACGCCTATTAGAATAAATGATGACCCAATTGGTAACAATAGAATGCAGGATATGGCCTGGGCTAGTTTTGACAATGATGGTGACCTCATTATTTCCTGGAGAGACAGACGAAATTCAGATGATTCTACCTTCACAACCGCCTCACAATTTTATGGTGCTGTTCTATGGAATGACTCCACTTCATTTTCGCCTAATTTTATTATTACTGATACTGTCGCTTATGACACGACACTGTCTCAACCAGGGAATGATTGGATGGGAATTCAGATGATTGACGATACAATCAGTGTCGTTTGGGGTGATACCAAGAATGGATTTTTGAATATTTGGTTTAAAAGAATGGCTAATGATGGCACCATATTGACGCTAAATGAATTGACTTCAGGGACATCATTATCTGTAGAGGTTTTTCCCAATCCCAGTAATTCAAATTTCACGATCAAAGGAGCGAATATAATGCAAATTGAGGTTTGTAGTCAAAAAGGAAAAACAATAACTACAAAAAAATATAATGAAAAAAGTGATTATCAAACGATCAGTTTGAGTGACTTCTCTACTGGAATGTACTTTCTCATCATTCAAACCAAAGACGGTTTTGTGACAAAAAAAGTAATTAAAGAATGAAAACACGTTTGGTAACACTGTATATAGCAAATAGGGCGTTCAGTAGTTTAC
Organism: Fluviicola sp.; assembly: GCA_002733985.1. Lineage (GTDB taxonomy): Bacteria > Bacteroidota > Bacteroidia > Flavobacteriales_D > Crocinitomicaceae > UBA4466. The sequence continues at coordinate 4,941 of NVXP01000115.1, read as the reverse complement.
GAAAGTTCAGTGCTAATTACAAACACCGCCAAGTCGTTGATTTGGCTTTTAAAATGAATAAATTAAAACCAAAACACAACGCTTTTGGCTTAGAGCAAACTGAAAAATTAGTGCTTTCAACTGCCCTACTTGCCATATACTAACCGTTATGTGTCATTAAAAAGATAAGACAAATTAGGGTTTCAACGAAATCTAAAGCTGAGTAGAAGTTGAATAACATTAATGAATCAAATGAGTGATAAATTTTTTTTCTTAAAAACACGATACACCAAAGGTGATTACTACATCGAAGAATACAACAACACCATGGAACAACATGACCTTATTGATATTTTCAATAAGCTACCTGTAAAAACGCATTATGTCAGAGCTAGTGGGAAAAACCTAACTGATTTTATCTCAGGTCATGGGTTGGCATCGGGTATCGTATCTGGAAGGTTGAAAGAGATCTTATTGGAATTAGACAATGTTGAAATGCAATTTCTTCCTGCCAAAATTGATAGACGAGGCAAGTATCTCGAAGACTACTGGTTATTTAATTTGATGTCCACAATTGCTTGCGTGGATTTTGAGAAATCAGATTGCGATGGTGACGAAGATGAACCCGAGCTTTGGTCAGTAGAAAAGCTGATGGTTAAAAAAGAAGTGATGGCAGGAAACCATTTATTTAGGTTTAGAGAAATGAAGAACATGATAATTGTGTCAGAAGAATTACGGCAAACACTTAAGGAGAATAAAATAAAAGGATTGTGGTATATGCCCTTGGAAAATTTTGAATTTCCAAGAATGCCTGGTTTTTTTGATGCTCTTGAAAACAACCCAAAATATAATTAACACAATAAAAAAACAGAACTTTTGTGAAACTTGACATTTTTCAGAAAATTGGGGTTGGACTTGGAGCAGCTCTAATCTTGTACATACTTTTTTTTACACTTTTGAAAGACAGAGCTTCTCAGGAAAACTTGGAATATATAAGTGGTCAAATAGAGAGTTTTGAACGATTCAAACTCAAAAAAAAATGGAGTGTATCATACAACATTGGACTAACGAACAACTCTCATAAATTTAAAATTATACCCGAATATTATGACTGTGTGAAATTCAACGAAATTGAATTAAAGAAACTAGTTGGAAAACATGTTATGCTGGGGATTGACTCTGATAAAGGACTTACGTCAAATTATTTAGAATCGGTAGTTTCCTTGAAATATAACAATCAAGAATATATCAACTTAAATTGTGTGAACGCTAAGATTGACAGTGACAAAAAACAAATTCCATTAATAATTATCGGAGGAGCAATCCTAATAGCAATGGTTATATGGGGTAATAAGCGATTAAAGAAAAAATAACTGTGTACAACACTGAATATAGCAAATAGGGCGTTCTGTGGTTTATGAAAATGCAGTGCTATTTACAAACACTGCCAAATTTTTAATTTGGCTTTTAAGAATGAATAATTTAAAAGCAAAATATAACGCTTTGGCTCAGTGCAAACTTGAAAGTTTATTGCTTTCTACTGGCCATATGCTAAACGTTATACGTTATAGAAGCTAACAGTGGGTAATACCTGAAGAAGGCCCAGAGTGCTTGACTAAATAATTATCCAGTATTGCGCTTTTCACAACTAATCACTCATCATTTGCGAAATTCCGTAATCCGTTTGGACCTAATTCCATTAGTTTTAAGTAGAAAAGTAACATACATCTGGAATGAATAAAAACGCAATAGTCCTTCTCCTTATTTTAGTATTCTCAAATTTCTCATATGGTCAGGAGGATTCTACAAAAAACTTCTTTCCGATATGGTCATATCATCAGAAAAATATCAATATCCACGGAATTTCAATTGGTCTAGGTACAATGAGGTTTATTCCTAGAATAACTAATACAAATGGGCTTAAAATTGAATTAATCGGCACAGGAATATTCATGCCACTTGCATTTAGTGGAATACTCGCAGAAAGTGATGCTGAGTTTAATCAATTGTTGATCGATCCCAAATCAGAAATCATTAATGGACTTAGCCTATCAACTTTAGGTACAAGCTGCGAATGCATCACAAATGGCGTTAGTATAGGAACTATAGGGCAATACAATTTTCAGGTAAATGGTTTTTCCTTTTCGTCATATAATGCAGCACAAATTCATAACGGTTTTCAACTTGGGTTCGTTTCCGGAAGCTATAAGTCGAAGGGGCTTCAATTGAGCTTATTAGCAAATTCGTCATATGATTTCAGAGGCATGCAACTAGCTCTTATTAATTTCTCAGTTGAACAAAAAGGAATACAACTTGGACTGGTTAACGTCTCAAAAAAATTAAAAGGAATCCAGATTGGACTTTGGAACGTAAATCAAAAAAGAAGACTTCCTATTTTCAATTGGAATTTTGAATGACAGGACATACTTTGGCCTTGATAAATGAAGCGTATAACATTAGACTGTAAAGCATACGGTTTTATGCTTTACAATATCATTATTTGAACTTTTTTCAATCAAGGTTCTAACCCCGATCATTTCTCAATGAATCGGGGTTTTCATTTGTCGTAACAGCTTAGATAATCGCCTTGAACATGTTCATTTGAACCAAGTACAATTGACTATATTAAACATTTAAACAATAAAAAAAGAAGTCTAAAATGCTATTACTGATGAGCTTGTCCTAGTTCATCACTAATTTCTTTCTGAAAATTTCAGAATCGGATGAATTTCCTGTGATCACATAAATGCCCGAAGGAAGTTTATTCTGTAGGTCAACAATTATGTCCTTTCCTTTTACTTGATCATTGATCTGTTTTGAATATACTATTTCAGATAAGTGGTTGTAAATTAACACATTAATTCTCTCTTCATTAATCGATTTTCCTTTAATAAATATTTCGCAACCATTTGAAGGATTGGGATATATCGTTACATCGATTATAGAACTCTTGCACATCACTGATTGGAGATCAAAATATTGAACTTCTCCATCGAAGTCTGTTTGTTTAAGTCTATAATATGACATTCCGTTATATGGATCGATATCTTGTGCATGATATCGTAGAGATTGGTTGATCGTTTGTGCACTTTCAATTATTACTACTTCTTCGAAATGAATTCCATCAATGCTCCGTTCAACGGTAAAATAATCATTGTTTAACTCACTCATAGTTGTCCAGTACAGTTCAACGATGCCGTTTATATTTATTACTTCAAATGAAAGAAGTTCAATAGGTAGAATGATCGCACCACAAGGACCGATGGAACAATCCTCAGGGATTGACATACCAGTTCCTACACCGGAGGCACACCAATGAACAGTTGGGCTCCAACTACCAATATTCTCTATATCCCCGTTCATCGCATTAACATACCCTGTACCTGCAACTACTGAGTTTTCCCTGTTATCAAGAGAGCCATTGGTTAACTCAACACATGACATGTTAAAAATGATTAATCCATAATTGTAAATATTTCCATTTAGTACGTTAACCCTCGTACCATGCTCCATGTTTAATATTCCAGTATTGCTAATTTCGATATTTGTATTAAGTGCTATCACAAGAGAGTCAAAAGTTACCGTTCCTTCGATAATAAATTTTAAATCAATTTCAGTAAGCCCAAGTAACATTGCAGTCCCAGATGTTAGAACGATCAGTTTTTTGGCTTTAACAAGACCAAAACTAGTTAAGGTGCCATCTTCAATTTCAATTGTGTAAAGAAAATTTGAAATCTCAGCCCCATCACTAACTGAAATAGAATTACCAGACCTAATAGTAAGGTCATCTGTCATGTTAACAAGGTGCGAAATGACAACATCAAAACCATTTATGTTAGGACTTGGAGAACATGAACATAGAGTGACGCCATCGATTGACCACACATTTGTAGTGTTATTCCAATCACCATCAGCTAGTGTTGAATATGTCTGACCGGAACAAGTAAAGTGTAACGGTAATAATAGGATGAAGGCAAGACTAAGACGACTTGCTCCAAAAACGGAGTTTAGTTGAGTTTTATACATGTGGGAGTAGTATTTAATTAGTAAAGTGAAATAAGAAATTACGCGATTTAGGAATAGAATCCAAATTTAATTTTCTTTCATTTATTGAAAAATGGAATAACTCAATGGATTGGGGAGTGTTGGCAACTGTCTGTTTATAAGGGTTTTGATCTTGTGTTCAGAGAGCGTGTTTAACCTTGTGATCTAAAATAATTACTACGAGACTGTAGTAAATGGGATTTTTGAATCAATCTCACCCAGTCATTTTTTCCAACTGATAATTAAGATCCTCCACTTCTTCTTCTGTGAATATTACCAATCGCACAATGCCCCAATTTTTCCTGTTTATTCCGCTTAATTTAAAGTTCTGTTTGCGCATAGCGTCGCAGTCGAATTCTTATACCTAAATCACTTTTTTATGAAACACTTTTCACAACAAAACACTTTCTTCAGGTAGTAATTCTATTGTAATTGGGAGTTATGTAGGATCTACAGCAACTGGTACGATGACTATTGGGTACGGATATAACGGAGTTTCTCCTCTTATTAACAATATTTCCAAATTCCTTATGATTGGTCTTGGTACAGAACTGATCAAGCTGCTCTTTTTGTCGGGGAGGAGCGTATAGTAAAGTTGGAATTGGAACAACTTCTCCAAGTGAAAGTTTTGAAGTTGGAGAAGTTAATGGTTCAGATGTCGATACAAAACTGATTGGCCCAGTTTAGACATTGAAACATAGGAAATAATCATGAATTGTTGAAATGATTCAACGGAGAACTAAGTGCTTATGTTAACTCAACAAATTAAAATCTTTTGTCAACTTTTTATAGTTATCACTTAAAGGAACAGATCGATTTCCCTTTAATAGTATCGTGTCCTCATTAAGGATAATCTCCTCGATCATTTTTGAGTTGACCAGGAAGTTTCTGTGCGTTCGAATGAAACGATGCTTTTCA
>NVXP01000114.1 GCA_002733985.1 Fluviicola sp. | reverse complement strand
GCAACCGCTGTTGGTGCTACTACTGTTGGGGTGATTACGTTTCCACAAAGATCTGTTATTACTCCTGCATCCGTTGGTTGAACATTCGCATCTGCTGGACAGTTAACTGTTGAAGCTCCTGATGGAGTTGCGATCGCAAAGATCGGCATGTCCACTGTATAAGTATGTGTCCAATCAACTGCGTTTCCTGCACAATCTGTGTAGGTAAACGTCCAAACCATATCGCCTTCACAAGCAACTGCTGTTGGAGCGACTACTGTTGGGGTGATTACGTTTCCACAAAGATCTGTTATTACTCCTGCATCCGTTGGTTGAACATTCGCATCCGCTGGACAGTTCACTGTTGAAGCTCCCATTGGAGTTGCAATAGCAAACGTTGGTAAATCAACTGTGTAAGTATGCGTCCAATCAACTGCGTTTCCTGCACAATCTGTGTAAGTAAACGTCCAAACCATATCRCCTTCACAAGCWACYGCTGTTGGTGCKACTACTGTTGGKGTGATTACRTTTCCACAAAKATCTGTYACKACTCCKGCATCCGTTGGTTGAATAGCWGCATCTGCTGGACAGTTTACTGTTGAAGCTCCCATTGGAGTTGCAATAGCAAACGTTGGCATGTCTACTGTATAAGTATACAACCAATCAACTGCGTTACCTGCACAATCAGTGTAGGTAAATGTCCAAACCATATCGCCTTCACAAGCTACCGCTGTTGGCGCGACTACTGTTGGGGTGATTACATTCCCACAAAGATCAGTTACTACTCCTGCATCAGCTGGTTGAACATTTCCATCCGCTGGGCAGTTTACTGTTAATGCTCCTGATGGAGTAGCAATAGCAAACGTTGGCATGGCTACTGTATAAGTGTACAACCAATCAACTGTGTTTCCTGCACAATCAGTATATGTAAACGTCCAAACCATATCGCCTTCACAAGCTACGGCCGTTGGCGCGACTACTGTTGGGGTAATTACATTCCCACAAAGATCAGTTACTACTCCTGCATCAGCTGGTTGAACATTTCCATCCGCTGGGCAGTTTACTGTTGAAGCTCCTGATGGAGTTGCGATCGCAAAAATCGGCATGTCCACTGTGTAAGTATGGATCCAATCAACTGTATTTCCTGCACAATCAGTGTAAGTAAACGTCCAAACCATATCGCCTTCACAAGCGACTGCTGTTGGAGCAACTACTGTTGGGATGATTACATTCCCGCAAAGATCTGTTATTACTCCTGCATCTGCTGGTTGAACATTTGCATCTGTTGGACAGTTTACTGTTGAAGTTCCTAGTGGAGTTGCAATTGCAAACGTTGGCAAATCAACTGTGTAAGTATGTGTCCAATCAACTGCGTTACCTGCACAATCTGTATAAGTGAATGTCCAAACCATATCGCCTTCACAAGGAACTGCAATTGGTGCAACTACTGTTGGGGTGATTACGTTTCCACAAAGATCTGTTATTACTCCTGCATCTGTTGGTTGAACAGTTGCATCCGCTGGACAGTTTACTGTTGAAGCTCCTAGTGGAGCTGCAATAGCAAACGTTGGCAAATCAACTGTGTAAGTATACAACCAATCAGCTGTGTTACCTGCACAATCAGTATAGGTAAACGTCCAAACCATATCTCCTTCACAAGCAACTGCTGTTGGTGCGACTACTGTTGGTGTGATAGGGTCTCCACATTGATCATTCACAGCAGGAGGTGCAGGTTGAACATTCGCGTCCGATGGACAATTCACTGTTGATGCACCATTTACTGGAACTACAGGACCTGTAGTCACTGTAATAATTATCGTTTGCGTAACATCAATAAACAATCCACAATCATCAGTAATTCGGTAAGTTCGAATGATCGTTTCTGGACAAGATTGATTATCAGAAACATCACTGATCCAAGTTACTATTGGATTGGCTGTAATATTATCAGCCTCATCATCGACTACGGTTATATCAAATGCTGGTAACCCAAGGACACAAGAAACATTAATATCCGCAGGGTTTGTTGCTGTTGGCGGCAAATTATCTATGACTGTAACAACTGTATTTAAAACAAGTGAAGTACCACAGGTAGCATTCATAATTGTTACAGAATATGGACCGGGACATACATTTGAAATTGATGTTCCTGTTGAGCCATCACTCCACAAATATGTATAAACACCATCTCCTCCCGTTACATTTGATAGAGCTACGCTTCCTCCACATGGTGTTGCACAAGGGGAAGGTGTCGGCGTAAGTATTGCCGCAAGAGGATCATAAACAGTAATATATTGTGTCAGAACATCAACACAGGCACCAGCTGTTGCATCTACCGATATAGGGTAGACTCCAGTGGAATATGTCTGGTTTGGAGGATTCGTTCCAGTATATGTATTTCCATTTCCGAAATCATATTCAACAGGAGCTCCAAGACTGGCATCTGTAAAATCAACAGTTAGTGAACCAGTACAAGACAGTACATTGTTCATTGTAAAATCCGCGATTGGTGCAATTACTGCGGTACCCGTAAAATCAAAAGCGAAACCTACACCATTACCTGAAAAGTTATCAATTTGAATTGCATAAGTCTGGCCAGCTGTACCTGTAAAAGAGGCATTAAACTCAGCCCCAGCACCACCGACTCCAAAATCATCACCACATTGACCTGCAAAGTTGTAATTACAAGACACTTCTGTTCCAGGACATCCCGATGTAATATCATACATGGCCCAATCAAACTCAGCATTGGCATCAGGAATACCACTCCAATCCATCGTTCCATCAGCTAAAACTGTAAATGTTATCCATGTATCTTGTTGCGGTGCGGAAAAAAAACAACCTGGTGTAGTACCTGAACCAGTAGAATTATTCATGGGGACATTAAACCCAGTGGGATCACAAATATTTAATGCTGACCCGCAGGTATTCCCACCAGTGGCGGGGGCGGGTATCGATTCAATACACAAATCAAACGTCCCATCTGTCTCGGATGTTGACCCGACACCGATCCAAGCTGTTGAACCGGGAGTTAAACCATAGCTATCCGATATTGCACCACCACCTGCTCCCGATTCACAGGAACTAAAGGTTCCAGCTCCACAGGGTTGATCGGATATAATTAGAATCGGATCAACAAGCGTTCCGGGAGTTAAAGAGATCGTATTATTCGCATCCGGTACAGTATACTGAAACCACACAATACCATCAACAGCTCCACATGCCCCATAGGTTGTTGTGGTGCCATCTTGACTATTTGCCGTTGTACCAGAAATACACGAGTTACATCCCGGCATTGCCACAGGAGTGGCCGTAGCACAATCAATACTACCACCAGTACCAGCATCAAATGTTGGGTCTGCACAACTGACAGGAGAAACACCGGGCGCAATTGTTGCAGCAGGTGTACACCCACCACCTGGACCACCTGGCATGGCAATCGTAGCATATGCACTGAAAATCAGAAAAATACTAAGCGTTAGCTTTAATAAGTTGTTCATTTGAGGAGTTCTAAGTACGTAGAAAAATTCGAGTTGGAATACCCGAAAACATTATTGATTCACATAAATCACCTTCTCATCTTGAGAAAAGGTAATTCCATTTTGGATTTCATTTTTTGAAAGAATAAGTATCCTAATATTTCCTTTGTAGAAAAAGGAAACTCGTTCGTTCTGCTTTTGTTTATTACTGATCTTTTCTAGTAAATCAGTATCATAAGCAGGTTGACTTCGATGATTAATCATTTGAAATTGAAATGAGCCTTCCAGGGCATCACTTAACTCAATGTGCTGTTGCTTATCCGATGAGACTTGAGAGTTTGCCTCCTCAATTGTTAAGATCAAGCTAATTATAAATAGCAAGAACCCCAGAAAGGGATGATCTTTAGACTTTTGTAAAATCATCTAGTAGTAGTATTTAATTGGACTTAGTAGTAAGTCCAATTAACCCTAGAACGCATAAATTTCACACCGGTTGCCAGTTTGTGTAATTATTTTAAAACTTTTTCCTTTAGAAGCATTTTTAAATTGTACTCAATTGAGGTCGCTCGCCAATCTAAAGCAGCAGATAAGTACATTTTCTCGAGTTCAGGTTTAGCATCAACGAGAACAGAAGCAGTAGAAAAATCTATTTTTTTCGTGTCGATTAATTCTGAATTAAGTGCTGTGAGTTTCGGTAAATTGGAAAGTTCGTACGAATTGTCATCAAGATTAGGAAGTGAATTCCCTGCGATAAAAATCAAATTTCGGTGTTTTTCGACACCTGGGGTTGGCAATATACTAACGTCTAAGTTTATACTCTTCAATGTTTTATAGATCGATCTTGCCGCTAGTCCTTTTTCACCAGAGATATAACCATAAAAATTGATCATGATCACTCCTCCATCATTTAACAGTTTCTTCGCTCTTTCAAAACTTTCTTTGCTCAACACATGGGCAGGAGGGGTTTCATTCAAGAATAAATCCATCATAATAATGTCGTACTTTTTCTTACATATGTTCAAATAATGACGTGCATCATCAACAACGATATTCATTTCAGGTCTAACTCCGAAATACTGAATTGCGACGTCCTTCACGCGTTGATCCAGTTCAACAACATCTGTATTAAACTTTAATCTATCAAAATGGTGAACCAATGATCCTCCACCAAGTCCTAACAAAAGAACATCCGCCCCTTCAGGAAAGGTACTTAAGGCTGAAGGGAAGTAATATGAATAGTCCCATAAATCTCTTGTCAAATCATCTGCATTCCCGATTGTCTGTGCAGTATTATTCACCATTAAAACTCTACCCTTGTTTAATCCTTGTAAACTTGTTTGGTACGGCATGTCATACACCTTAATTTGACCTAAAACTCCTTCAGACTCGTACAAGAGTTTTATGCTTCGGTGGGTATTCTCCGTTCCGCTGGTATTCGCAAAGAGAATGATGAAGAAAGGAATTAAACAGGCAGCTGTCTTTACAAAATTCTTCTTAACCAACAGGGCAATTGGGCCGATCATTATGGCTGCTGAAAAAATGATACATGGCCAGTTTATCCCGTAATTCGGAAGCAAGTAAAATCCAATTAGGAACGTTCCAAAAATTCCACCCATCGTTGAAATCGCATAAACGAGTCCAGCTGTCTTACCGCTTTTATCAACGGACGAATTAATTAGATTAATTAACATCGGTGATGTCATTCCCATAAAAATCAAGGGGGGCATTAAAAAGACAATTACTGAAACTGTTGATCCTACTTGAATGGAAGAATCAATCATTGTGGTCATTATCCACATGCTACTGTAGGGCATTAATGCAATCAGCGTCCCTCCTGCCAACAGAATCCAAAGCACGCCATTTTGATTTTTCCATTTTTCGGAAAAGTACCCTCCCAAATAATAGCCGACCATCAAGGCAAATAATGTCACCCCTAATACAGACGCCCAAACATACAAGGAACTACCAAAAAAGGGGGCTATCATCTTCGCGCCGAGCAATTCAACTGCCATTACGCAAGCGCCTTCGATAAATGCTAATGAGAGTAAGAGTTTTTTATTCGATAATCCGATCATGATTCCAAATTAAGTAGAAGTTCTTGATTGCTAAACTAATTTTTATTGTTTAAACAGGCAAGTCGTAGAGAATTCACTCAACAATTCTATTTAATTATACGGCTATCGAAATGGGATATATGCTCCTTTGGCAGAGGTCTTATTCATAGACCAAATACTTCGCTCTTACCAATTGGAAAGCATCCAAATCTGCCTTCCACGTATCGCGAATTTCTTTCTCGGTTTTTCCGACTTTCAACTGCTTGATTAGTATGTCATTTCCAGACAATAAATTAAACATTCGTGTTCGATCTACGAAGGTTTTACCCTTTAGAAGTTCATTTGCGTTCAAAAGGAAGCTCAAATCAAATTGTGTTGCTCGCTTATGAATTGAATCATTCAGATTGTAGCCATAGCATTTTACTCCTTTGTATTTAGGGTTTTTAGACCCCACACCTGACTTTGGCGTAAACTCAAACTCCATTTTCGGAAAATCAGGATGACCGTAGCGTTCAAATGGACCATCCGTTCCACGTCCTACTGTAACCGTTGTTGCTTCCAAAATGCACAAACTGGGGTACAATTGAATCGAAACATCTGATCGCAAATTTGGAGATGGAGGAACAGGCAATGAATATGGCGTATCGTGATCGTAATTTTTACACGGAATTACTCTTAAATCACAACTCAGATTCTTCTCCAACCACTTTTCTCCGTTGATCATTTTTCCATATTCACCAATCGTCATTCCGTAAACAATCGGAACAGGGTGCATTCCAACAAAAGACTTGAATTTTGGATCTAGAACTGGTCCATCAACGTAATGTCCGTTTGGATTTGGTCGATCGAGAACGATTAAGGGTATATTTGCCTCAGCACAGGCCTCCATAACATAATGCAAGGTTGAAATATAGGTGTAGAAGCGAACGCCAACATCTTGAATATCAAAAACAACAATTTCCAGTCCTCTCAACTGTTCCTGAGTCGGTTTTTTATTCTTTCCATACAAGGAAACAATTGGTAATCCTGTTTTCTGATCCTTCTTGCTTGAGACGTGTTCACCCGCATCAGCATCTCCTCGAAACCCATGTTCTGGAGAAAACACTTTAACTACGTTAAGCCCTAAACTCAGAAGTGAATCCACCAAATGTGTTTGTCCAATCAGTGACGATTGATTCCCTACAATTCCGATTTTTTTATCCCTTAACAAGGGTAAATAATCGACCGTTTGTTCTGCGCCAACAGAAACTTGAGCCAGTCGATCGATTTGATCCTGAAGAACTACAGGTTTATTCTCATCATGCTGTGGAGAATTGCTGTATCCACAAGAAGAAATCAAAAAAATAAAAATGCTTTTTAGGCACAAAACCTTTGTGTACTTTAGTCGAAAAGTTCCTAGAAGATTGGCATACGAATATTTCATATCAAAGAAAACGCTCAAGAGTGTCGTGCAAGGTAAGAAAGTTTCCAAACCTATTGTCCGCATCTCAGTCATTAGTATTGCTTTAGCCGTGATTGTTAATTTGATCACGATTGCTGTTGTAACAGGCTTTCAGCAAGAAGTACGCCAAAAAGTGAGTGGCTTCGGATCGCACATCTTCATTATGGAAGCAAGTGAGAATTCGATCTACGAAAGTGACCCCATTCAACGCGATCAACAATTTCTAGCTGAGCTTAAAAGCGACCCCGGAATTAAGTCAATTTCGGTCGTTGGATACAAACCCGTTCTACTTCAATCTGAAGAACGAGAGATTTCCTACAAATTGGCTACTGGGAAAGATACTGTGGAAACGCAATATCAAGTTCACGGTGCAGTCATTAAAGGAATAGGATCAGATTATAATTGGACTTTCTTTAAGAATTACCTTCTCAAGGGAGAACTGCCCGATTATTCGCAAGATTCTTGTGAAAATCACTTGGTTATTTCTAGAAAACTCGCTGCAGATCTCAATTACATAGTTGGTGATAAAGTCAGTGCATTTTTTGTCAAAAACCAACCTGTCAAACGTAAATTCAAAATCGCTGGAATCTACGAAACGGGATTGGAAGAGTTCGACAAACACATCGTTTTGGGAAGTCTAACATCGGTTCAAAAACTCAACGATTGGGGAATCAAAGCGGCTATTGAAATCGCTGACACAACCATTGATGGTCAACTAGTCATTAAAGCCCAAGTTTCAGGTGGAAATGGAAATTACCGCTACGATTGGGGGAATGGTTTCGATTCATACATTGGTTTTCCTATCTGCCCACACGAAGACACGACGATTCGCTTAATTGTTAGTGATTATTGGACCAACCCTCGTGAAGATTTGGCAGAATCAACTATTCCGGACACGGCATATATGAAAATCACCGTTGAGACAGGTGGTGAATACCGTTGTTATTTTAAACTGAATGAAGAAGATGATGCGATCGAAAGAGAATATCTGAATGAAGACGGAACAAAATTCGCCATAAACGATGGAACAAAGCGATTAATTATAGAAACGACTGACGGAAAAGGAAGTTCTGGAAATTACATCAGCGGATTTGAGATCATGGTCAATGATTGGTCAGAATTGGATGAAGTTCTTACTCGAACGAAGAAGCGCGTAGAAATGATTCTTATGCCAAATGGCGAAGTATTGAAAGCTACGAGCATTATCGAAAATGAACCAGACATCTTCGTTTGGCTCGGATTTTTAGATTTGAATGTGATCATTATTCTTATCCTGATGATTTTGATTGGAATCATTAACATGGGATCTGCCTTGTTAGTACTTATCCTGATTCGCTCCAACTTTATCGGCATGATGAAAGCAATGGGAGCAACGAATTGGAGTATCCGTAAAATTTTCTTGATCCAAGCTGGTTTTTTAATTGGACGTGGAATGCTTTGGGGGAACCTCATCGGATTGGGAATCTGTTTGTCTCAAAAATACTTTGGATTGATTCCACTCGATTCTGAAGTATATTATTTAAGTCAAGTTCCGATTGAAATCAATATTTGGCATTGGGCACTACTCAATATTGGAACGCTGTTCGTTTGTTTAAGTGCGCTGATTATTCCAAGTATGGTGATTACGAGGATCAACCCTGTGAAGGCGATTAAGTTTAATTAGTTCGATCGTCAGATTTTCTGATACGCTTATCAGCTTTCCGATTTTCCGATGACGCTTGAGATAGGTTGAAATGGATGTATATTCGATTTTCGGACTATCTGACTATTCTAACAATCCTAACCATGCAACGAACAATTATTTTCCTAATCCTCATCTCCTCAATCACTTCGTACAGTCAGCAAGTCGATCTTATATCTCCCCTTCAAGATTCACTAAAAGAAACATCCGGTTTGATTTTACTGAATGATCGATTGATTACTCACAATGACTCAGCTGGAGAAGCAGCACTTTTCGAAATTGATAGTGTCTCTGGAGGGATTTTGCGGAAAGTAATTATTGACAACGCATCCAATTTTGACTGGGAAGACCTTTGTTATGATAGCACCTACATATACATCGCGGATTTCGGAAACAACAATGGGACTCGAACAAATTTACGGATATACCGTGTCCTGATTTCAGACTATCTCACAACACCAAATGACACGGTTAGTGCAGATACCATTCAATTCAATTACGCCGATCAAATAGACTTTACCTCAAATACCTTTTCWACRAATTTTGATGCCGAAGCACTAATTTCATGGAACGATAGTCTSTACATMTTCACCAAAAACTGGGGMAACATGTGGACAAACGTTTATGCCTTATCCAAAACTCCAGGAARYTAYTCCATWCCRCGAATTGATAGCATCAACACASAAGGATTGGTTACAGGAGCAAGTTTCAATGCTTCGTCCAACTCAATTGTGCTCTCAGGATATGCTTTCAACGATCCTTTTGTAACGGAAATTAGCAATTTTACGAATTCTCAATTTTCAGCTGCTACGGTAGAACGATATTCCATTCAATTGCCAGCGGGTTATTCGTATCAATTGGAGGGAATCTCGTTAATTAGTGCAACTAATTATTACATCTCAACTGAAGAAAGCTTCTCAGGGACGTCGGGACTTTTTCGGCTGGATCTGAATGCTTCGAATAAGCTAAACGATTGGGAAAACACTTCTTATTCGATTTATCCAGTTCCAAGTTCACATTACTTGAATATTGAGTGTCCGGATGGAATTCAAATTGAGATTTATACACTCTCAGGTAAATTGATTCACTCAACTTTTGATCATAAAGTTGATGTTTCAGGATTTCCTTCTGGAAATTATTTGGTTCTACTCAAGGATAAGTCTGGAAGAACAATTGCTCAGGAGAAAGTAGTCATTGAGTGATTTTTTGAACTACATCGGATAAAAACACATTATTTTATGAATTGCTATAACATATAAAAAGGCCGCCTGAAACAATTTTCAAGCGACCTTTTAGAAATGATGTATATCCTGTGGATTTAATTCTTCAAAAGCTTAACGGTGATGCCTTTGTCTTCTGATTGTATATTCAAAAAGTAGACTCCAGCCGTTCCTCCTATGTTAACCAGCACCTTATCAGTCGCTGAATATGAAGAAGTAGAAACAACTTTTCCTGTTATATCCCTTAGTGTTATGTCAACATTCCCGTATTCTTTTCCGAGGTCAATTGTTACGTTGCCAGAAGTAGGATTTGGGTAGACACTCACGTTTAAACCTAATAGCTTGTCCTCGATTCCAACGGTAATGATAGAAATACAATCAGAAGTGTCAACACATCCATTTTCTGATATTTCAACAGCGTAGTTTCCGTTAGCAGTTGCTGTAAACAATTGGTTCGTTTCTCCTGAAATCGCAGAGTTAACATTGTCACAGTCGAGCCACTGGTAGGTTCCTGCAGAAGCTGTTGCTGTAATAGTGAGACCAGCAACACTTACAGTATTATCAATGGTATTCACCGTTACTGTTATCATTGCTGTGCTCGAACAGTTATTCATGTCTGTCCCTGTTACAGTATAGATTGTCGTTGCAGTAGGAGTAAATGAGACATTATCGTCAACTCCATTGTCCCAGGTGTAGGCAGATGCTCCAGTTCCAGTTAAGGTAATTTGATCATCAGCACAAATTGTTGTTGATGTACTGTTTGCAACTACAGTTGGCAATGCATTTACCGTAATAGAAACCTGATCAGTATTTGAACAGTTGTTTCCATCGGTTCCTGTCACTATGTAGGTTGTCGTTGCCGCTGGGGCAAAAGCAGTATTGTCAGTAGCTCCATTGTCCCAGGCGTAAGTAGATGCTCCAGCTCCAGATAGAGTGATTTGATCACCCGCACAGATTGTTACTGCTGTTGCATTAGCAACTACTGTAGGAAGTGCATTTACAGTTACGGTTACCTGAGCCGTAGTTGAGCAATTATTCCCATCTGTTCCGGTTACCATATAAGTTGTGCTCAATGTTGGAGCAAAAGCTACATTGTCAGTTGCACTATTGTCCCAAGCATAGGTAGATGCTCCACCTCCTGTGAGGGTAATTTGATCACCCGCACAAATTGTCGTTGATGTACTGTTCGCAGAAACTACAGGTGTTGCATTTACGGTTATCGTTATTTGGTCAGTATTTGAACAATTGTTTCCATCAGTACCGGTTACGGTATAGGTTGTTGTTGATACTGATGCAAATGCGTTATTATTTGTTACACCGTTATTCCAACTGTAAGTGGATGTCCCGCTACCTGTCAATGTTATTTGATTCCCTTCACATACTACGATTGCCGAACTGTTAGCGACAACTGTTGGAAGTGCATTTACGGTAACTGTCAACTGATCTGTATTCGTACAGCTATTCGCATCCGTTCCTGTCACGGTATAAGTTATTGTAGCACCTGGTGTAAAGGCCACATTATCACTGACACCATTGTCCCAGGCATAAGTAAATGCTCCACTACCAGTTAAGGTTACTTGATTACCTGCACATATTGCTGCTGACGTAGTGTTTGCTACCACAGTCGGAAGTGGGTTTACAGTAATTGTCTGAGTCGAAGACATGATTAACCGGTCTTTAACAACACCGACAATCCAATCGTTGGATGCGTCCATATTTGTCATCGTACCGATATGAGAGTTTGGTGAATTATCACCAACGGTTGTTCCTCCATTTTCTTCAAAATCGAAATAAGCTTCTAAGTTCGCCGCTGCTGCTGACGTACCGTTATTCATATCGTCTTGAATTTGGGCGATAGATAACTCCGAACTCCAAACGCTCAATTCATCCATAGCTCCATTGAATTTCCCTTGATAGCTGTTATTTGCATAGTTTGCTCCTAGAGTTGCATTAGCCATTGGACTAAAGAGGACAGTTGAAGTACCTTGAACATCCAGTACCCCATCAACATAAAGTGATACTTGATTTGTCCCTCCGTTTTTAGTAAAAGCAATGTGGTGCCAGTTGCCATCATTAACGATGATATTTCCACCAATGAAATCAGTGTTTACATTTGTATTACGTGAATAGTACCTCAATTTTCCAAAACCAATGGAAAAGTCAACGTATTTACTAATGCCAGATGCAGCGCCCCATCCAATGATTTGTCGAATACTTCCTGCGGTAGTCCTTACCCAACCCATTACAGAAAATGACCCTGACAATGGTGGAATCGGGGAGATTTGAACACGATCATCGACGTCATCAAAATCTAAACCAACACCCAATTTTTCAGCATAAACATGGTAAGTAGTTGTACTTGTAAGAGGACCTATGTTAAAGGTTAGCCCACTACCAGGTCCACCTGTTCCAGCCAATGGGCCGACAACGATAGAGTTATCAGAATCATCTCTTAGGTAATAATCCACCCCCAATTCGGAGCCTCCCGTTGTAATCGTCGCACTTCCATTTTCACAAATCGTTGTGGTTATCGCAGCCACTGTTTGATCAATAATCTGTGCCTTCAATTGAGTAAAAAAGGTTACAAATACTGCCAATAATGCAATAGAATTTGTTTTCATCATTTAATAGTTTGAATTAATATTAAACGAAGATAGAGGAGAGATTCTCTCGCGGATGAAGGAATGTTCTGAGCTAAGGAGAACATGTTACGACTGAAGAGAAACGTGTTCTAAGCGATGTTGATTCGGTCCAATAATGTCTTTCGGTACCGCTGACCAATAGGGAGTTCAATTGCTCCGATTTTTATTGTCACCTGATTGATCATGTCAAGATGTGAGAGGTTAGCGATATAGCTACGATGAATCCGGACAAAATTGTTATCCAGTTTCCCTAAATAGCTATTTAGCGTACCTCGAACAACATATTTGTTTTGATTTTTAGTAACGATTTCGACATAGACATGGTCACTTTTAAGAAACAAAATATCTTCAAACTTCACTTTTTTGAAAAGCATTTGCTGCTTAATGAAAATGGAGTCATTGATGACTAAGTTTTCATCTTCTTTCTGTTTTTCAGCAAAATTAAAGAGTACAATTTCAATGGAAGAATACAACTCATCCTCATTGAAAGGTTTCATAAGATACGCCGGAGGATCAACTCTTTTTGCGCGATCGATGGTTAACTGATCCGCATTGGAGGTTAGAAAAATGAAGGGAATATTGTAGTCCTCTTTAATTTTCCAAGCAAGATCGATACCGTCTTTTTTTCCTGACAATTGTATATCCAAAATAACCAGGTCTGGCTTGTGTTTTTCAATGGTTTCTAAGGCCTCCGTATAATTAATAGCCGGCTCTAAAACGGAATATCCTAATGTTTCCAATGTATCACAAATGTCATTTGCAATAATTACTTCATCCTCGACAACGGCTATTGTTACTTTATTCATTTGTACAAGGGCTTACTCTAGGATAAAACATCAGTTTGTGCTATCATTAAATCCATCTTTTAACACGATAAATTTAATCAATTTCTTTTCGATAGGCAGTATCCCTGAAGGTGACTTCAAAAAGGCTTCCGTTTACATACTGATAATTAAACGAGCCGTGCAATTGCTTCGTCAGTTGCTGAACCAACCGTAATCCAAGGCTTTTTATATTGCTGAAATCCATGTCTTTCGGAATACCTTTTCCAGAATCCTGAACAGTCAATTTGTACAGCTCCCCTGTTGGCTTGTTGATTACAACGGTGAGTTTCCCTTTATCCCTCGAACACAAACCATATTTGCAGGCGTTGGTAATCAATTCATTCAGAATTAACCCGAGTGGGATCGATGTATCGATATCCAATTCTATATCATTTGCCTGAACCTCTATTTCTAACTCCCTTAGAGAAAATAGAGAAGTTATTTGTTTGATTAATTGTTCAGTATATTCCTGAAAACTAACCGCAGAAATAGTTTCATTTTGATACAGTTTTTGATGAATCAAGGACATTGCCTTGATTCTGTTCTGCCCTTCACTGATGGTCCTTAAAGCTTCTTTATCTACCACATTTTTAGATTGAAGTTTGAGCAAACTGGATACTGTCTGGAAATTATTCTTGACGCGGTGATGAATCTCTCTCAGTAAAACTTCTTTTTCATGGAGTGACTTATTGATTAGCTCGTTTTTCTCGTTAAGTACGACTGCTTGTTTTTTCTTTCTTCTGTTTTCCCGGTATCCGAATAGGATGAATAAAAACAGAATTCCCACAATTGCAAACAAGATAACTCTGAAACGTTTCTCTTTTTCCAAATCAGTGATGTGCTCAATTTCTGTTTGACGATTTTGCTCCACAATTTCAAGGCTGTCTGCCAATTGTTTTTTGTCAAAATCATATTGCATCCCCTGTTGTGCAGATTTCTGAGCATTTTCAATGTTGTATGTACTGTCTTTGTATTTAGTGTTGAGCACATAGAATTTTAGTGCCTTTTCATACTGCCCAAGGGCCTTGTATGCTTCATGTAGACAGTCACAGGCTAATTCCTGCCCACCAATTCTCTCGTTAATAGTGGCCAATTCGAGCCCTTCGGTGCAGTGCTTAATGGCCAATTGATATTGCTTACTTCCTATTTCTGCTTTACCGAGGATACCAAGCATAAAGGACACATCCCCTTCTCCTTCAACATTTGTGTACTTTTCAATCGCCAATTCTGCATGTGCTTTAGCCTCCTCAAATTGTCCATCAGAAAGCAAGGTCCTAGACTTAGTTTCATAATAGGATGCCATTCCATGATCCGAGTTTACTTTTTTACTGATTTTCAGCAATTTAGCCAGATAGACATTCGATTGTTTTGAATCGTCTTTGTCAAAATACAATCTCGCCAGATTTGTATACACTGAAATGAAGCCTTGAGAGTCGTTTACTTTTTCAATTAATTTTAGTTGTTTGAGGTAGTAGGTTTCTGCCTGATCAAAATCATAAAGAGAGTAATGAGTGGAAGCAATGACACCGTAAGCAAAAGATTCTACCGAAGCGTCGTGATTTATTTTCA
Organism: Fluviicola sp.; assembly: GCA_002733985.1. Lineage (GTDB taxonomy): Bacteria > Bacteroidota > Bacteroidia > Flavobacteriales_D > Crocinitomicaceae > UBA4466. The sequence goes on along the minus strand of NVXP01000114.1, from coordinate 1,060 downwards.
ATAATGCTAAGGCCTCTTTTATTAGGCTGAGGGCAAGAGGAAAATTTCCTTTGGTTTTGTGAATGAGTGCCATGTTCAGATAAACAACTGCGTTGTTGTCCAGCTCAACAGATTCGCGGTAGTAGAAGAGTGCGGAATCAGGATCTCCACTGTAATAGGTGTTAGCGATAAGGTTTGCAGCGTTACTTTGACCAAGACTATTATCTGCATTGACATACATTGTCCTGCTTCGATGCCCAAAATGACGTGCTGAATCACTTTTTCCGATATAAGCATAATAGAGCCCAAGTTGATAGTTTGCACGGGCTTTCCACTTGAGGCCTTTAATTTTCCCTGCTGATTTAAGCATCCGTTGTACAACTGGAAAAGCACGTTCTGGATTCGTTCGAATTAGCTTGCTGCAGGCATCATCCATCGCGTTAATACGGACCGTGTCGTGTAATTTTGTATTTGAGTAAACCAAGATCAACGAATCAAGCTCTTTATTATCAACACCCTGAGCAAATGAAGACATAAATGGCAGGAAAATTAAGCAGGCGAGAAAACTACACTTTATTTTCATAGTGGCTTTGTTGTATTTAATTTAGTTGGATATGGATGTTTCAACTGAAAATTTGGACGAAATTAAAGCAAAATTTCGGGATGGCATCTATTTTAGAACCCTTTGAAAGACGTTTTTGCACACAAAGGACGCAACGCAGCGAAAAGACATTCTAAAGAAATAAAAATGAAGAATAGAAGAATCATTTCTTTGCGACTTGATTCAGTCAAAATTGTGGACTTTGCGTAAATAGATACCAATACCTAGGGGATCATTAGAAACGCCACGAACTGCACTTTTGGTAATGCATTACAACCGTGCTCCTAAACTAACCCCAGGAACTACGAGGACATCACCATCAATAGACCACCAACCAACTGCAGTAATTCGTAAGAGAAATTTTCTACCTAACTCCGCCCGATAACCAGCATGGGGAGCTAAATAGGAATCTGAAAATGATCCTATCACAGGAACAACATCGACACCTATTTCAAATCCGCGCTTTTCCCCTGAAATCCA
>NVXP01000113.1 GCA_002733985.1 Fluviicola sp. | reverse complement strand
GCATTACTACTTCAGCGTGATAACATGTGAATTAGTACGTATGAAAATTGGCAGTTGCTAGCAATAAGTGAAGAGTTACTTCTTAGCATTGCTCTTGGTGTACTCTATTCTGAAAGGTACTTCCAAGGTATAAAGTGTACTGGTCAATTAGCGCACATTGTGAATTAGATCTTCAATGTGTATGGTATATGCTTAGTTGCGGTAGGTTTGGTTACTTCTTAATAAATGAAACCCCATATGTACTTGCAATGGAGTCAATTTCGTGTTTTGTCAACTTATTTATCGCTGAGTATTTTGAAATTTCCCTGAAAAAGTTTTCAAATCCCCCAGGAGTAATCGTATTCATCGTGATCCCGACAGTAGTGTCTGTATTGATAAAATTGTGAGGAATTCCTCTCGGTAACTTAACAAAATCTCCTTGCTTGGCTTCAATTTTTGTGTCACCCGAATTAAACACAAAATTACCTTTCAAAATATAGAAAAGCTCATCTTCATTTTCATGAACATGAAGCGGAGGACCTCCATTGGGTGGTGTTTCTGATATAATAACTGAGTACTCACCGTTTGTTTGACTGCTTAGAATTTTTCCAGTAATCTTTACTCCTAAAACATTCCATTCTTCTCCTTGTGTAGATGTTACGTGTATTGGGGAGCTAGAAGCTTCCTTTTCTTTTAGGGGTGTACTTTTTTGATTCTCTTTACAACTGTAAGTGAATAATAGTAGCAGTGCAAATAGCAGCGTTTTTTGAATTTGGAATGTGGTGTGCATAATTGTGTTTAATGGTTTGGTTAAAAGGGTTGTCATCCCTCAAGGTGGTCACGATTACTCATCTACCGTTAGCCCTATTTTCTCTTTTAAGTTGTCTTATACATGTACCAACCACTTCCTATTTCTCGAATCATTATTATTCGCTTTGGAGTCATGTCAGGCAAATCTTTTTTGTCTTTTACAAATAGGTAACCAACAAAGTTATCGACCATTCCACCAATTAAAAATTTAAGACAATTACCAAATTGATATCCTCCTGTTGAAACGGATGATATATACATTCTTCTTACTGCTTCGTTATGATTTTCTTCAACTCTGATAGACCATTCAGAATCTACTGTTGTTGATTGTAATTCCTCTAAAATTTCATCTTTAATTCGATTAAATTCTTTTTCGTTTTTCTTGAAGTGATTGATAATTTCTTGGTCAGACGCTAAAGTTAAACGAGAATTCCCGAGTTCGTATTCATATTCTTCTCTGGATCTAAACATAGCATGTCCTGTGGAATCATTTTTTGACTGCACGATTATGCTATCAATTTGTGTTGGAGTCATATTCTCAAACATTTCTTTGACTTGAGCAATAATACCCGTCATTGCTAATGCCCTAAAAGCAGTTATTTTCCATACGTCTTGTTTAACAAAATGTAAATAGCCATCAAATGCTTGTCCTGCAGAATCTGTAATTGTTATGTTGATTACTGCTTTCTTTTCATCTTGTCCGAGTAAAAGAAAGTCTGTTGTTACGTTCTCAGGTAAATCTGTTCCGTTAGGATGACCATTATATTCGCCTGTTATATGCTTGTCAAGGTTTGGAAATGTGTCTCGCGCAAAAATTGTTTTTGCTAAAGCCAATGGAGTATTTTGTCCATAGCAAAAAGTACTAAGGAGGAAAATTGTACATATGATGTAAAGTCGTTTCATTTTAATTGGTGCTAACGGTTCTGCATGACGCATGTGATCTGTATCATTTTATTTCTGTTGTTTCAGTAGCTTTTATTTCCTGAAATATATTCATTTTAACATTGTCTTGAATTTCAGCAGTCATTATTAATTTTACATTACTGTTTTTACTAAGAATCCTTCTTTGCTCAATATCATAGGTGCAATTTCCTGAACCACTGCCAGAAGCAGATATACTAATTTGTGAATTATCTGATTTTAACACGCAGGTAGAAGAAATATCAAAATTTGCTCTTCCCGAGTTAGTGCTTTTCAATACATATATATTCACAATATCAATAGTAATTTGATAAGGTCCAAGTGGTATATTCATTGGGGTTGTAACAGTTGTACTGTCACCTACTGATAACTTTCCATTATTGAATAAGTCAATTGAAAATCCATCGCTCATCATCAACATTAATTGATTTGCTTCCATTCCTATTCGACTTTCACCTGGCAGTTCAGTAACTTTTATTTTATCCTTCGAACTATATGTGCCTTTAAGAGATTCTCCATTTTTAATGAACCCATCTTGTGGCATCCCAGTTTCTAAATACTTAATTTCCATTGACATGACCCCGTCCTTTTCACTCCCAGTCATGTAAGCGATTTTCATCTCTGATGTTTCTTCGGATATCTGAGGGTTTTCTATTCCTTTTGACTTCAGGTGATTAATGAAATCCTCTGATGCTTCAAATGTAATCTCGATTTTCGTTTCCGATTTTGTTGAAATCACATATTCTGATTCTGGTTTGAATTCATTTGCAAATTCTATTTGTGCTGGCGCACATGCAGTTAGGGCAACTCCCAATAAAACAGTTAAAAAATGGTTCTTTATTTTCATGAGTACCGCTAGGTTTAGCATATGTCAAGGAAGGCAGAAGAAAGCAATAAACTTACGGGTTCCCCCTGAACCGAAACGTTGTATTTTGTTTTTAAATTATTCATTTTTAAAAGTGAAATCAACCATTTGGCAGTGTTTGTAAATCGTACTGATTTTTTGCAAACCATCCAACCTTCTATTTGTTCTATAAAGCGTTACCATTATTTTGTTTCCTTAACAAAGTCGAAAACGTCATTAACCTTTAAGAAGGATTTTAGTCTTTCTGTTTGTTCGGTGTTCAGTTGAATTAGCCATTTATCAACTCCGTCAATAATATGATAAGAAAACTCATCTATGTGTAAAATCAATTTGTTATTTTGAATACTGCCATGGAGATTTAAGCCAAAACTTGGCTCAAGAAATTTTATTTCATCCAAAATCTCTCTTGCTTTTTGAGTTGATATTGTTCCAGTTCCTTCGTGAAGAAAAGCGCATCTTAAAGCATAACAGTCATTACCACTTAACTTCGTTCCTTTTAACAAGTTCTGATAATCTTCTTCAGTACTATGTTTTCTAACCATTGCTAATTGACCTTCAGAATAATTCGTTCTATAATTTTTGCCAACATAGTCATCAAACCATTGAGCATATTTTTTACCGGTCGTTTTAGTTCCGTCAGAAATTTTGGAACAGATGTCTGGAATGGTTAATGCCGTAGCAATGGCAGAATACCAGTTTTTATTGGTAATTGATTTTTTTATTGAATCCGTTAAGTGTTGCATTCTAATTAATCGTAACATTAGGATATATGTACCGTCACACATATCCCAATTCATTATATAAGAGACGCCTCATCACCAAAACAATTTCAAACACACCGTTTTAAACTGCCTCAAATTGATTCACACCTCTACCCAACAAAAAATCGAACGTTTCGAATAATACTAATTAGGCGTCTCAAATTTACACTTTTCCATCTATCTTCAGAACCCACAAAATGCACATAGCTGTCCCACGCGAAGGCATTGCTGATCCATGTAGTATGGCTTTTCAGTTTTATCCTTTGTTGGGCGATGTTTTATTCAATTACTGAGTATCTGTAGATACAATAACTTCATTTTCGTCCTCATCGGAGTAATGTATTACTTGAGATGTAACTATCCATTTTCCAACTATCTTTTCTCCTACTACATACACATCAACACTTCCATTTGGCCCCTCAACGGTGTAATTTAATTCTGCTGAGCCATTTGAATTTGATGATTGAATGCTTCCTGTTATCATACCACTCTCATATGGTTCTCCTACTTTGTCAATGAATTTTTCTGTATGCACAATATTACTAATTGACATTTCGTAGACTTCGGATTTATTAAAAATGCCCATTAAAAGGAAAGACATAGCAAAAAACAACATGAACATGCCACCAAGTACGGCTAGACCCGCTCTTGTCCATTTTCTTTGAACTTTTTTAAAGTGCTCAATACTTTCCCATTTACGGTTTTGCCATGCCCACTCATTTCCTTTAGCTCCATTGATAAAAAAGAAGGCTATTCCAGCAATGGGAATATAAATCATGAATGTTTTATATGATTTATTACCTAAACCCCAAATCCATTGTAGCAAAAAAGCTCCCCAATTCCAACCTTTAATTTCCGCTGGTACTTCAGTGCCTTGTCCTTGACCTGAATTATTGTTATTTGTCATATTATTAATTAAATGATTTTAATATCGCCCAACATTTCGATATAGGTACGATTACACATATCCGACCTATAATATAAAAGGCGCATTATCAATGAACAATTTCAAACACCGTTTTCAACTGCCTCAAATTTATTCACACCTCTACCCAAGAAAAAATCGAACATTTCGAATAGTACTAATTAGGCAACTCAAAATTACACTTTCCTGTCAATCTTCAGGAATCAAAAAATGCACATAGCTGTCCCTCGCGAAGGCAATACTGAATCAGCCTTCATCAGAACACACCCTACTTCATTTTAATCATATTTTCAAGATATTGAATGGCCGATTTCAGCGCTTCAAGATCATGACCATAATTCAGCGATTTTATTGAAGGGAAATGTCCATCACTTAGGTTTGCTTGTCCATTTGTTTCAAACATGAAAACCTCTAAACGAACTAGCTAAACTTTGAAAGCCGCGATCAAGGTCCAGAGTAACTGAAGAAAAATTGCTTATTAGTGATGAAAGCTTTCGTACGGATTTATTCCTCGCCTATTTTTTCGGTCACTTTCATGGAAAAAAGAACATCAACCCGACGGTTAAGACCACGGTCTCTGGCGTTTCTTTCAGGATGTACCAAGGGAATACTATTGCTATAGCCTTTGTAGCTCAGTCGATCTGCTGGAATTCCCTTATCGATAAGAAAGTCATACACTGCTTTGGCGCGCTTTCGACTAACCCTCATACTATTATCGCAACATACGTGCCCTCTAATGTGGGCAGTGAGTGCAGGATTCGTGCGAAGCGTATCGTACAAAGTGTGAAGAGAGGGTAAGGTTTCTTTTATCAGATCACTTGTTCCTCCTTTGAATAGAATACTGAGAATCAATGATTGATGCGCACTGCTTTCGTGAATTGCAACCTCTTCCTGCTTGGCTGATTGATTGAAACCTATACGAGGACAGAATGTCGTGGTCGATTTGCTCAGCATGTCGTCTTTTATGTCCTTGCTTTCTGAAGTGGCAGTGAACTGCTCAACAGTACAATAAACGTCGATTCGGTCCCAATTTAATGGAATGAATTTCACATTAATGCGCTTGTTTCCCCAAGAGTTGATCGTTACAGCTTGATTCCTCAGTCCTAAAACATCGATTATGTAATTGATGCGAACATTCGAAAGTCGTTTATTAGAATTTGGGTTGGAGCCTTCAGCATAAGAACTCAATTCAACGATTTGGATATTTGTATTACCCAGTGTTGAAATAAAGTCATTTAATTCTTGATGGGAATCTCGTGTCAATTCCACGGAGTTTTTTTTGAAGTAATAAGATTTCACCTGAATAGCGGCAAAAGACAGTTGTACACACGTAGCAAGAACGATTAGTGTAATTAGATGCCGCATGGTAGTCCGTTGTTTATTTATATAAAAATCGGAATAGGAAACGTTTGTTAAAACTTGAACTTTCCCAAAGTAGCTAAATAACGAACGAGCTGCTATTATCAGTTTTCTAACGTGAACTTCAACGGTTTACAAGCAAGCAACCGCACATAAACCACTCTTAAACAAGAGACTAACAATTGGAAATGTATGAGGTGCGTTGGGAAGTTCCAAGGTATAGGATGAGAGAAAAAGGTCATAAATTTATTTAACCGAAAAGCCTTTGTTACCATTAATACATCCTAACGCATGAAAAATCACTCCCTATTACTAAGTTTCTTATTCCTCATTACAACCCAGTTTTGTTTATCTCAAACAGTTGTAGAAGATGAGATATGGATAACAATTGTTAACCAGAATGAAATACCTGTATACGAATCTGGACAGTTAAAATCTAGTTCTTCAGAAATTCAACGCATTATTGATCAATTCCATATTGTTACTATTGAAGCTGTACTACCAGATTCAAGAAGAGAAGATTTGAAAAAAGTCTACTCAATGAAATGTCATTGCAATGCTGGTGAACTAATTGCAGAGATTGAAAAATCATCAAAGCATTTAAAATTTCCTGAAGCAGCACCTGAGTATCGCTTATTGGCAACAACAGACGATTACAATACTGAATTCAGTCAAGATTACGCACTGGATTTAATCGACGCGCAAGGAGCATGGAATTACTCCATAGGTGATACCTCAATGATCCTTGGAATTTCTGATGGTAACTTCTTCTTGAATCAAGAAGACTTACAAAGCGAATACGTTAATGTGAACACCTGGTCAACTCCAGTTAACTATTACTATCATGGAACAGCTGTAGCGATAACAGCTGCAGGGGCAACGGATAATGGAATGGGAAAGAGTTCAATTGGATATAATTGTAGAATGAGCCTATCTGGGATGGGCTATAATTCAATTTTGCAGATGTCATACGGAGGAGCTAAAGTGATTAACCTTAGCTGGGCAGCAGGGTGCTCCTATAGTGCTTATGCACAATCTGTTATTGATGAAGCCTATAACAACGGAACCATAATTGTTGCAGCCGCAGGAAATGGAGGAACATGTGGAGGATCAAGTAATTTAGTTTATCCAGCTGCTCTGAATCACGTTATTGCTGTGTCAAGCATTGGCCCCAATGACAATCACGAAAAAATTATTGGAGATCCGAGCACAACGCATCAACACAATAGCTCTGTTGATATTTGCGCACCTGGATACGATGTTCCATTAGCCATTGCCCCCAGTTTTTACCTTACGAGTAGTGGAACTTCGTTTGCTGCGCCATTTGTAACAGGAACAATCGGATTGATGCTGTCATTAAATCCTTGTTTGACGTTTGAAGACGTTGAAAGCATTCTGTATTCTACGGCAGCAAATATTGATGCACAAAATCCAAATTATATCGGTGGTTTGGGAGCAGGCAGATTAGATGCTCGAGCTGCTTTAGAGATGGTCAATGACTCGTTGATTAATTCAACTGTAACTGAAATATCTTGTAATGGCTTTAGCGATGGTACTATTGATCTTCAAAATGTGGGCGGAGATGATACTTGTTTCTGGGGTACACTAGATGGGTCTGGAGTAAATCCTACGAGTGAGGATCAATCAGGGTTAACGGCAGGAACATATTTTGTAGCAGTGGTTGACGAAAATGGATGCTCAACCGTTGACACGATGGTTATCAATCAGCCAGCTCCTTGGGTCCATTCAAACGTGGTAAGCACATACCCAAGCGGGCACAATGTTTCCTGCTACGGAGCTACAAACGGCAGTATTGACGTGGAAGTAAGTAATGGAGTTTCCGGATTCACCTATGAATGGGCAAGCCTTAATGGCTCAGCGCAGCTTACTTCGTATAATTCGCAAGACCAAACAGATTTGTGCGCTGGGCTGTACAGTGTGACTATCATCGACAGTACAGGATGCACACTCATCGATACGTTTGAAATCACTCAACCAACAGTGCTGTCAGTAACACATGTGCTAGGAACTTATCCAAGTGGAGATCATATATCTTGTAATGGATTCTCCGATGGAGAAATTGATCTCACCGTTACAGGAGGAAGTCCAAATTACTCGTTTGTTTGGTCAGGATCCAGTGGCGCGCTACCTAATGCTTCAAATGAAGACCAAGTTGGACTTCCCCCGGACACCTACCTTGTTATGGTGCAGGATGTAAATGGCTGTGAATATATAGATAGCATGATCTTAACAGAGCCCTCAGTAATGAATGCAAGCATAGGTGTTTTGTCTGATTATTCTGGACTTCCAATAAGTTGTTCTGGAGCGCAAGACGGAAGTATACTCGCATCCATAAACGGAGGTAGCCCAGGTTACTCATGTACTTGGAGCAATAATGTCTCTGCTCAAAACAGTGCGCTATTGTCAGGTCTTGGTGAAGGAGAGTATACCATAACAATTGTTGATACAAATGGCTGTCTATTCAGCGAATCGATTACACTCGAAGGTCACGAACTGCCGGTATTAAACCCTTATCCTGCAACTGAAGTTTGTTTAGGTGAACCTGTAACTTTTGGAAACTACAGTGCTGATGAAGAAAACAGCTTTTGGAGATTGAGTAACGGCATGGAACTATACCAAAATGGATCAAATACCATTTTACTTGACGAAGCAGATTGTTTGGATGCAATGCTTTATGTTACAAATGAGTATGGATGCATGGACTCCTTGTTCATGGAAAACTACATCTGTGTTCATCCAAACCCGACAGCAAATTTCGAAGCAAGCAATACTAATTTAACGATCATTGAAAATAGTACGTGGTTCAACAGTTATTCATCTGGTGCAAGTGAGCACGAATGGGATTTTGGAGATGGAGAATTCGATACAGGGGAGAATGTTTATCACACCTTTGAGACAACGCAGCCCGAAGGTTTTGTAGTACAACTTACGGTGTACAATGATGCTGGATGCTTCGATACGATGACAAGAATAATTCGTGTAAAAGATGAATTACTGTTTTACGTACCAAATGCCTTTACTCCCAATGGTGATGAGCACAATAACGTATTTCTTCCTCAATTTGGAGCTGGCTTTAGTCCAAATGATTATGCTTTATATATCTACAATCGATGGGGAGAAATAGTCTTCGAAAGTCACGATATTTTTGTAGGTTGGGATGGGACATACAATGGAAGCCCTGCAATAGATGGCGCTTATTCTTGGGGAATGACACTTGTTCAGAACGATTATGTTGAGCATCCAAATTCAAAAGATGTTTACACTGGAAGTTTGTTATTATTACGCTAGTTGATCAAGTGGACGCATTTTATGTTTGTTTCGGTTTAACTGAATAGTACTGGTTAGGCGACTTTAATTACACTTTCCTCAATCTTTCAGAACCAACAAAATGCACAGAGCCGTCCCACGCGAAGGTATTGCTGAAATGTTGAATTTCGGCTATTTTCTTTTGTCCATTTCTTTTAGACAACGCTTGATTTTTTTTTCTGCATCTCTAATATTTTTCGCCTTACCCTTAAATGAATAGCTTAATAATCGTCCTTGGATATCAACCACTTTAATGACCATATCTGTTGTGTTGTGGATATACGATGTCGAGTCGTTCTTTAGCATGTTTCGAGTTTTTGAATCAAGCTGTAGTTCTCCTTGATAGGTGTAATATCGACCTCCATCATAATCCCAATAACAGGCACTTTCATCGTGTAGACTACATGATTGAATCAATAAGGCTATTAAGCCTAGTTTAAAAATTAGTCTCATTTTGTTAAAGTCATCCGTGTTAATACACTATAACATTAGGATAACTTTAAGTTACACATGTCTTACACTCCTGCGGTCAGCGCATATTTAAGTCCAACTGACAAGGTCATTCCATTGTGTTTTATGCTCCAATCTGAGAAATAATTATCGTTTGTTATTGAAGTGAAACTTTGCTGGTAAGTCAAAGATGAAAAAAGTAAGAATCGTTCTTTGAATTTATAGCTTCCTCCTATTTCCAATAATCCACCCAAATCAAATTTGTCAACATACTCAGCTATATCTTGATTAAGCGCACCATAACTTCCAATTGATGAAGTTATGGTTTTAGCATTAACCAACATGGATGGAAGAATTCCAAGATTTAGAAACCCTTGAAAATTATTGCCGATTGAAAAACCACCCTTTATTGGAATTGACAGGTAATCATAATTGAAATTCGTTGAATGGGTTAGATCTATTATACTTCCCGTTTCATCGTTAAAAATAGCATCTTCCGAAAAACCTTTTTGGGCATAAACAAGATCGATGCTAATACTAAACTTATTTTCGAATTTATACTCGTATGTCAATCCACCAATAAATCCCGTTCTAAAATCTCTATCATTAAAAAGGTCCTCCGAAATTACATTCGACAAACTTACTCCGCTTCTCAGGCCTATGTAATGATTTTGTCCAAATACAGGAACAGCAGTAAGTACTATTAAAACTAGAATCAATCTCATAATGGTTATGTTTTTACGAGACTATAACGAGAAATTGATCAACTTATTCCGACTCCACAGATTTATCGCCTTTTAATCGTCTCCACAACTGACCAACAACCTTACCAGCATCGCCAATCTCTGGCTGAATTCTCACCACACGCACTTCGCCATTTCCACCATCGTGAATTTCATACCTCCAAATGAAATCAGCGGTGTTCGCATTCACTCCGAACTGCCCAAATCGAAGGTCATTGAAAATGAGAAAGTCATCCTTCTTCTCGATCGTGTACCATCCATTTGCAAGCCGCAAGAGCTGCTGAATCACTTCATTATCTCGGATGGAATCAATTAAATGATGGTTCTTCGGGTATTCCTCTGAAAATTGAATGGGTGTATCATCATCCATCAGGGAATAATGTCCGAATAAATACCCTTTTTCTGTTTCGATGTGCGCATCCCACAATACCGTATTGAACGGTGTCGGCTTCGTTTCAATCTCTACAAAATCAATTCCTTGCTTCGCCAAGCTTTCGTCTACTGCATGATATCCAAAACCCTTAAAAACAAAAGTTAAGGCCATGTAAGCTGTACTGATGATTAAACCAAGATTATTGAAGAAACGCCTTCTAGGATTCGTCCGTTTGTAACACAATGCAATGATGCAACAGATCAAAAATGGAATCGTGTAGAGCGGATCAACGACAAAGATGTTATTGTAGGTGATTTTCACTTCAAAAGGCCAGAAAAACTGTGTACCCCAGGTCGTGTGCATGTCCAACATGGGATGCGTCACCAATGCCAAGAAGAACAGCAACATCCAATCTTTCCGAGTGACTTCTATCCGCCTCTTGTGGATATTATGAGCAACCCAAGCCAGTACGGGGGCAAATAGAATACTGAAGACCAGCGAGTGTGAGAAACCACGGTGCATTTCAGTAGCCGTAATATCATCCGTTAATAATTTCAAGAACACATCCAAATCTGGAATTGTTCCAGCAATTGCTCCCCACATCATTGCGCGGGTTCCAATTTTTCTCCCTAAGACTGCCTCACCGACAGCTGCGCCTAATACAATTTGCGTTAATGAATCCATTACTTAAAGTTTTCTTTAAACGGTATACGCAATTCGAATTCACTTGGGGAAATCGATTGAATAATTGGTCTTAATAAAAGGTTCGAAACACTCTTACGGTGCTTCGCATATAATTTCATATTTGTTGGCAACGCTCCGATCTGGCTTTTCACCAATTCTGCCGTTCTTCCAAGGTGTAATTCCTTCATTTTTCGATTCAAGCCTTGCTCTACATAATCGTACAGAAAGCGTTGATAAACAGAATACTCCTTATTGAATTCATAATCCAATCCAACGAAGTTCGCTTCAATCACCGTTCCGTTAAAAAGTGCCGTGCTGAATCCTACTAATTCATCATTTAGCCAAGCCCCACGAAAGGAAAAATCATCCTTTAAATTGCGTTTAAAATTGACGAAGGCTCGAGCATTCAATTGGCCAAAGCTAAAATCTGATTTCTCTAGAACGTTTCCGAAGAGCAGTTCAATTCGTTCAGAATTCTGCTCAATATCTTCTACCGTAAAATCCTTGATGGAAAGTACTTTCGATTTAGAGAAAACGCTTTTTGCGCGCGTTCTAAACTTCGTCTTCATGCTTGCGAGGTAATCATCCAACGTGCACCAGCTTTCATGGTAATTAAGCACCATGTTCACATCGACCATGAAATCGCGGTACTGAAGGTTCTTTAAACGATCAGAATAGGACGTTGAATCCGGCCAGAACTCCTTGAATAGTGTAATTGATGATTTTCCCTTAATGGATGGTTCCTTTTTTAGTGATTCTGTGATCGCTGCGACTTCATCCATCGCCTCATCATCCGTAATCACACGAGAGAGGAATCCGTTTTCGCCATCACAAAAGACATTTCCACAGACGAGCACGTTTATCGTGAACACATCAGCGATTTTCTTGTGAATGTGGTAAGAAAGATTGCACAAAACTCCTGAATATTGTCGGCGCTTATCGACGAACACAACCAACTGATATACAGCAATCAGAACAGGTTCACCTGTATCAGAGTATGATATCGCGTAGCGAAACTGCATTTTATCATTGAGAGCACTTTCTAAGGCTGACAAATAGCCAAGTGACAAGTATATGTTTCTATTATCTGCTACTTTATTCCAATCATCTTGAGGGATATCTTTAACAAATTCTACAATCTTTCGATCGGTTCCTACTTTCACAGTGGTGTTATCGGGGTCTATCATTCAATATCAAAATTAATCAAATTGTTCTCAAACCTGAATTCAATTTAGACATAGGTTGATATCAATTATAGGCGGTAAAATTTAACGATAGAATGAGCACATTGAAATTTAATGATCTCAAATTCGGATAGTTCGTGAACCTATACTCAAGATCTATTCTTTAGCCTCACTTTAAAATCGCTTGCCATCATTGTAAATGCCATGATTTCTTTGATACTCTCATGAGGAGTTACCATTTCCAAATCGAAGTTCTTGAACAACATCGCCAGCACCAATTTTATTTCCAGTAAGGCAAGATTCCTCCCTGGGCAAAAACGAGGGCCGCCACCAAAAGGGATATATGCTTCCAGTGAATGCATTGGACATTTCGATTCCTTCATCCAACGTTCGGGATAGAAGGATTTACCGTTTGTGAAATTTTCATCTTGCGTTGCTGCGAATCGTGAATGCACCAGCATCCTCGTGCCTTTTTTGAACTCGTATCCTTCAATTTCCACGTCCAACAATGGTTCAAACAAGAGTATAGGCGCCACTGGCTTGAGTCGCATCGTCTCGTAAGCAATACTTTCCAAAAACTTAAACCCTTGTGTCGACTCAAATTCCTGAATCCATTTTTCACCGCCCAAACTTTGATCGATTTCAGACTGCAACTTTGCTTGGTATTCAGTGTGTTTCGTTAATAAATAGATGCTCCAAGAAAGTGTATTTGCTGTTGTATCCTCACCAGCTAAAAGAACAGTGACTAAGTTGCCCTTGACCTGCTCATCTCCAAAATCTTCCTCTTGCTCCGCAGCTATAAGTATTGCCTCCAAGAAATTTGTTGGATTTTCTTTGAGTTCCGGATGATCTTCTAATCGTTTTCGCCCATCAATAATCCATTGATCGAGCATTACATTGATTGCATCCAGTGCTTTATCAAATTCACGGTCATCTTTCCTTCGAATGAGTTTGTGCCATTGAATGGGAGAATTGATTCGTTTGAAGATCATTGGGAAAATTTTCTCCATGTGATCTTGCACCACTCCGCCCTTCTCTTCGATCGTGTTCATCTCAAAACCAAACGCAAGTGTTGTGGTAATGTCGACTGTAAACCGTAAAAAGTCTTGTTGAATATCGATTTCTTCACCGGAATCGGCTGCCTTTTTCCATTTTGCATAGAGTCGCTCAACAGAAACAGACATCTTATCAAAAAACGCCTTCTGATGCTTCACATCTAGACCTTTTGCTACCATTCTACGGTGCATCTTCCAATCCTCGCCTTCCGCATTAAAAACACCATGCACTCCTTCACCGCGCAAAACGGCATCCATTTTCTTCATCCTGACAAATCCCTCAGGACGCTCTCGAAGAATGTGTTGAATGATTTTGGGATGGGAAATAATTGCCATTTTCACGGGCCCCAACTTGATTTTATAGACTTGACCATATTCATAGGCCATCTCCTCAAATTGATTGTGCATGTTGGGTAAATCCATGTCAAACGCACTCCCAAAAAATGGAATTCCCTTCGGTCCGGGTAGATCTTTAAATAAAATTGGCATCCGTGTATTTTTAGAATACTAAAAATAGCGAATCTATTAAAAACAACATTGCTTCTAGACTAAAAGAAATCATCATTTGTGGTTAGGTTTTGAGTTTCGAATGATACTAACTCAGGAACGCGTGAATYATTCATGTACCCTTAAATTATTAAAGCTTGATCTTCTCCAAGAGTGAACATTTATTGAGGGCTGAATTCATGAAGATTATGCGCMAAATAACCAACTAATTCAAAATTCATGAAAAAAGCAATTTACTTGATTGCATCCCTACTTCTCTCGGGAACACTAACAGCTCAGTCCGTTACGAACGGAGRCTTTAATGGTTCCACAGGCTACATAGGCTCAGGAGGAGTAGCATCACCGTGGGTAAAGGGATGTGCATATAACACCTTGAGTGATGACAACAATAACAACCCTGAAATCATTTTAGACGGAGCGAATAATGTATTGGAACTTGAAGGATACTACAACCCCTATCCCGGTGGTGCTTCCTTTGACCTTGAATCTGCCGCACAATCCATTGGATCAATGCCTGCAGGAAGGTACACCGTAACCTTTGATGCAAGAAACCGCTTGCAAAGCACTGGTAATCCTGGACTACTTCTTTATGTTCAATTAAAAAATTACACAGGATGTTCGTGGATGACAACACATCCAAATCCGCAACAATTACATGAACAATTAAGCATTCCATTGATTTATAATTTCAACACCTACACGGCTACATTTTGCATTCCCCCAAGCTTGGACAACGAGCTCAGTATATTGGAGTTTTCTGCAGCACAGCAAAATAGTTCCAGTACATATTGCAATGGAGTCATTGATATAGACAATGTCTCTATCGCTTACACTCCGCAACAATATGATTTGGCGTATGATTACCAAATTGACTGTTTAACTGGATTGTTAAAAGTAAAACCAAACAGTACCTTGGATCCAAGTTTATACGATATGTTCATTGTAATGGAGAACAATTCAAATGACCCAAACAACCAAAGTGACCAAGGTGATAGTCAACATGATGCCATTGCTTGGTGGAATTATTCAGTAGACAATCTAGGATGGTACACAGTTCCATTGGCTTTAGTTCAAGGAAAGAATTACTACTTGAAACGTGGTATTTGGGGCGACTGTTTGAACTGGGTAGAACTTCGAAAATTCAATATTGAACTTCAGCCAGATCAATTTGATACTAGTTTTGACATTGACATTTCTTGTAATAGCCTTCTACAACCAATTTTATCAGTTACAGGAGCGAATCAACAAGGAAAAAACCCACACCATTTATTTGCTTTATACAAGCACTTCCCAGGAACGAATACACCAGATCAGTGGGTTGAATCTATTGCTTGGTGGCAACAATCCAATGCAAATAATTACCAATACCAAGAAGGTCCATTTAGCTTCAATCACGAATTGGATCCGAACAGTCACTACTACGTTAAGCGCGGAGTTTGGGATGCATGCACACCATGGGCTGAAACCAAAAGGTACGATATCAACCCAGTGATATGTGATCCAATCCAAGTCTGTGACATCTATATCACTCCCCTTCTACCACCTTGTTTTGATGGTTGTGGCGGCGGAAAGTCCTTATCTGAATTTCAAATAAACCCGAATAGCACATGTTATAGTGTTATTGATTATGTTGTTTTCCAAACGATAAATAACCAACCGTTTGGCCCTACATTTACCGATGTTTCTGCACCATATGTAGTGCCTTATTGTACTAGTGGTAATTACTATGTCACTGCGACTATTCACTATTTGAATGGTACAACGTCAACTGCTAGTTACTTCCAACCATCTTGTGGTAAAGTAATAGGAATGTTTAAAAACATGACAAACGACGAAGAAGTGATGACGGACGAGATCAATTTGTACCCAAATCCGGTGAATGAGGAGTTGCATATTGAGACAAGCTTAGACTATGATGAAATCCTTTTATACTCTATTGGAGGAAAACTCATTGGTTCCTATTCTAATCCATTGATTCAAGTTTCGAATTTAGAGAGTGGTTACTATCTATTGAAATTTGTAAAAGATGGAAACGTTCGTACTACAGAGCGTTTTGTAAAACAGTAATCCATAAAAAAAGCGACCTATCCCGATAATTATCGGGATAGGTCGCTT